>JAEWBS010000009.1 GCA_023391005.1 Bacillota bacterium | reverse complement strand
CGAAAAAGACGATCCGGCTGCTCTGGTCAATCAGCCTTTGGAGCTTCTCGATGCCTTCCATGCTGCTATTCCTCCCCGATATATGCAAAGCGCGGCTGTGATATGCCGTCTTTCACAACCGTCTCCTGCCACATGGCGGCCGGGCGCACCCAGATGCCGCCCTCGCCGTACAACGCCTGATAGACGACATAAAGCGCCAGCGTTTCGCTGTGGCGCGCTGTGTAGAGCACACGATATTCCTTCCCCTTAAAATGCCGGTAACGTCCGGCGCGGATGGTCTGTTCCATGCCGCCTGCCCCCTCATCTGTTTTATACCGAATATCGGCTGAAGATTTACGCGAAACGCGTCTATTTTGGTCCGGTGTTCGGTGTTTATTTTATTGTAGCATAAACGCCGTGCCGCGCAAAGGCTGGAAGACGCGCGCGTATTGTGCTATACTGATACCATATGGGCTTAAAACACAGAATCCCGACAGTCTGTTTTGTCTTTGACGGTGTGATTTGCCATTAAAGGCGGGGCAGTCCTTGTTTTTTCGCATTTTTAATTTGCATAAACGTTTAAAATCTATTCTAAAGAACCGGAGTGACACCATGCCTGTGAAAAAGCTGTTCCAAGAAAACCCGTATCAGGTCGAATTTACGGCAACGGTACACTCCTGCGTACCGCAAGGGGACTATTTTGCCGTCGCGCTTGACGCCACCTGCTTTTATCCCGAAGGAGGTGGACAGCCTGCCGATGTCGGCACACTAGGGAATGCCAAGGTGCTGGATGTACACGAAAAGGATGAAACCATTTTGCATACCACCGACACAGCGCTGACAGTGGGCGAAACGGTTGTGGGGAAAATCGACTGGCCGCGCCGCTTTTCGCTGATGCAGCACCATACCGGCGAACATATCGTCTCAGGGCTGGTTCATCGGCTGTTTAAGCTTGATAATGTCGGCTTTCATATGGGCAGCGCGATGGTCACCGTCGATTTTAACGGTGTGCTCTCAGCCGAGCAGCTGGCCGCCGTCGAGACACAGGCCAACCGCATGGTCTTTGCCAATATTCCGGTGAGGGCGGACTACCCCGACGCTCTGGCGCTGGCGGCGCTCGATTACCGCAGCAAAAAGGCGCTGTCCGGCGAGGTGCGCATCGTCACGGTGCCGGGGGCCGACTGCTGCGCCTGCTGCGGCACCCATGTGGCCAAAACCGGTGAGATCGGGCTGATCAAACTGCTCTCTCCCCAGCGTTATAAGGGTGGCACCCGGGTGGGACTGCTGTGCGGCGAGCGGGCGTTGGCTGACTATCGCCAGAAGGACGCCTCGGTGGCGGACATCTCGCATCTACTTTCGGCCAAGCCCCCGGAGGTTGCCGAGGCGGTACAGCGGATTCTAAGCGACAACGACACGCTGAAAGCCGAGCTGGCGGCGGCCCGGGACAAGCTGTTTGCACTGCGTCTCGAATCGGTCGACCGGGGCGAGGGGTTTATTGCTCTGTTTGAAGAGGGGCTTTCATCCAATGAGCTGCGCCGGTTTTGCCTGCGGCTGACCGAGCATCGCCCCGGCCCCTGTTTGCTGCTGTGCGGCGACGATGAAAACGGCTATCGCTATGCGCTCGGCATTGCCGACGGGGATGCGCGACTGCTTTCAACGGCACTGCATCAGGCGCTAGGCGGCAAGGGCGGCGGCAACGCACAGCTAACACAGGGCACCCTTACGGCGGACCGCGTTTATATTTGGGAATATATTTCCACAAAATAATTTTTATGGAAAAAGGTTGGGATTGCGCTTCGTCGCAATCCCCAAAGTCCCCTTCTATTTCTATCACTTTTCCATCAAAGGCACTATTTTTTACAAAACGTGAACTTTTCATTGGTAAACAGGTGACAAGGCACTGCTTTTTTGATAGAATTTTCTCATAATTTTGTTTTTATAACCGTTAAGAGAGTTGAGGTAACGACGCCATGCAGCTGCTAAAGGATCGTATTCTTAAAGACGGACGGGTCATGTCCGGCAATGTTCTGAAGGTAGACAGTTTTTTAAACCACCAGATGGACATCGGGCTGTTCGCCGAGATCGGCAAGGAGTTTAAGCGCCGCTTTTCGGACTGCGACATCAATAAAATTCTGACCATTGAGGCCTCCGGCATCGGAATCGCCTGTATTGTCGCACAGTATTTTGACGCACCTGTCGTTTTTGCCAAAAAGAACCCCACCAAGAACATTGCGGGTGAGGTGTATACCAGCCGTGTTGAGTCGTTCACCCATGGAAAGGTGTACGACATTATTGTTTCAAAGCGCTTTTTATCGCCGGATGACCGTGTGTTGATTATTGACGATTTTCTGGCCAACGGCTGCGCGCTCAAAGGCCTGATCGAGCTGGTCAACGGTGCGGGCGCGACACTGGTCGGCGCCGGCATCGTTATTGAAAAAGGCTTTCAGGAAGGCGGCCGCCTGATACGCGATATGGGTGTACGGGTAGAGTCGCTTGCTATTGTCGACGCGATGAGTGACGGCGGCGTCCTCTTCCGCGACTGATCTTGTTTGCTCGCGGCGTCTGCCGCAGGTAATAAACGAACATAAGCTACGTAAATTAGGAGGATGAAAAAGAAATGAAGAAAAGTCTTGCCATTTTGTTGGCTGCCGGTATGCTCCTGTTAGGTGCGTGCGGCGGTACTCCTGCTTCCAGTCAGGCCGCTTCCGCCGCCTCTTCCGAGGCGTCTTCCAACGCGGAAACGCCCAGCGCCCCGGCAAACGCCGTCGCGAAGGACAGCATCAAAATTGGCGTCATTCACATCTCTGATCCCGCCGAAGGCTCGGGCTATACCTATACCCATGATCAGGGTATTGTCGGCATGCAGAAGAATTTAGGCCTGCGCGACGACCAGATCATTCGCAAAATCAATGTCAACGACAGCGATGCTACCGCGATTGAGACTGCCATTTTGGAATGTATTGAGGAAGGCAGCAACATTATTTTTGCCACCAGCTGGGGTTATATGGACACCTGCGAGGCGCTGGCCGAGGAATATCCCGACGTGATCTTCTCGCACGGCACCGGCTATAAATCAAACGGCAAGAACTTTAACAACTACTTTGGCCGCATCTATCAGGCCCGTTATCTGGCCGGTATTGCCGCGGGCTTAAAGACCCAGAGCAACAAGCTTGGCTATGTCGCCGCTTGGGGCACCGACAACGGAGAGGTAACGAGCGGACTCAATGCCTTTGCAATGGGCGCTTATTCGGTCAACCCCGACTGCGAGGTCTATGTCAAGACCACGAACAGCTGGTTTGATCCCGAGGGCGAAAAGCAGGCCGCTGAGGCGCTGATTGCGCTGGGCGTCGACGTTATGAGCCAGCACTGCGACACCCCCAACCCCCAGCTTGCCGCTGAGGAAAAGGGCGTCTGGGGCGTGGGCTACAACTCCGACATGTCTAAGGATGCCCCTAAGGCCGTGCTGACCAGCGCGATTTGGAACTGGAGCACTTATTACACCTGGGCGGTTGAGAATGTCATCAACGGCACCTGGACCGGCGAGAACTACTACGGCGGCCTGCCTGAGGGCTTTGTCGGCATCACCGACCTGTCCGACCTGTGCGCCGAAGGCACCGCTGAAAAGATTGAAGAAGCCCGCCAGAAGATTATTTCGGGTGAGTGGGACGTGTTCGACGGCGAGATTGAGGGCAACGACGGCCAGAAGCACACCAGCGAGCATTATAGCGACGTCAACTGGTACTTTAAGAACGTTGTTGTAAAGTAACTGCTGTACCGCCGGGCATTTGATTGCATCAGGCAGGGGCGGTCATTCGTTAAATGACCGCCCCTTATTTATTAAATGGTATAGCCATTTTTTAATTCATGCATCGCCGACAAGCGGCGCTTGTAAATCCATCTAAATTTATTGAAAAGTGCCGCCGGGCTGATATGTTTATATTTTGCCAGACGCCGCTTTTGAGTAAACTTCAAATGTTTTTATTTTACAAAGGGGTGATCACGTGGAAGCGTCTTCGCAGTCCCACTTTGCGATTGAATGTAAGCAGATAACCAAGCGCTTTGGCAGCGTACTGGCCAACGACGGCATCGACCTTGCGGTCCAGCGCGGCGAGGTGTTAGCGCTGCTCGGCGAGAACGGCTCGGGCAAAACCACCTTGATGAATATGTTGTCGGGCATCTACCGGCCCGATTCCGGTTTGATCTCGGTCAACGGGCAGGAGGTCACCATCAACTCACCGGTCGACGCGATGAAACTTGGCATCGGCATGATCCACCAGCATTTTAAACTCGTCGAGGTTTTCTCGGCGATGGATAACATCGTGCTCGGAACAGCGGACAAGCTGCTGCCGCCCAAACAGCTGCGGCGCAAGATCGAAGAGATTTGCAGCGTGTTTGGGCTCGAGATCGACCCCTTAAAGCGGGTATGCGACATGTCGGTCAGCGAAAAGCAGACCGTTGAGATTGTCAAGGTGCTGTACCGCGGTGCACAAATTCTAATTCTGGACGAGCCGACCGCCGTGCTCACCCCGCAGGAGACCAACCGGCTTTTTGACATTCTGCGGCGGATGAAACAACAGGGCTGCGCAATCATCATCATCACCCATAAGCTCAACGAGGTGCTGGAGATCTCCGACCGCGTCACGATTTTGCGAAAAGGCAAGAGCATCGACACCGTCGACACCGATAAAACCGATCAGGCGCAGCTGACCGAGCTGATGGTCGGCCGCCCGGTCAGCCTTCAAATAGACCGGCCCGAGGCGGTGGCGCCTAAGCCGATTCTCAAGGTTGTCGACCTCATGGTGCCGACCGCCGACGGCGGCGTCGCGATAGACGATATCTCTTTTGAGATTCGCACCGGCGAGATTCTGGGTGTGGCGGGCGTTGCGGGCAGCGGCCAAAAGGAGCTGTGCGAATCTATTGCGGGACTCTTAAAGCCCAAAAAGGGCGCCATTTTATACAAAAAGGAAAATATTGTTGAAAAATCACCCTCTGAAATAATCGCATTGGGCATCAGCATGAGCTTTGTGCCGGAGGATCGCCTCGGCATGGGGCTGGTTGCCTCGATGGGCATGGTAGATAATATGCTGCTCAAGTCCTACCACAAGAATGGTGGCCTCTTCGTCGACCGAAAACCCGCAAGAGTTCTGGCCGAGCAGCTGGTCAAGAAGCTGTCGATCGCAACGCCCGGCGTCGATACGCCGGTGCGGCTGTTAAGCGGCGGCAATGTACAAAAGGTACTGCTTGGGCGCGAGATCGAGTCGGCCCCCAATCTGCTCATTACGGCCTACCCGGTGCGCGGGCTGGACATCAACTCTTCCTACACCGTGTACGACCTGCTCAACGAGCAGAAGCGCCGCAATGTGGCTGTGATGTACATCGGCGAAGACTTGGACGTGCTGCTTGAGCTCTCCGACCGGATTATGGTGCTGTGCCACGGTAAGATCACAGGCATTGTCGACGCACGCACCGCCACCAAAGAGCAGCTTGGCCTGATGATGACCGGGGCCACCCCCGAGGAAGGAGGCGACGCCTGATGCAAAAGGCTATAAAGCACGACCCGCTTGTCCGCATTGTCAAGCGCGCCGAAAAGACTCACAGCCAAATTCTGCTTCTGCGGCTTCAGGCGGTGCTCATCTCGCTGATCGCGGGCGGCGTGTTTATCCTCTCAATCGGCTATAACCCGCTCGAGATTTACGGCACCATTTTGTCCGGCGCATTTCGCAGCAAAATGGCGATTCAGGCCACTGTCAAATATGCCATTCCGCTGACCATCGCATCGCTGGGCGTTACGCTGGCCTTTAAAATGCGGTTTTGGAACATTGGCGCTGAGGGACAGATCATCATGGGGGCCATCTGCGCATCTTACTTCGCGCTGTTTTGCGCCGGTTGGAATCACTGGCTGCTGATCGTCGTCATGTTTTTGGCAGGGCTGATCGGCGGCGGCCTGTGGGGGTTGATTCCCGCCCTTTTTAAAGTGAAGTTCGACACCAACGAGACGCTGTTCACGCTGATGCTCAACTATATTGCGCTGCATATCGTCTCCTACCTGCGCGACGGTCCGTGGAAGGATTCCGGCGCGGCGGGCTTTGCAAAGATTGCGCGGTTTGACAAGAACGCCGCGCTCGACAAGGTTT
>JAEWBS010000126.1 GCA_023391005.1 Bacillota bacterium | reverse complement strand
AAGCCCTACTCAGCAAATGTTGTCTCATCCAGCTTGGCGCGAACTATTTCAGAAATTTCGTCATAAGCACGCTGGAAACGGCAGCTACCACTGCGGCAGACCGATATCGTGCACTTGCAGGTATGTGAGGGGTCTAAGCACCGCGAAAAGGTATAGGGCCCTTCAAAAATTTCGATAACCTCGCGCAGTGTAATCTCACCGGGGTCACGTGCCAGCTCATAGCCACCTTTTGCGCCCTTATACGACCGAACGAGCCCGCTTGAAACCAGCTTGTGCAAAATTTTAAGCGTAAACCGTGGTGTCACCCCGGTTTGTTCAGCAATGCTACCCGCGCCCAGTCTGGCTTCCTGTGTTGAAAGACAATCGACTATACGCACCGCGTAGTCTGATTCAAGGGTAATATGCATGTCCTACTCCTTCTACTCAATCGAGGAAGTCGCGCAACTTCTTTGAGCGGCTGGGGTGGCGCAGCTTTCGCAGCGCCTTCGCCTCGATCTGACGAATGCGTTCACGTGTGACATTAAACTCCTTGCCGACCTCTTCAAGCGTTCTCGAACGCCCATCCTCAAGGCCAAAGCGCAAACGAAGCACTTTTTCCTCACGGGGGGTCAGTGAGTGTAGTACCTCAGAAAGCTGCTCACGTAGCAGAATATGCGAAGCCGCGTCGGCCGGGGCGGGCGCGTCATCGTCGGGGATAAAATCGCCGAGGTGGCTGTCTTCCTCCTCGCCGATTGGGGTCTCAAGTGAAACTGGCTCCTGCGCAACCCGCATAATCTCACGGACTTTATCGACCGACATGTCGATTTCTTCCGCAATCTCTTCGGCGGTGGGCTCGTGCCCGTTTTTATGCAGCAGCTGTGACGATACTTTCTTGACCTTGTTTATCGTTTCTACCATGTGGACAGGGATGCGAATGGTACGCGCCTGGTCGGCAATGGCACGGGTAATAGCCTGACGAATCCACCATGTAGCATAAGTTGAAAACTTGAAGCCCTTGGTGTGGTCAAACTTCTCAACAGCCTTAATCAGGCCGAGGTTGCCCTCCTGAATCAAATCTAAAAACTGCATGCCGCGGCCAACATAGCGCTTGGCGATTGAGACAACAAGACGCAGGTTCGCTTCCGACAGGCGTTTGCGCGCCTTCGGGTCACCGTTGGACATGCGAACGGCCAGATCCACTTCCTCGTCGCTTGAGAGCAGCGGAACCCTGCCAATCTCCTTAAGATACACCTTGACGGGGTCGTCAATGTTGATGCCCTCCACCGCAAGGGTGGCCTCTACCTCTTCTTCGGCAGGCATCGGAAAATCGGTTTCTATAATCTGCGCATAATTTTCGACAATTTCGACATTGCAGCTTTCGAGCGTCTCGTAGAGCTTTTCCACCTGTTCGACGTCAAAATCCAGCTCCTCGAGCACGTCGTTGATTTCAGTGGTAGTTAGCTTACATTTTGCCTTTCCTTGTTCTATAAGATCTTTTACGGTGTTTTTTTCCTGCCCTGCCACGGTATGTCCTCCTAATTCTTGTTGGGGTTCTTTTGTGCGGCAATTCTTTGAAAATTCGCCAAAAGCTCATCGTTGTTCATAACGCCCACCTGTTCGTTGGTCTTTTCCTGCTGCTTTTCTCGTATCGTCGCAGCGTAGGCAAGCGTGTCTTGCAATGTATAGCTCAGCTCGCGGTTGGTGGCCAGCAGATAAGACAACCAGTTCATCTGCGGGACCGAAAGCTCAGAGGACAGGCTCATTAAATCGATGGCGCGTCCTTCGAGCAGTCTATGGATCAGCACCGAAAAGATATCGCGGTTGGAATCGGTCACAAACTGTGCCGGAGAAATCTTTTCGGAGACGGCTTTGGCGTAATCGGGATTTTTGATCAGTGCCGCGATCAGCTTATCTTCGGCCAGCGCATAGCGCAGATTCGCCGCGCGTTGGGGGTCGTGTTTTTGGTTGGGCGCCTCCTGCGCGTATATTTTCAGGCTGGCGTCGTACTGTTTTTCTTGCTGGCGCGCCGCGCGCTTTCTTAAAGCGGCCGTCTGCTGGATGATGGCCTCACGCGAGACGGAGAGCTCCGACGCGATGCGGTTGGTGTAAACGTCGGCCTCAATGGGGCTTGGCAGCCGCGCCATCAGCGCGCAAAAGTCTCTCAAAAAGCCGACCTTGCCGTCGTCGGTGTCGATCGCGTAGCGCGTCTTGAGGCTTTGAATCTGATATTCGGTGGCGTTGGCGCTGCCCTCAATGAGCTTTGTAAACTTCGCCGCCCCGTATTTTTTGATATATTCGTCGGGGTCCTTGGCGCCGCTGACCGAGAGCACCCGCACCTTGACGCCGGTCTGCGCAAAAAGCTGGCTGGCGCGCTGCGTCGCCTTCTGGCCCGCCGCGTCGGCGTCGTAGGAGATGACCACCTCAGACGTATACTGGGCGATCAGACGCGCCTGTTCGGGCGTCAGCGCCGTGCCCAGCGTCGCAACCGCGTTGTCAAAGCCCGCCTGATGAATCGCGATGGCGTCCATATAGCCCTCGCATAGAATGAGCTGCGGCCTTTTGGTCGCCTTGGCGAAATTCATCGCGAACAGCCCGCGTGATTTTTTAAAAACGACGGTGTCCGAGCTGTTGAGATATTTGGGCCGCGCATCCCCTAAGACCCGCCCACCAAAGCCGATGACCCCGCCACGCAGGTCGATGATCGGGAACATGACCCGGTCGCGGAACTGGTCGTAGCTGCCGCCCTTATCGTTTTTGCGGATGACGGCGGCCGCCGCCATTTCGGCTTCAGTAAAGCCCTTTTGCGCGAGATGGTTTTTCAGCGCGTCCCACGAATCGGGGGCGTAGCCGAGCCCAAATTTGCGGATGATGTTCGGCGACAGCCCGCGCGCCTGAAAATAATCCATACCGCGCTGACCTTCAGAAGAATTCAAAACGTTATTAAAAAAGCGCGCGGCCTGCCGGTTTAGCTCCAGCATGCGCATTTTCAATTTCGCGGCGCCATCGTTTTCCACTTCATCGGGCAGTGTCATGCCCGCCTTTTCGGCGAGAAAACGCAGCGCCTCGATATATTCAAGGTGCTCGGCCATGCGCACAAAGGTGACGATGTCGCCGCCCGCGCCGCAGCCAAAGCAATAAAAGGAGTTGTTCTCAGGGTAGACCACGAAGGAGGGCGTCTTTTCGGAATGGAACGGGCACAGCCCCGACAGGTTGCGGCCGCTGCGCTTGAGGTTGGTGTAGCGCGCAACAAGCTGCTCGATATCCGAGCGGTATTTTAGTTCCTCTATAAAGCTTTCAGGAATCAAAGCGCACACCCCCTTCCACCGTCAGCCGCGCTTAAAATCCCCAGGAACGGGGCACAAAAATGCTTTGATAAATGTTAACGGCATACCCGTCGCTCATGCCGGATATGTAATCGCACACGACGCGGTCGACGTCGGATTGCTCAAGCATGGCGCGGTATTCAGGCGTCAGCTGCTCGGGATGCGCCACAAAATGCTTATACAAGCCTTGCAGCATCGCAATGGCCTTGGCTTCTTCGCCTTTAGCCAGCGGGTTTTTGTACACCGCCTCGAACATAAAGGCGCGCAACGCGTTAAACGCCTGCTGCACAGCCGGAGCCATGCGGATATCGTCGCCGCTGTAATCAACCAGCGACTGCACAAAACTGTTGATGCGCTCGCCCTTGCTGCGCCCCACCGCGTATTTGACCTGCCACGGAATGTCATTCTCACTGATGATGCCCGCGCGCGCAGCGTCTTCAAAATCGTGGTTCATATAGGCGATTTTATCGGCGTAACGCACCACACGGCCCTCGAGCGTTTTGGCGTCCTGCCCGCCGGTGTGGCAGGCGATGCCGTCGAGCACGTCGGTGGTTAAGTTCAGTCCCTTACCATCGTTCTCAAGAAACCGCACCACCCGCACGCTCTGCTCCGCATGGCGAAAGCCGTGCGGGCAGCACTCGTTGAGCGCATATTCCCCCGCGTGGCCGTAGGGGGTGTGTCCCAGATCGTGGCCCAAGGCGATCGCCTCGGTCAGATCTTCGTTTAAGCGCAGCGCCCGCGCGACGGTGCGCGCAATCTGCGACACCTCCAACGTGTGGGTTAAGCGGGTACGGTAGTGATCTCCCTCGGGCGAGAGAAACACCTGTGTTTTATGCTTTAAGCGCCGAAACGCCTTGCTGTGCAGAATGCGGTCGCGGTCGCGCCCAAAGGCGGTGCGTATCGTGCACGGTTCCATCGGGTGCTCACGCTGCGCCTCAGCCGACAGCTTGGCGAGCGGCGAGAGCGTTTCTTTTTCAATCGCTTCGGTCTTTTCTCGAATGGTCATTAATCGGACTCCTCCGCTTTTTATCCTGATAGTCCATCAAAGCGTTTATCAAGTTTTAGGCGTCATACTAATATTATACCGGCAAAACAAAATAATTCCTGCCTGTTGACGAAGATTTCTTGTAAATTGGTGTTTTTACGCCGTTTCGACGAATTTCGTGCGGTTGAATGTGCATGCTCCGTTAAAAAGCTGCGTGGATTATGGGTGACGCTCTCAAATGCCGCCACAGGGTCAAGCGTCCGGCGGCGTCTCGCCGGATAGCGCCATAGCCGAAAACACCTCGCCGATCGGCTCGAGTGCGACCGTCGCGCTCGTCGCTTCGGTCAGCGCTTTTTCAAAGGGCGCGACCGCCTCAAGCCGCAGGCGGATCGTCAGCATCACCCGCTCGCCAAAGTCGCTCTCAAGCGGTTGCGCGCCGTGCTCGGGCAGCAGCCGGTTCACAATACCATACTGGCCGTAATCCATCACAAGGCGGCAGTCGGCGCAGGGGCACATCGTCACCTGCTTGGCAGCCGCCACAGCCAGCGCGGCCCCGCTGGAATAGGCCCGGGTCAGCCCGCCCGCACCCAGCAAAATACCGCCAAAATAGCGCGTGACCGCCACGCACACATCGGTGAGGTTCGAGCGGCGGAGGACCTCTAAAGTCGGCTGGCCGCCGGTGCCCTGCGGCTCGCCGTCGTCGGAATAGCGCTGGGCGTTGCCCTCGCGCAATATGTAGGCGTAAACGGTGTGGCGCGCGTCGTAATGCAGCTCTTTTCGGCGCGCGATAAAAGCCAGTGCCTGCTCGGCGGTTTGAACCGGCGCGATGGCGCAGATAAAGCGCGAGCGCTTTTCGACAAATTCATCCTCGGCCTCTACCAAAATAGTGTTATAGGATGTCAATTTTCTTCCGCCTCCCCGGTGCTTTTTTCTATAAGAGGGCATGCTTCAGAACTTTTACCGTTGGCGCGGCGCGCCGCAAGGCTTGTCCCCGCTTATTCGAAA
>JAEWBS010000106.1 GCA_023391005.1 Bacillota bacterium | reverse complement strand
CCTCCTGATACTGGGTTCTGACGGTGTGGCCGGGGCCCTTGGGCGCAACCATGATGACATCGACGCCCTTGGGCGCCTCGATCTGCTTAAAGTGGATATTAAAGCCATGCGCAAACATCAGCACATTACCCTCGACGAGGTTGGGCTCAATCTCTTCGGAATAGATGTCGGCCTGACGCTCGTCGGGCACGAGCATCATGATGAGGTCGGCAGCCTTGGCCGCCTCGGTCACCGGCAGCACCTTCAGGCCCGCGGCGGTCGCCTTCTCGCAGCTTGCGCTCGAGGGGCGCAAACCGACAACAACGTTGACGCCGCTCTCCTTGAGGTTTAGGGCATGCGCGTGTCCTTGGCTGCCGTAGCCGATAATCGCCACCGTTTTCCCATCGAGAAGACCCAAGTTGCAGTCGGCGTCATAAAACATTTTTGCCATTTTTGTTTACCCTCCAATTATTTATTACATCGTTTATGAATTATTCTAAGTGCCGTCCCAACGGCTGAATCAGCATAGGCGGCGCTTTTTTCGAATTTAGAGCGCCGATGAGGGCGCGTTGCGGATTGCGTCCTTCACCGAAGCACCCCCCGGTATCATCGGCATGACCATCTCATCCTTGTCAATGAGACAGTCGATCACGCAGGGCCCGCCCGAGGCGAGTGCTTCTTTAAAGCAGGTTTCAAATTGGGCCAGTGTCTCGGCACGATAGCCCTTCGCACCAAACGCGTCTGCCACCGCCGCAAAATTGGTCTTGCGCTCGGGGTCGGTCGAGGAATAGCGGTGCTCGTAAAACAGCGACTGCCACTGGCGCACCATGCCGAGCACACGGTTGTTCATCACAACGGTGACGATCGGCAGATTGTAGCTGACCGAGGTACACAGCTCGTTGAGGTTCATATGGAAGCACCCGTCGCCGGTGATATGCACCACCCGGCGCTCGGGGAACGCCACCTGCGCGCCGCAGGCCGCACCGTAGCCAAAGCCCATGGTGCCCAACCCGCCCGAGGTGATGAACGAACGGGGCCGGGTGCGCTTGCAGTATTGCGCCGCCCACATCTGGTGCTGGCCGACGTCGGTGACAATGATCGCATCCTCACCGGCGACGTCGCAGATCATCTCCATCATGTCGCAGGGGCGAAGCGCCTCGTTTCTAAACTGCGGCTCGACGTCCTGCTTGCGCCATTCGGCAATCTGCGCGCGCCATTCGGGGTGATCCTTCTCCTCGACCAGCGGCAGCAGCTCAGCGAGTACCGCGCCGACATCACCCGCGATAAAATGGTCGACCATCACATTTTTGTTCATCTCGGAACAGTCGATGTCGATGTGAATAATCTTGGCGTCGGCGGCAAACTGCGCCGGGTTGGTCGCCATGCGGTCGGAGAACCGGGCGCCCACGACGACGAGCACATCGGCGTTACTGACGGCCATCGCGCTCGAAATATTGCCGTGCATGCCGATCATCCCCATATTCAGCGGGTCCTCGTGAGAGAGCACGCCGGTGCCCATAATCGTATGACAGGCGGGCATCGACGCCTTATGGATCAGCTCATACAGCTTATCCGAACCATTGGCGGTCACGACGCCGCCGCCAAAATGCACCATCGGACGCCGGGCGGCATTGATCAGCCGCGCCGTCTCCTCAATGGTTTTGGGGTTGATCGGGGTCGGATGGTTTTGCATATCCGGCACCGGCTCGTAAAACTCGCAGACGGCGGCGGTGACATCCTTCGGGATATCGACCAGCACCGGGCCGGGACAGCCCGAGCCCGCAATGCGAAACGCCTCGCGCAGCGCATGCGCCAACTCGTCGACGCTACGCACAATCATATTGTGCTTGGTAATCGGCATCGTAATGCCGGTGATGTAAATTTCTTGAAAACTGTCGCGGCCAATCATCGAGTTGGGCACGTTTGCCGTAATGGCCACCATGGGGATCGAATCCATATAGGCCGTGGCGATGCCGGTGACCAGATTGGTGCTTCCGGGGCCGGAGGTCGCCAAGACGACGCCGGTCTTCCCCGTGGCTCTGGCATAGCCGTCTGCGGCGTGCGCCGCGCCCTGCTCATGGGCGGTCATAATATGCTTAATCTCGGGCGTTTTATAAAGCGCGTCATAAATATTTAGGATGGTGCCCCCCGGGTAACCGAATACCGTGTCAACACCCTGCTCTTGTAACACCTTTAAGACTATCTGAGAACCGTTAAGCTTCATCTGATTTTCCCCCTTCCCTTTTGTTACGGAAATTAAAAAAGCCCATGCCTCATGATTTTAGATAATCAAGAGACAAAGGCTAAAAGCGCTCTGCGGTACCACTCTAATTGCCGATGCGTTTTATTGCGTCGGCCACTCTGCGCATCTGTTCTCTAAAAACAAATGCCGTGCACCATAACGTGGGCAAATCGTCCGAGCCTACTAAAGAAACTATTTTCTGTTCGGTCGGCCGCTCGGGGATGACCTTCACTTTGCTTTAAAACACCGCCTTGCACCATACCGGCGGCTCTCTGAAGTTTTAAACGCAGGCTACTGTTCCCGTCTTTGCGTTTGGGCTGTTAAATTGTTGTGTTTAATTATAGCGTTTTAAAGCGAAATGTCAATTGGATTTTATATATAATTAAAGCGTACTAAATCGCCATTTTTAGGCTGTTAGTGACAGGTCAGACAACTATCCTAACCATATCTTGCACAAAATTGCTTTATTGTGATAAAATTTCGGCGCGTTAAAGCAACAAATTTGGCAGATTCACCAAAGCGCTTAGATTCGACATGATGCAGATGTCTGAGCTTATACCGCGATGAAAGCGATTTTTGTCGGATTCCGGCAAAAATTAAGTAGCGAAATTGCGTCTGTGGCACATTTAAGGTTTTTTATTGTTGATGAAGTGACGGCGTCATGGCAATTGACACAAACCATGGCACATCTTTTGAATAAAAAAGAAGCACGCGCCCCCCAGCACACCTTTGCAAACTTTCAAAAAGCTTAGACAAGGCTTCTAGCTTGAAGCTTTCCCCAATTCAGTCTTCAACGAACTAAAGCCCCGGAATAACCATTCCGGGGCTTTAAAAGGCTGCTTTAAACTATTTGTCGCAATAAGCGGCAGCGCTCTGGCCCGCCTGACGGCCGAAGACGATGATGTCCGCCACAGCGTTGCCGCCAAGACGGTTACCGCCGTGAATACCGCCGGTGACCTCACCCGCGGCAAACAGACCGGGGATCGGCTCGCCCGAGGCGCCGATGACCTGCGTTTCAAGGTCGATCTTCAGACCGCCCATCGTGTGATGCACGCCGGGCGCAATCTGCACCGCGTAATACGGGCCCTTCGAAATATCAAACTCCATGCCGGTCTCGCGTCCGAAGGCTTCGTCCTTCTGGTCGGCGACCGCTTTGTTCCAGCTTGCGAGCGTTGCCGCCAGCTTCTCAGGCGGCGCCTTGATCGCCTCGGCCAGCGCCTCAATCGTATCGCCCTGCGCGGCCAAGCCCTGCGCGACATAGCCCGCAGCCGCCTTCACGCGGTCGCACAACCCCTGATCGAACAGCACATAGGCATAGCCGCCCTCCTGCGCGATCTCAGCGGCAGAAACGACGTCGCGGGTCTTGAGCTCGTTGATAAAGCGCTCGCCCGACTGGTTGACCAAAATCGCACCGTCGCCGCGTAAGCCCTCGGTGAGCATGATGCTCGTCTCCTGATGCACGGTCGGGTGAATCTGAATCTGCTCAATATCCACGAGCTGCGCGCCGGCGGCTTCCGCCATCGCGATACCGTCGCCGGTTGCGCCCGGGGCATTGGTCGTCACAAAGCCCTTGAGCTCAGGCTTGTACTTGGTGTACATCTCTTCGTTTGCGCCAAAACCGCCTGTGGCGACGATGATCGCCTTGCCGGTGAACAGGTAGTCGGCCTCTTCACCCTCGGCCTTTACGCCGGTGACGGCGCCGTCGGTGAGCACCAGCTCGGTCGCCTTGGTGTTGTAATAAATCGTAATCTCATTCTTCTCAATACTTTCGAGCAGCTTCTCAACCAGATAGCTGCCCACAGCGCTGCCGCCCTCGGGGCGATGGGCGCGCTTATTTGTAGCGCCGCCCGATGTGGACAGCTCGGGCAACGGCGCGCCGATCGAGGCCAGCCAATCGATGGCCCCCGCGGAACGCTCGGCCATGGCGGTAACCAGCTCAAGGTTGTTGATATTGTAGCCGCCCTTCATTGTGTCATCAATAAAGGTTTGGACGCTGTCTTCAACGTTGAGCGCCTTTTGAACCGAGGTCTCGGCGGCATTCATGCCACCGGTCGCCTTGATGGTGTTGCCGCCGGCCATCGCCATCTTTTCGATAATGACGACCTTCTTGCCGGCCGCCTTGGCCTCCAGTGCGGCCACCATGCCGGCACCGCCCGCGCCAATGACAACGACATCGGCCTCAACCGTTTCAGCCTTCTTTTCGACCGCAGGCTTCTCAACCGGCGTCTGAAGCGCGTTGATATCAGCACCTGCCGAAGTGAGCGCGGCGGTAATGGCCTCCATCAGCGCCTTGCTGGTCACCGTCGCACCGGCAATGGCATCCACGGCAAGCGACTGGTTCGCAATAACCGCAGCGGGCAGCTTATCGATGGCAACGGTGCCAACCCCCGCCGTTTCTTGATTTTCGGCAACCTCAATCTTCTCGATTTGGTTGTCACCGAGGGTGACAGTTACCTTCAGATCACCCGCATAGCCCTTTGCCGTTCCCTCATAGGCACCGGGCTTGTATTTACCGGTTGTCGCGTCGGGTGCGGTCGGCTGGCTGCTGGCAGGGGTGGTATTGCAGGCCACCAGAGTCAGCGCCAAAGCCAGAACCAGCAGTAACGAAAGCAGCTTGTTCATCATCAGTTTTTTCTCCTCTCATGCATTTCACTCTTACTATTTGCCCAAAAATGGCGTAACAAATTATACCATCATATCAAACGAATTTCAACCATTGAAAATAAACTGGACCCTTATAGGCCTTGGATCTTGAATTATTTTTACAACGTACTATAATAATTAAAGGCGGTATGCAGCGAATGCGGCCGCTCTACTTTGTGTGCATTGAATGCTGTTTAAAATTCGCCGCGGGACCGCTGATAGGCGTTGTGCCTGTGGCAGTGAAACGAGGGATCTTGATTGGGTAAATTGAACGGCCCCATCGGCGTTATGGACTCCGGCATCGGGGGACTGACCGTCGTCAGAGAACTGCAAAGAATTCTGCCGGGAGAAGATATCATCTATTTCGGCGACAGCGCCAACTGCCCCTACGGTAACAAAACCTCAGATCAGATTGCCGACTTGAGCCGCGCCATGCTCCGCTTTCTGGGCGAAAACGGTGTCAAGGTAACGGCGATTGCCTGCAACACCATCTCAACGCTTATCGACAGGCTGACACCGCACTTTGATTATAAAATCATCGGCATTGTTTCTCCGGCGGCCGATTATATCGCCCGCTCGGGCATCCAACAGGTTGGGCTGATCGCAACCGAGTTCACCGTGAGCACCCAGAACTATGATAAGCTTATTCACCAGCACGACCCCGCCATTGAGGTGGTGGGCAAGGGCAGCCCTCTGCTGGCCGCACTCGTCGATCGCGGTGATTTTAACGAGCAGGACATCAATACTGAAATCACCACCCAGATTGACAACATTCTGGCCCGCCGCAAGGTTGACCATGTGATTCTGGGTTGTACGCATTACCCGATTGTTGAAGAGAATTTCAAGCGCTGCTACCCTGAGATCACCTTTATCAACCCCGCGCTTGAGCAGGCCAATGCCGTGCGCGATTATCTTTCGGCACAGGACGCACTGAGCGACCAAACGCGCGGCAGTTTTACAATCTGTACATCCGGCGACCCGCAGGTTTATGTCAATGTGGCAAAACGCTTAAACCTATTTGAGCCCACCGCGCTCAAGGTCGTTAAAATCTAGTATCCGCACTGCGACTTGATTGCGCGGGCTATAAATTCGCCCCGGCGCCACCCAGTTTAACTAAATATATCCCTTTAAAGTAGACACGAAAACCGTGTCTACTTTTTTATGTAGAAAAATAGTCTTTCCGGGGGCTTAAACGCTCAGAAAGCTGTCTGGCTAAAGGTTGCGCTCAACCGGCACATGCTCTTCCAAATAAGCGCTGCTTTAATGCATCAGCGAGGCGCGTTGCCCGCTTCGTGTTCGCGCTGTTTTTGATGTCTCATTTTATAGCGGCGCTTATAGTCGTACATTTTCTCATCGGCAATATTCAATAGGTCCTGCACCGATAAAAGGTTATCGGCGCCGACCTCAATAATACCGTAACTGATACTGCGATCATAATCATTGTGCGCCATTAACCTGAAGCGAAGCGCTTCCATGCGCTCTTGGGCCTCGTCGCTGCTCCAGCCCTGCGCGAGAATCAGAAATTCATCTCCGCCCACACGGCATAAAACAATCTCAGCAGAAAAGTTCGTCAGCTGCTGCGCCACCGCAAGAATATAGCGGTCCCCTTCGCAATGCCCGAAGCAATCGTTGACATATTTGAGATTATCCATATCCGCAAAACAAAGGATGAACGATCGGCCCTCATCCAGCCACTCGTTTAACACCTGCATTGCATAATTGCGGTTAAAAAGTCTGGTCGGCATATCCATATAAGCGGCGTTTTGCAGAAGGCACAAACGCTCTTTTTCGGCGCTGATATCAGTCAGCATAAAAACATGAGCGCCGTGCTCATACCAGAACAGCGGATGTATCTCCACCGAGAAATATTGAACACCGGCCTCCCCCTGATGCAGCTCCAGCTCGGTTGCATAGGGCTGCCCACCGCCTGCCAGTGCCTTAATCTGCTGCTTCATCCACAGGTGCAGCTTTGGCGCATAGGCGGGATTATATAACGCGTCGGCGGCCTGCTGGTTGGCATAGAGCCAGTCGCAAGTCGCACCGTCGGCCACAATAACCCATTGAGAAATTTTACCCGCAATAATTTCAAATAGGCTGTTGCTTTGTTCCAAGGCCTTTGTCTTGCGGCGTCCGGTTTCTATTTCTTCAAGAAGCGCCGCGTGCCGACGCTCAAGCTGCGCCGTCATGGTATTAAACGCTTCTGAAAATTCCCCCATAAAGTCGACGCGCTGCCGATAATCGCCCTTGACAATTTGCTGTGTCTGCCAGGTCAGATGCTTGAGCGAGGCGTGAAGCGCTTTAAGCGGGGCGGCCATTTCGTTGTTCGGAGGCGGCAGTGCCGTGCTTAGATGGCCTTTTGAGATGGCCCTTGCCAACGCGGCAGTCTCGGCGACGCATTGCGTCAAATGTACCAGACCGGCCCCAAACGTCTGCCATTCCCCGGGCAACTTTTGCAGATCTAAGAAAGCATGCTCAGGGTCATCGACAGCGTGATTCAAATAGTCCTGCAAAAGATCGGCAACCGAGTCCATGTCTCCTTGACCTCCCCTCTTGTGACGGATCATTCCTGTTATTGGGCCGTGCCCCTAAACCGGCATACCCTGTCGCCGTTGGCCCAGCAATCGATCTCACGCACATAATATTTCTTGCCGGTGTACACTTCCAGAATGCCCGCGATAAAGCCTTCGTCGTAATAACACACCGTTTCATCCGTGATGGGAATGCCGCTGCAGTCAAGGTCTTCGCCTACAGTCAGAACAATGTCGCCGGTGACTTCATCAAAGTTTTCCATACGCAGAATACCGATTTTCAGCTCCTTGAGCACGCTTTGCAGACTGGCTAAAAAGGTGTTGAGATCGGTGTGAATATCCAGTGCGTGCGTAGCAAATGCCGTACCGGCCAGATATCCGGCCTCACGAAAATGTAGGTTGGCCGTCTCATCGCCATACGCCTTGCTCAGCACGTCGAGCATGGTGTACTGCATCAGACGATATATCAGCACCGGCATCTCTTCTCCAAGCTCTTGACGACCGCTCTTAATATCGCCAAGATCCTCCCACGCAAAGATATGATGGTTCTTTTCCGGTCGCAAGGCATGTAACATGAAGATTCCTCCGCAAACGTTATTTTACTTGTTTTAAAGGGCGGCAAGAGATATTGACCGGCCGCCCGCCGCCGGGCAGACCCCTCTGTTATGCTGTCGCTTTTAATTAAACACCGAATGCCCCTCTGAATTTTCAGTTTGCAGCAACCCGATAAAAACGCTGACGATATGGGGCTCAAACTGCGTGCCTGCGTTTTCTTGCAGCTCACCGATGGCGTCGGCACTGCTCATCGCGCGGCGGTATACCCTGTCGTTGGTCATCGCGTCATAGGCGTCAGCCACCGCGAGAATACGGCAGGACAACGGAATCTCGCTGCCCTTTAACCGGCGCGGATAGCCCTGTCCATCCCAGCGCTCATGGTGAGATAAGATCAGATCCGCTACCACGGCCAGCTCAGGCGTCGCCTGTGCGATTCGGTAGCCGATTTCAGGGTGGCGCTTCATCTCATCCCATTCCGCGGGGGTCAGCGCACCGGGCTTTTGCAGAATATTGGGGTTGACGCTGACCTTGCCGATATCATGCAGCAGCACCAAAAGCGAAATTTCGTCCATCTGCTTGGAGGAAAGCTGAAGCTTTCTGGCGATATCGTGGCAATATTTTTCCATCCGCTTGGAATGTTCCTCGGTCTCGTTGCTTTTTTCATACAGGGTGGCCAGCAGGGTGCTGATGATGGCGTTGCGATAGCTCTTGCCGTCGAGCAGTTTTTGGTGATACATATATTCTTCAGCCTGCTGCATCGCCGTCTGGATGCTGCCCTGTGTGCCGCTCTTGCACGCGCATCCGATCGACAAACTCAGCGGCAGGTTCCCGCTCTCGATGACAATATGGGCCTCTTTAATCTTTTTGGCTATCGCCTCCGCCGCCTCAAGTGCTGTTTTGGGCATAAGAAGCACAAACTCATCCCCGCCCCAACGGGCGGCCACATCGGCCTTTTGGCAGCACGCTTTTATCAGCGCCCCCACATTTTTCAGCAGCGTATCTCCCACCCGGTGGCCAAACACATCGTTGGTGATCTTAAGGCCGTTGACATCCGCCATGATAACCGAAATCGGAAAATATTCCGCTGCGTCGAGACGGGCCATCATGTCCTCAATATAACGCCGATTATACAGACCCGTCAAGGGGTCGTGATAGCTTAAAAACTCTATTTGCTTGTTGTATTCCTTTTCTTCGCTGACATCACGAAAGACCATAACAACGCCAAAGGTGCGCCCGTCTTCGGCCTTGATGGGCGCGGCACTGTCCGCAATGGGAATACACATTCCCTGGCGATTGACCAGCTCGGTATGATTTGCGAGCCCCACGACACGCCCGGTCTCGAGCACCTTCTGGATGGGATTTTCAACCGGCTGCCACGTTTCTTCATTGCGCAACGCGAACACCTGTGTGAAGGATTTACCGATGGCAAGGTCTCTAGACCAGCCCGTCAGCTTCTCAGCCACGCCGTTTAAGCTCGTGACAAGGCCAAGGTTGTCGGTAGTGACAACGCCATCGCCGATCGACTGCAACGTCGTCTTTAAAAACTCCCTTTCCCGCAGCAGCGCATGCCGGTAGCTCTCCCGGTCGGTCACGTCAAAGAGTATGGCGTAAAACAGCTTACTCTCCCCGTCGAAAACGACCGAGGCGTAGGCGTCAAACAGCCTTGTCTTACCGTTTTTAAGGCGGTGGGGCGCGGCGGAGAACAAAACCTCTCCGTTTAATTCCGCCTTGAATTTCTGGTCCAATATCTCAGAAGGCAGAAGGTTAAATTCCTGAATACCGCGTCCGAGCACTTCTTCTTTCGTATAGCCAAAATAGCTTAATATGGCGGGGTTGACATCGACAATAGCGCCGGTTGCGGCGTCAAAAACCACTTTGAGGGCGCTGTGCTGATTAAACATGGCGCGAAGCCGCTGTGCCAGCAGCACGTTGCGCCGCTGCTCCTGCTCGAGCCTGTCTCTGTTGGAGAGCAGCATCAGAAATATTGCGCCGGCCGCTGCGACAGCCAGCATGACCGACGCCGCACTGGTCCCTATCATGCTTCTGACGATCATGCTCGAACGCAACAGCACGTCGGGGCCCCGAACGAAACAAACCAGATGCCAGCCGTTATACGCCAGCCGGTCGGCCGACACGAAATAATTCTGTCCCTTACGCACGAAGGTGGCGCTATCGAGTGCGCCGCTGCGAATGATATGATCAACATGGTCAACCTCGGCCTGAGTCAGGCCATAGGCATTGAGCGTCGAAAACAGATTACCCGCCTGATCGGGTAAAAACGTGTTAAAGAAAATGCGCCCATCAGAGGTGATCAGACAGCTTTGCACATCTTGATAAACGGCGCTTTCATGCGATTGGGGCAGCAGACCGTTCACCGGTATGCGTGTATAAAGCGCGCCCACCGTCTCGCCGTCCCTTTGCAGCGGCAGCATGACGGGCAGAAAATAGCCCGCCAGCGGTTCAACATAGTGTATCTCGCCCACGACCATTTCGCCTTGTGCCAACCGTTGACGAACCGCTTGCGCATCCCCCTGTGCCAGCGGGGTCAACACGCCCGAGGCCAGTTCCTGCGCCGTGATATACCCGAGGGATAGATTGGGCTTCACGGCGTTTATCCGCGCTAAAACCTCCTCAAGGTTGTTCTGGTCGGCCAGCTCAATCGCTTGTTGGGCCACGCGCAGGGCGTCGCCCGCGCCGGCAATGGCCTGATCAAGCCGGGCGGTGTTGTCGCTTGTATGAATGTTCAGGCTGTTGGTGATCATGCTTTCAAACGCTTCATCCAACTGTTGTTTTTGCTGCGAAAAAAGCAGCAAAATCACCAGCGCGAATACAAGGCCAAGCGCGACCGACACCGGCACGAGATTTTTCTTTGCCTTTAGCATATGGAACGCCCCCTTCTTAGCACCCGGCCAACTTATCCGCTTGCAAATATGGGCCTTGGGCGGCATACCTCACCAAGGCGTGCCGCCAAATGATATCCATAAAACGTCCCTGATGAATGAGCATCATTCCCCCCTGTCCGGGCGGTCTCGCATAAGGGGATTACAGCTTAATATTTCCCTTGCCCTACAGCGACCCCAAACGAAGGATAGACATCATCGGGGGATGCTCTTAACGGCAAAATATCCATCTCCTGCCGCGCCCTATCGGTTGCGAGCTGGAATCTTCCGACCGCCTCACGCAGTGTGACGGCCTGTGCCGACATTTCTTCGCTTGTCGCGGAGTTTTCTTGCGCGGTCGCCGCGTTGGTTTGCACAACGGCCGAGACCTGCGACAGCCCGAGCTTAATCTGCTCAATAGCACCGGCCTGTTCGGCGGAGGCTTGTTCGATTCTAACCATTACATCCATAATTTGCTGCGCGTTTGTGCCCAAGTCCTGCAGCACCTGTGCGGTCTGCGCCGTCATTTGTGTACCGCGCGCCACGGTAGCAACCGAGTTTTGAATCAATGCGCCGGTTTGCTTAGCCGCCTCGGCCGATTTGGCGGCAAGGCTGCGCACCTCGTCAGCCACCACCGCGAAGCCCTTGCCGGCCGCACCGGCGCGGGCCGCCTCGATCGCCGCGTTTAAAGCCAGAATGTTGGTCTGGAACGCAATATCCTCAATTACCTTGGTGATGCTGGCGATTTGGTGCGCGGAAGCGCCGATGTCCGCCATGGCCTCGGTGAGCTGCGCCATATGCGCGTTACCGCTGCTGACGCCGTCACCCGACTGCTCAACCTGTTGGTGCGCCGCTTTGACGTGGTCCGAGTTTTCCATCGCCTGCTCGGCGATGCTGATGATCGAGGCGTTAAGCTCTTCAACCGAGGCCGCCTGTTCGGTCGAGCCCGCCGCCAACGCCTGCGCCCCGCTGGAGACCTGAGAAGCGCCGGCACTGACCTGTTCGGCGGCGGTGTTTATAATCTGCATGGTGTTATTTAATGTAAAGGCGGTGCTTTCAATCGTCTGCTTGAGCATCGCAAAATCGCCGGGATAATCCAAATCCACCCGCAGCCGGAGATCGCCCTGCGATATTTTTGTAAACTTCTCGATCACATCGTTGATAATGGCGCTTTGCAGTTCGTTGGTCTTTTGGATAAGCCCCGCCATCTGCCCGAGCTCGTCCCGGCTTTGATAGCTGATCTGCGCCTTCATATTGCCTTTGGCTATTTCACGGTAAGCGCCGACAATTTCGTTGACCGGGCGCAGGATCGACCGGCGAATAGCAATGACGATGAAAACAGTCAGCACCGCCGACACCGCGGCACAGGCGATCAGCGTTACCCATGCTAAAACCGAGGTAGCCTGAGACTCGGCGCTTTGACGCGCGGCGCGGTCTTTAGCCGTCGTTGAAAAGCCCAGCAGAATGTCCATCGCCTGATCAATTCTGGGCTTATATTCCGTCTGATATAACGTCAGCGCCTTGGCAAGATCGGCGCTCGACCGGCTGCGTACCAGCGTATTGATTTCAGCCCGCTGGGCCGCGGCCTGCGAGATAACAGCTTTGACTTGCTCAATATCCGCGTCCCGGTCATGGTTGCGCTGGTTGTTTTTATAGGCCTCTAGCGCGCTTACAACATCCTTGCCGTAACCCTCGGCGGTGATCAGCGCCGCTTCGGAGGACTGGGCACTATCCGCCGTGATCGCTTCAAGCAACGTGTGCAGAATGCCTTGCATACCGACTTGCATACTGCGCACATGCTCGCCGTTTGGAACGGTATACACGCTATACAGGTTGATCTGCCCGCTGATATTATGGATATTATACAGCGACAGCGCTGTCGACAATACCATTAAAAGCAGCATGGCGCCAAACCCGGCGATTAACTTTTTACTGACGGACAAATTTTTAATAAAGCTCTTCTTTGCTGCTCTTGCTTTACTTTTAGCCATAACTGTCCCTCCATATTTAATTTTTAGCGCTTAACTTTAATATTTGCTCAACAAAGAAGCATCCTCAAACGCCTGCTCGGGGGTTTTGTGCCATTCCACGGACGGGGGCGCGATTAAAATATCCCCTTCGGCCGCGGTATCAAGCCTAAACCGACCGACCTCTTCACGCAGCGTGGCGGCCTGCGCCGACATTTCCTCGCTGGTTGCGGAATTTTGCTGCGCGGTTGCCGCGTTGGTCTGCACCACCGACGAAACCTGAGCCAGCCCGAGCTTGATCTGCTCGATGGCGGTGGCCTGATCGGCCGATGCCTGCTCAATTTTAGCAAAGCTTTCGGTGACCCTGAGCGCGCTTTGGCCGACATCCTGCAAGACCTGCGCGGTCTGGGTGGTGATCTGCGTGCCCCGCGCGACGGTATCGACAGAATTGCGGATTAAATCAGAGGTCTGCTTGGCGGCCTCGGCCGATTTGGCGGCAAGACTGCGGACTTCGTCGGCGACCACCGCAAAGCCCTTGCCAGCTTCTCCGGCGCGGGCCGCTTCAATGGCGGCGTTTAGTGCGAGGATGTTGGTCTGGAACGCAATATCCTCAATAGTCTTAGTGATATTCGCAATTCGGTTGGCCGCTGAGCCGATGTCGGCCATCGCTCCGGTCAACTGCGCCATATGCGTGTTGCCGGCCTTGACGCCCATGCCCGCTTCATCGACGTAATAGGACGCGGTCTTGACGTTTACCGAATTTTCAGCAGCCTGCTCGGCAATTTTGACAACCGAGGAATTCAGCTCCTCAATGGCCGACGCCTGTTCGGTCGAGCCCACTGCAAGCGCCTGCGCCCCGCCGGAAACCTGCGAAGCCCCGGTGCTGACCTGCTCGGCGGCAATGTCGATGTTATGCAGCGTGCTGTTAAGCGAGGTGGAGATATCCTCAAAGGCGGATCGGATAGAGGCGAACTCCCCGATATAATCCTCATTTAAGCGGATGCGCATATCACCCTGCGCCATATTTTCAAGCGTGTGGGTAATTTCCTTGATATAGGCGACATATCGGCTCAGCTTTACAACGGTTTTATTGATCGCGTCGGCCATCTGCCCAGTCTCGTCCCGCGTGTCGACCTGTGCCGAGACCTCAAGATTGCCCTCCGCGATGAGATTGGCCGCATGAGTCAGCCGCTTAATCGGCGTGATAATCTGTCTGGATACAAACAGCATCATCACAAAAATACCCACAGCGGTTATTGCAAAGGTGGTCAGCATCGTCACACGAACGGCGGTGTATTGCTTATAAAACTCCGCATCGGGTAACCCGGTTGCCACCATCCAGCCCGTATTGCCGACCGGCGCGACATAGCCATGGTTTTGGAGTCCGTGAGAGGCATATTCGAGGCTGCCCGCCGTTTTAGAGAGCATGGCCTTCTGAATGCTCTGTGACATGTCGGTCTCGGCAATATTGCGGTTGATGTTTTCAGCGACGGGATGATAGATGAGCTGACCCGAGCCGGTGGTGAGCACATAGAAGCCGCTTTCGCCCAAGGTGTAGGACGCAAGCGTTTTTGCCAGCGCCTCAAGAGAGAAGTCGATGCCCGCCGCACCGATAATTTCCTGCGTCCCCGGCTTGAATACCGGCCCCGCCACCGTGACGACCTGTAATTTGGTGGCGGTATCTTCATAGGGCTCGGTTAAAATTGCCGCCTTTTCGTCCTTCATCTGTATGAACCACGGCCGTTGCTGTACATTCCAGTCGCTCTTTGAAACATATCCGTCCGCCTGTGCCAACTGGCTGGAATCAACATCCACAACCCAAACGCTCATAATGGAATCGGCGTTTAAGTCTTGAATATTTTGAAGCGTGCGCTTTATCGGGGCGAACGCTTCAGATTCGTCGATCTTCACGCCCGGCGTTACCATGTTAAACAGCGCCTCGAGTTCAACATTGGCGGCCATCGTCTTAACAACCTCAAAATGCTGCTCGAAATAGCCGTTAATTTCATGCGAGGCCGCTTGTGATTTTGCCGCCAATTCATTGCCGGCAAGCCCGGATACCGCCGTACCGACCAGACTCATCAGAATAAGACCAACGACCAAATAAGAAATGAGCACCGGCCCCCCGACAAAGAAGAGTATCTTGGACAGCAGGGTTCTAAAGCCTCTTGAAGCGCGACCCGAACTTGGTTTGTTGGCTTTATGTTTTTTTAGCATATATTACATATCCTCTCTATACATCAGGCTTTTCCTTCGGTCTATCAACACGAGGTCCATAAATTCCGACGCCGTTATTTTAAGGGGAATTTTTCCGGCCTTTTCAAAAATAAGATAACGTCCGTCGGTGCGCACATTTCGGAATAGCTCCTCATCCTTAAGTCCCCCAAAACGTACCGTGTTCATTCTCGATCTAAAGTCAAAACAGATGGTTGTCCCGGTTCCCATCAGCACCTCTAACCGATAGTTGGGATACGCATGCACACTTTTAAAATAACCCTGATGGTACGCGGCAGAAAAGAGACTATTGCCGCGCGTATCGCATTTTATGGTATAAGGCTCCTCTTCGGTAAATTTTTTGCCGCCATTTTTACCTTTGCTCTCGGGGTTTTGTCCTGTCAGGCCCAACTCTTCCATTGCCGCCCGCATCTTTTGGGCGTCAATGGGCTTGGCGGTGTAGGCTTCGCTGACGTCGTCCGACATCGGCGGTGTTTTAGGCGCTTTGATTGGCGTGGTGGTCATAATTACTTTTGCGCGGCTCTCGAACGTGACGCCATATTGATTTTCTAAGTCGCGGATGGTTTTTAACGCCCTTACGCCGTCCGCCCGGGGCATTATCGTATCCAGATAGATCAGGTGATAGGGCGCTTTATCTTTCATAGCCACTGAAAAAGCGTAAAGTGCTTCCAGCCCGTCGACAACAAGATCACAATCTCCGTATTGGCCTAGAAACTGGCTTAAAATATTCCTGCTGGCCCGGTCTTTTTCGGCAATCAGTATCTTCATCGTCTCTCCCCTTCTAATTTCGTTATGTAAACAGATCGTTCGTCCTGAGCGCGTGGATTATATCGCCATATAAAAAATAATCCGCTGTATAAAAAATACAACAGATTATCTTTTTGTTCATACCTCAATATGTAGTAAATGCGATTTTTTTGTCAAAACTCCTTGAAGCTTAGTTCAATTCTGGAATGCACGCCTAGTTTGCTGTACACATTTCTGAGTGTCGCCCGGACCGTCATCTCCGAAATATAGAGCTTTTGGGCGATTTCTTTGGCGCTTAGACGGGCCTTGGCGAGCAGGGCAATTTCTCTTTCTCGCGGCGTCAGCGGAGATTTGTCTTGCAATACCGCCTTTCTAATAGCGTCCGCCCCATTCTTCTGGCGTCGGCAAAGCGCTATTAAAGCAGCGAATCGGCCGGTCTCCGACATAACGGTTTGAGATGCCCCCTGCGGGGGTAGGGCGGAATCCTCCGCACGTTCGGCGGCTGTGTCGCGCAGGTCAGCACCGCCAGAAAAGCACATGCTCAGCTCGGGCAGAAAGTCGGCCATACAGGCCTGCTGCGCAAAGGGGAGATAAATCTGGTCCGGCAGCGCGATGTTCAATGCCTCTTTAAGGTGCTCGCGCGCCTCTATGTTTCTGCCGTTATTCCGCTTTGCGATGGCAAGAAAAATGAGCTGATAAACCTGTGGCATGACATATTTTGCGTTGCCCGCCGGGTTGCGGGACATGTTCATCGCATGCTGGCAGACGCCATAAAATTCATTGTACCGCTTTTCAGTTAAAAGAAGCTTTAAGTGGAGCAATTGCGCATGGGGCAAGACCGGTGCATAGACCGCTTTTTTGATGTTTTCCATGTCGTAAAACCATGGAGAGACATAATCCTTCATGTCGAGCAGCAGGCTGATGATCGACATACAGTGCTCGACCATCCGCAGTATGTAAAGGCTTGAGTCTTCGGTCGGATAATGCTGCAGCCGCTTGACCGCACCAAAATAAGCCTCGGCATCCCCCCGTAAGATGGCAATGCGGGCCAGCGTCAGCTCGGTGCAGATGCAGACGTCGGTCTGTTGATAGCTTCGGGCGTCGTGGAGAGCCTTATGGCATAAAATTTCGGCCTCGTCGTCTTCGCCGCGCATGAGCATGGCCTCAGCCCGCATCGTATAGAAGGCGCCGGCACCATGCCCCCGGGCCAATTGCAGGTATAAAAGCCTGCCCTGCTCAATCTGACGCAAGCTGTTTTCGAGTTCGCCTGATTCGCGCCATAACATATCGAGCACCGAAACGCTGCCAAAGAGCCAAGGGGTGCTCGCTTTGATCGTACTGGTGGCCACACCCAAGAGCGCCCAATATCTGTTTTGGTTCTCCTGCATTTTGGCAATATCATTAAACGCGCCCAGCATTTCTAAAAGCGCATATTCACCGCTTATTTTTTTCAGCTGTTCGGGGCTGTAACCCGCGCCGCTTTGAATGACCCGGCACAGAAGCCCGCGCAGCTTTTGATATTCTTCATAATGGCCATTCATCAGCGCCATATAACCAAAGATAATCATGGTAAAAGGGTGCCTGCACAATACGTCGTCCGGGCTCTCCCCAACCAGCGCGGTGCAAAATCCCGACTGGTATTTTTCTTTTTGCGCGCTCAAATATTCCAGCGTGAAGGGCAGGGACAGAATGGCGTCAAAATTCTTGACCTTATAATAGAATTCAGCGGCGGGACAGTATTGCAGGCTGGCCGCGCAGGCTTCCCCCGCCTTCTGGTAGCTGCGATGTTGATAATCTTCAGATGTCTGATGGTAAAAGCGGTTTCTCAAATAATCCAGCAGAATGCTATGTATGCTGTAAACGCGTTTATCGGCCAGATATCTGATAAAGTCATTGGTCCTGAGCAGTTCGTGAATTTTGTCCGGCAGCGCATCCTGCCCCAGCATGATCGTCGCCTGACGTGTCGTGAAATTATCCAATACCGAAACCGACAGCAGAAAATCTTTTTCGGTGGGGTCAAGATGGTTCCAGATGGCGTTTTCAACCAGCTGCTCAATATCGGCGGCAAGTGTCAGCGAGCCTGTTTCGAGCAGGCTGATCATTTGAAGGCGGATGGCGGCCACCCAGCCCTCGGTACTTAAAAATATTTTCTCCAGCTCGTCTTCGGTTAGGCGCAAGCCCTTCATCCTAAACAGGGTTGAGATGCCCTCCCGGTCAAAGAAAAAAGCTGACGCGCCGATGACATGCACATTATCATTACAAATTGAGCGCTGCTGGCAGGCGTCGAGCTGCTGGGTAATGAAAATGATATGTAAATTGGGGTTTCCGTGCATTGAAAAAACATTGATGAGCTCGCGCGGAATATCGCAATCAACGCGCTGATAATTGTCGATGACGATATAGGTCTCGGTGTGGCAGCGGATATTTCGGAGATAGGACGCCATGTAAAACAGCGTATCCATCGTGGGCATCTTGAGCTTTCTCAGATCCTCCGCCACCTGGTCATTGACATTTGAAAACAGCTCGCAAATGCCCATCCACGCCGTCGAGGCCGACTCGCCCAGACAGGTGTACCAATATTCACAGGCCTCCGGCGGAAGATTCTCTTTGAGATATTCTCTGATTGCCGTGGTCTTGCCAAATCCGGAGGGCGCCTCAACAACGGTCAGTGGGTACTGCGGTATACGGGCGAGCTGTCTGTTGAGCCTGTCTGAAAAATAATACCTTGGCTGTTGGTCCAATCTATCGCGCATCCTGTTGTCTCCATCTTCTAAATAAGGACATTTTGCTGCAAAATTCGACAAGTTGAAGTGTGCAGTTCACCATTGTAATAGCATTGACATCCACTATTTTATCTTGATATGCGGTTGATTTGTCCACCGTGCTTTCAAGCCGTATGGTTATTTGACAATGATTGTAATATTCTTTCTCATATTCTATTATAAAATGTCATATTTTACAAGAGGAGAAAAGCTGAGGAACTGGAACAAAAGGTTATTCTAATAAGGTTTTAATACCTAGTCTACCCATCGCCCTATATGAAACTGCGCCCAAAAGCACCCCCTTGGTTGCTTTTGGGCTTATTAAAAATCATCCGTAAATTCGCTGGGAAAGAACAAAGAATAAACCCGCTTAGGAAGTTCTTATTCCTAAGTGAGTTTTAAAAAATAAGATTTAATTTTTTACCTGTGCATCAAATATGCGCTGGATTTCGAGAAACTTTTAAAAGAAAACCCGCTTAGGAAACTCTCATTCCTAAGCGGGTTTTTGTTAGGTTTTGAGAAGGCACCAAACCATTCGTATATACTTTAGCCATATAAAAAGAATGTACGACTATGTTAACATAATCGTACATTCTGATGGTTGCGGAGGCAGGATTTGAACCTACGACCTTCGGGTTATGAGCCCGACGAGCTACCGGACTGCTCCACTCCGCGATATGGGTGCTCAAGTCAGCTTAATTATAATAACACACAGTATAAACGATTGCAATAGTAAAATTCAAATTCTTTCAAATAAATTTCCGATACGGGAGTAGAACGTCATTTTTACATATTTTAAATCGCACAAGAAACACTATCAAATGAAAAGAGGTGCATTTATGAAGATATCTAATCAGGATTATGATGAATTGGTAAAGCAGTCTACACCCCCCTCTAAGGTGGCGGTCACGCTGCCGTCAGCCTTTGTCATCGGCGGGCTTATCTGTGTTCTCGGGCAGCTGTTTGCCGACGGCTATTCGGCGCTCGGCGTCAAACAGGCGCTTTGCCCTTCGGCCGCCTCCTGCACGCTGGTCGTGCTGACGGCGCTGCTGACCGGCTTGGGGGTTTTTGACAACATCGCCAAGCATGCGGGCGCGGGCACGCTGGTGCCGATCACCGGCTTTGCAAACGCAATGTCTTCGCCGGCACTGGAGTTTAAATCCGAGGGCTTTGTACTGGGTGTCGGTGCAAAAATGTTTGCTATCGCGGGGCCGGTCATTGTTTACGGCGTTGGGGCCAGCGTCCTGTACGGACTGATCCTCTGGATTTTTAAATTATATTAGGAGCGAGCTATGGCAAAAAAACAAGGAAAACAAACGTATCTGACCCAAAGCCCGCCATCGGTGCGCGCCTTTGCGGCGGTGGGCAGTAAAAAGGAATTGGAGGGGCCGCTAGCCGACGGGTTTGACATTCTTGAGCCCGACGCCACCTTTGGCCAAGCCTCCTGGGAAAAGGCCGAAAGCCGCATGGTGACAATGGTGGCGGAAAAGGCGCTGCAAAAGGCGGCGCTTTCGCCCGCCGACATCGACTGTGCCTTCGCGGGCGATCTTTTAAACCAGTGTATCGGCTCGACCTTCGGCCTGCGCGATATGGGTATTCCGCTTCTCGGCATTTATGGCGCCTGCTCCACGATGGCCGAAGGGCTGCTGCTCTCGACGCTGCTGGTCGATTCGGGTACGGCGGCGCACACGCTGGCCATTACCTCTTCGCATTTCTGCACGGCGGAACGCCAATACCGCTTCCCGCTCGAATACGGTTCGGTGCGTCCCCCTTCCGCCCAATGGACGGCGACCGCGGCGGGCGCGGTGGTGCTTGAGCAGGGCACACAGCCCCCGTTTATACGCGCCGTCACAATCGGCACCATTGAGGACAAGGGCGTGACCGACCAGAACAACATGGGCGCGGCAATGGCGCCGGCGGCGGCACAGACACTCAAGCAGTTTTTTGCCGATACCCAGAAAACGCCGCAGGATTTTGACTTGATTGTCAGCGGCGACCTCGGTGCGGTTGGCGCTGATTTGATGATCCAGCTTTTAAAACAGGAGGGTATCGACGTCAAATCAAAATATAACGATTGCGGTCTGCTGCTCTACGACCGTGAAAAGCAGGACGTACACGCCGGTGCGTCGGGCTGCGGCTGTTCAGCCGCGGTACTCTGCTCCTATCTGTTGCCGCGCATGCGCGAGGGCAAGCTGAAAAATCTGCTGTTTATGGCAACCGGCGCGCTGCTCTCCCCCACCACTGTGCAGCAGAAGGAATCCATCCCCGGTATTGCGCATTTAATCTGGTTCTCATCCGAAAAAGGAGGCAACTGATATGAGCGACATGCTAATGTCCTATTTACGGGCCTTTTTGGTGGGCGGCACCATCTGCCTGATCGGGCAGTTGCTCATCGACTACACCAAGCTGACGCCCGCGCGTATATTGGTCTCGTTTGTTGTCATCGGTGTCGTTTTAGGCGGCTTAGGCTGGTATCAACCGCTGATTGATTACGCGGGAGCCGGCGCCAGCGTACCGTTGACCGGCTTTGGGTCGCTGCTGGCCAAGGGCGTTCGGGAGGCGGTGCGCGAGCACGGTTTCTTAGGGATCTTTATGGGTGGGCTGACCGCGACGGCGGGTGGTATTACCGTCGCCATATTGGCGGGACTGGCCATTTCTTTGGCGTTTAAATCCGGCGATAAATCATAGTACGCAAACGGGGTACCCCTTCTTATATTAAGCAATTTTGTGCGCGGCCTATTTGTAGGACATTAATTTCTAATTATGTCAGTACTATTAAAAAACAAAGATGCCGCCGGTTATTGCCGGCGGCATGCTTATTTTTACATTTTATCAGCGCTTGACCCGCGCATAGCGTTATGTACCATCAACGTTCAATTGCGACAACCGCCGTATCACCGTCAATGCTCACCGGCAAATCTCCACCGTCCGGCAACGGTTCGGCGCTCTGACTTTCACCCATGCCGGGGTCCGTTTCGGGAGGGGTGGGCTCCTCACGGGTCATCGTGGTATAAAGCCAGACGCAGCACGCGGCCAGAATACAGACGAACAGCACCTTGAGCTTCGGCGAGATGATATGGTTCTTTTCGGGGTCGGGATATTTTATTGAGGCATACATTTTACCGACAATCATCCCCACAATGGCAGCCGCTGCAACGACAAGCAAAATATGTACCAGCACCTGCACCGGCTCCGGCAGCTTGGCCATCAGCTGCGTGAGTATGCTCGCCTTTTCACCTGTCACGGCCCCGTCCATGCCGCCGCCCATTGCCATCCTATAGCCCATGATATATCCTCCATCACTTGTTTCTTCAATATAAGGCCTGTGCGGCCTTTGAATGTTCCAGCGCGCCACCGCCTCAGAATTTCAAACTTCTGATCTATAAGTGTGCCGTTTGGCACGTTTTATTTCGTATCACAGGGAGATTTTTTCAATTTCACGGTTGCCTGCGGTTGATTTTTTATCATCCGATAGGCTATACTGACATCATATCACGGAAAAGCGGAAAGGGGAATAACAAAATGTATAGCGAAATGATCGACACGATCGGCTTTGTGTCGCAAGTCGACCCCGAGGTCGGCGAGGCGATGAACAAAGAGCTTAAGCGCCAGCAACGCAACATTGAACTGATCGCGAGTGAGAACCTCGTCTCTCCGGCGGTAATGGCCGCGATGGGTTCGGTACTCACCAATAAATATGCCGAGGGTTACCCCGGCAAGCGCTATTACGGTGGCTGCGAATGCGTCGATATCGTCGAAAACATCGCGCGCGACCGCGCCTGCAAGCTGTTTGGGGCCGAGCATGCCAACGTCCAGCCGCACTCGGGCGCACAGGCCAACGAGGCTGTTTATTTTGCGCTTGTTAACGTCGGCGACACGGTGCTGGGCATGAGCCTTGCCAACGGCGGGCATCTGACCCACGGCTCTCCGGTAAACTTTTCCGGTAAGCATTACAATATGATTTCATACGGGCTGGACGAAAACGGCTACATCGACTACGACGCCGTGCGCGCGTTGGCCCTCCTGCATAAACCCAAGATGATCATCGCGGGCGCATCGGCTTATCCGCGCGCCATCCAGTTCGACCGCTTTGCGGAAATTGCCAAGGAGGTCGGCGCTTATCTGTTTGTGGATATGGCCCACATCGCCGGTCTGGTGGCTGCAGGGCAGCACATGTCGCCGGTTCCTTACGCCGATGTTGTGACCACGACCACCCACAAAACGCTGCGCGGCCCACGCGGCGGTATGATCCTTTGCAAAAAGGAGCTGGCGCAGAAAATCGACAAGGCCATCTTCCCCGGGACGCAGGGCGGCCCGCTTGAGCATATCATCGCCGCCAAGGCGGTCTGCTTCGGCGAGGCGATGTGCGATTCCTTTAAGGCCTACGCCGAGCAGACCGTCAAGAACGCCAAGGCGCTGGCCGCTGAGTTTGCGCGTCTGGGCGTCAATATGGTGTCGGGCGGCACCGATAACCACCTGATGCTCATCGACCTGCAAAACCTTGGCATCACCGGCAAGGAGCTTGAGCACCGCTTGGACGAGGTTTATATCACCGTCAACAAAAACGCCGTTCCCAACGACCCGCAGAGCCCGTTTGTCACGAGCGGCGTGCGAGTCGGCACTCCCGCCGTGACGACCCGCGGATTTAAAGAAGCCGAGATGGCGCTGATCGCCAACTGGATCTACCGCACCGCCACTGACTTTGAAGCCACCGCCGAGCAGACCCGCAAAGAGGTCGAGGCGCTGTGCGCAAAGTTCCCGCTTTATGAGTAACGCTGATAAAAACTATTAAAACGCCAACAGATTAGCGGGCAGACTTTTATCCCGCGAAAGCAGATCTGGACAGAAAACCGGGCAAGTAATGCCGCTTTTTAGTGTACGACCCGCATTCGTTCATTTTAATTCCTTAGCCGCCGTGGAATTTTGCCGATTCTGCGGCGGCTCTATTTATCTTGACAACCAAGCAGCTTGAAAACAGCGGCAGGCTTGGCGGGGATATTTGTGCACACCAAGCACGACAACGCGATAGGACACCGAATATCGCGGTCAAATTTATTATTTCAATACGTTGGCTTCCTTCGTACAACGCACGCAAGCAAGTGATGTTATCAAGCCAGCCTGCTTGCAGGTCGCCAAGATTATCCGATCTCAGGTTGTCTGGCTATAATGGACATCCGACGGTTTTTGCGCTACAATAAAACCAATATTATTGCCCTTTGTGCGCGTCGGAAGCGACGCCCTCCGGTCGCGACCGGACTTCTCAAATCACTTGGACAGCGCGTAACAACGCCAACCCTTTACAGGAGGAATTAGATTATGAGCCAGCCGCTTGCCGCCCTGCTGCGCCCTAAAACGCTCGACGAGGTTGTCGGCCAGCGCCATCTGTTGGCGCCCGGCGCTGTGCTGCGCGGTATCGTAGAGCGCGGAAAAATTCCAAATTTGATCTTTTACGGCCCTTCGGGGGTGGGCAAAACCACAGTGGCGCGCATTATCGCCGCCTCAACCGGCAAGCTGCTGCGGCACCTTAACGGCACCACCTGCGGTACCGCCGACCTCAAGGAGGTGTTCGAGGCGCGGGACACCATCTCGGGCTACAATGGCATTCTGCTTTATCTCGACGAGATTCAATACCTCAACAAAAAGCAGCAGCAAACCTTGCTGGAATATATTGAGGACGGCAGCGTCACGCTGATCGCCTCGACGACCGAAAACCCTTATTTCTATGTGTATGGGGCGGTGCTGTCTCGTTGCACCGTGTTTGAATTCAAGGCCGTGCCGCCGCAAGAGGTTAAGCAGGCCGTGCTGCGCGCCTTTGAAAAGGCGGGCGAGCAGTACGAACAGCACATAACGCTCGAAGAGGGCGTCGCCGATTATATCGCCTCGAGCTGTGGCGGCGATGTGCGCAAGGCGCTCAACGCCGTCGAAGCGCTGGCGCTGGCTTGTGCCGACGGGCAGGTCACGCTCGCAGCCGCGCAGGCGGTATCGCAGCGCTCGGCCATGCGGTACGACCGCGACGGCGACGCGCATTACGATATTTTATCGGCCTTTCAAAAATCGCTGCGCGGCTCGGACGAAAACGCGGCGCTGCACTATCTGGCGCGACTACTGGAAGCGGGCGATTTAATCTCAGCCTGCCGACGCCTATTAGTCTGTGCCGCCGAGGATGTTGGTCTGGCCTGGCCGCAGATCATCCCGATTGTCAAGGCCTGCGTTGACTCGGCCACACAGCTCGGCCTGCCCGAGGCGCGCATTCCGCTGGCAAACGCCGTCATTCTCGTGGCGACTAGTCCGAAATCGAACACCGCCGTCTGCGCGATTGACGCCGCCACACAAGATATCCGGCACGGCAAGGGCGGAGACATTCCTGATTCTTTGCGCGACGGACACTACGAGGGGGCCAAAAAACTCGGGCACGCCACCGGCTACCGTTACCCGCACGATTTTGGCGGCTGGGTAGCGCAGCAATATCTGCCAGACGTGATTAAGGACAGCGTTTATTATACCTTTGGCAACAATAAAACCGAGCAGGCGGCGTTGGCTTTCCGCAAAAAGCAGCGTGGAGAATAGCCCTGTGCACCGGTCTTGTCGACTCTCCCTTTTTATTATTTTTGTGGGCAGTAAAACACCGTTTATATGCAGCTTCTCCGATTGCATGCAGGAGCGCTGACGTCCCCTTAAAGGAGGTCGTATTATGAAGAAGATGGGCGCCGTATTGCTTTTCCTCTTGACCTTGACGCTTCTATTTCCTGTAACGGCTTCCGCCGATATGGGGCCAAAGCCGTCAGTTGTGATTCATTTTAACGGCTTTGAGGGAAAGACCTATTATGTAACATTGCTTTCAAGCTCAAAGTCTACCGGCCCATATTCGGCACTTGATGACAACAACAGGGCATACAGCCATTATCAGGCCGGAGACAAGGATTACGATATCTTTTTAAAATTTGCTGAATATCAGGATACGGACGGGTTCTATTTTCTGCAATTCTTTAAGGACTGTTCTCAAACACAGCAGTTTAAGTGGACCTATTACCCGCCGCAAAGATTTAAAATTCTGCTGTATTTTCCTGAGACAGATCGTTTTATTGTCAGTGACCAAAGCTATGAGCGCTACGCCTTTGACAGCTACTTTACCGCAAAGGCATACAGCGCCGACAGCTTGAATCCCAAAAGTGCGGACAGTCTCTCCATAGCGAAATCCTATAACTATGCAAAGGAGCTGCCGTCGCTGGCCGTGCGCATCATACTGACTATTATAATTGAGCTTGTCATCGCAATATTGTTTGGTTATCGGGCAAAAAACCAACTGCTCTTTTTCGCCCTCGTTAATGCGATAACGCAAATTGCGCTGAACATAGCGCTTAATATAATCTATTACTATTCAGGGCCGCTGGCGTTTGTCTTTTTTTACGTACTGCTTGAAATGGTCGTTTTCGCTGTTGAAGCAGTTCTTTACACAGGGTATCTGAAAAAGCATAGTGAAAAGAAGATCCCCCATTGGAAGCCCGGTGTATATGCCTTCGTTGCGAATGCTGCCTCCTTTATTGTCGGGCTTGGGCTGGCACATTGGCTCTCAGATATATTTTAATACCCTCTGATTGTTAACACTGCACAACAAGCACTTGTGTACACGAAAAACACCCAAAGCTAAGGTGGCGTGGAATCGGCTCTAAGCCGGTTCCACGCCACCTTCATTTCCTTTTCGCGATACAATTATTCCTCTTCCGCCATCGCCTTGGCCTCAGCGATGACTGCCGCTTCAAGCTGCCCGGGCAGCTGCTCATAGCGCTCAAAGGCCAACACAAAGTTGCCTCTGCCCTGCGTCATTGAGCGCAGAATGGTCGTAAAGTCATACATCTCGCTCATGGGCACCTCGGCAACAATCTCCTGCGTGCCGTCGCCCCACGGGTTCATGCCCAGAATGCGTCCGCGGCGCTTATTGAGATCGCCCATGATGTCGCCGGTGTAGGTATCCGGCACATAGACCTTCAGGGTGCCGATCGGCTCAAGCAGTACGGGGCCCGCCTGCGGAATACCGGCCTTATAGGCAATCGAAGCCGCCATTTTAAAGGCCATTTCAGAAGAGTCGACCGGGTGATAAGAGCCGTCGACCAGCGTGGCCTTGAGGCCGACCATCGGGTAGCCCGCCAGCATGCCGTTCTTGATACAATCCTGCAAGCCCTTCTCGACCGCCGGGAAGAAGTTTCTCGGCACCGAGCCGCCAAACACGTTCTCGGCAAAGGTCAGGCCGTCGCCGTCGCAGGGCTCGAACTCGATCCACACATCGCCAAACTGGCCGTGGCCGCCCGACTGCTTCTTGTGCCGTCCCTGTACCTTAACCTTCTTTCGGATCGTCTCACGGTAGGCAACGCGCGGCTTTTTAAGCTCGACCTCGGTGCCAAACTTGGTCTTTAAGCGGCTGACGATGACGTCGAGATGCTGGTCGCCAAGGCCCGACAGCAGCTGCTGGCGCGATTCGGCATCGAGCGCGAAGGTGACGACCGGGTCTTCTTCGATCAGGCGCTGGATGCCCTGCGCGATCTTGCCCTCCTCGCCCTTCTTCTTGGCCTTGATCGCCATCGTGAGGGTCGCGAGCGGATAGCCGATCTCACGCAGCGTCACGACGCGCTTGGGGTCACAGAGCGTGTCGCCGGTGAGCGTCTCGGTGAGCTTCGCGACAGCGCAGATATCGCCCGCCGCAACGGCGGTGACATCCTCCTGCTTTTTGCCGGTGATATAAATGATCTTGCCCAGACGCTCGGGGTTGCCGGTACGGGCGTTGATCGGCGCAATTTCGTTGGAAAGCTTGCCCGAAACGACCTTGACATAAGACAGCTTGCCGATAAACGGGTCGGCGACGGTCTTAAAGACATAAGCGCAAAGCGGTTCGAGAATGTCACACTGGCACTCGACCTCTTCGCCGTCGGCGTTTAAGCCCGTTTCATTGCCGGCATTTTTGGCCGAGGGCATGTGGTTGACAATGGCGTCGAGCAGGGCGTCGATGCCTTCTAACGTCAGCGCGGAACCACACACGACCGGGCATATCTTGCCCTGCCGCAGCCCCTCGTTGATGCCATAGATCATTTCCTCGGTCGTAAAGGTACCGCCGCCGAAGAATTTGTCCATCAGGTTTTCGTCCGCTTCGGCCACCGCTTCGGAGATGATGTTGCGGCACTCCTCAACAAAGCCGCCGACGTTGGGCATCGAGCCCTGACGGCGGTTGCCGTTGTCGTGCACAAACGCCTTGTTGGCGACCAGATCGATATAGCACTCAATGCCTTTGCCCTCGGTATAGGGCACGACCATCGGGCAGACCTGTGGGCCAAAGGTGGTGCGCAGCTGGCCTAAGACCTTGTAGAAATCGGCGTTTTCAGAGTCCATCTTATTGATAAAGAACATGACCTGCTTATTCTGCTCGCACGCCAGCTTATAGGCCTTTTCGGTGCCGACCGTCACGCCGCTGCGCGCCGAAACGACGATAATAACGCTGCCCGCTGCGCGGATGCCCTCGTACATACCGGTGGCAAAATCAAACGCGCCGGGGGTGTCTATTAAATTAATCTTTGTATTATTCCACTCAACGGGGGCAACCGCCACAGAAACCGAAACCGAGCGCTTGGTCTCTTCGGGATCGAAATCACAGACCGTCGTACCGTTTTCTGTCTTGCCTAAGCGATCGGTAACACCTGCGCGAAACAAAATAGCCTCAGCGAGTGAGGTTTTGCCGCACGAGCTGTGCCCGGCAAGCGCAATGTTTCTGATCTTATCCGCGAGATACTGTCTCATTTTTC
>JAEWBS010000042.1 GCA_023391005.1 Bacillota bacterium | reverse complement strand
CTCGGCAACGTCGAGGGCGCGTACCACGAAATTCTGCACCGCCTGATGGGCGAGTAAGCTTCTTCACCCCAACAGTCGAAAGGCGGTAACGGAATGTTTGATTCTATCCACGAGGAGTGCGGCGTGTTCGGCATCCGCGCGCCCAAACGCGACAATGTGGCGGCCAGCGCCTATTACGCGCTGTACGCGTTGCAGCACCGCGGACAAGAGAGCTGCGGCATCGCGGTCAACACCAACGGCGTTATCAAATGCCACCGCGATCTGGGCCTTGTGCCGGAGGTTTTCACCGAGCGGGTGCTTGACGAGCTGGGCACCGGCACCATGGCGGTGGGCCATACCCGCTATTCCACCACCGGAACAGCCTCGCGCATCAACGCGCAGCCGTTGGTGGTACGCCATGTCAAAGGTTCAATGGCCATTGCGCACAACGGCAACATCTCAAATGCGTTTGCGCTTAAAGAGGAGCTCGAGCTGGGTGGTGCGATCTTTCATTCCACCAACGACTCCGAGGTCATTTCTTATATGATCACCAAGGCGCGGCTCACCGAACCCTCGATTGAAAAGGCGATTGAGAAGGCGATGCATCGCCTCGAGGGCGCCTATTCGATGGTGATCATGTCCCCGAGAAAGCTTATCGCCGTGCGTGACCCGCGCGGCTTTCGGCCGTTGTGCATCGGCCAGACCGAGGATGGGTCGATCGTCTTTACGAGTGAGACTTGCGCGCTAAACACCTTGGGGGCCACTTGGCTGCGCGACGTCGAGCCCGGCGAAATTGTCATCGCGGACGACAGCGGCCTGCGCTCGATTAAGACCCACTGTGGCCAGAACACCGGCCTTTGCGTCTTTGAGCTCGTTTATTTTGCCCGGCCCGATTCGGTCATCGACGGGGCCTCTGTGCATGCGGCACGCCAAAGGGCGGGCGAATTCCTTTGGAAGGAGCACCCCGTCGAGGCGGATGTCGTCATCGGCGTGCCCGATTCTGGGCTTGACGCCGCGCTCGGTTTTGCCAAAGCGTCTGGGATTCCGTACGGCGTCGGCTTTATCAAAAACCGTTATATCGGCCGAACCTTTATCCAGCCCAGTCAGGGGCAGCGGCAGGATTCGGTACGCATCAAGCTCAATGTCCTGCGTGAGACGGTGGCGGGTAAGCGCGTTGTCATGATCGACGACTCGATTGTACGCGGCACCACCTGTGCGAATATTGTTCGGCTTCTGCGTCACGCCGGGGCAAAAGAGGTGCACATGCGCGTCTCATGTCCGCCGTTTAAACACCCGTGCTTCTTTGGTACCGATATCGACAGCACCGAGAACCTGATCGCCTGTCAGATGAGCATTCCCGAAATTGCCGAGAAGATCGGCGTCGATTCGCTGGGCTATCTCAGCGTCGAGGGGGTGCAGCGCATTGCGCAGCCAAGCTTCGGACATTTTTGCGTGGGCTGTTTTACCGGAAAATACCCCATCGAAACGCCAACCTGCGACGTGTATGATAAGTTCCAGTTTGAGCTGCCCACCGAAGGAATCGACTGACTTGAGCGCAAGTTGATTGGTGGTCGCCGTATCGGACTGCCACAGTCAGGCACAGTATGCGCTGTAGCCCTATTTGACGGCTGTCGTTAGGCGTCTGAGAATTTATTCGGCTGCCAAAGCGTCTAAATTTAACTCTCTCGGGTCTGATGCGCTTGCCCTGTTAAAGTAGGGTGGCGTCCCTTTGCACTCAATCACCATTAAATTTCCAGCGCTGTGCTTTTTCAAAATACAACTCAACAAATCGAATAATAAGGGAGACGTTTTAAGATGCAAAACAGCTTTTCCGAAAGCTACCGCGCCGCGGGCGTGGATGTGACCGCGGGCTACAAGGCGGTCGAGCTGATGAAAAAACATGTGGCGCGCACCCGTACCTCCGCCGTTCTCGACACTATTGGCGGATTTGGCGGTATGCTGATGCCCGATCTGACCGGCATATCCCGTCCGGTGCTCGTTTCGGGCACCGATGGCGTGGGCACCAAGCTTAAAATCGCCTTTCTGCTGAATAAGCACGACACGGTCGGCATCGACTGCGTGGCCATGTGTGTCAACGACATTGTTTGCTGCGGCGCAAAGCCGTTGCTGTTTCTGGATTATATTGCGCTGGGTAAAAACACCCCCGAGCGGGTGGCCGAGATTGTCTCGGGCGTGGCTGAGGGCTGTGTACAGTCGGGTTGTGCGCTGGTCGGCGGTGAGACGGCTGAGATGCCCGGTTTTTACGCTGAGGATGAATACGACCTCGCGGGTTTTTCGGTCGGCGTCGTCGACCAGAGCAAAATTCTCACGCCCGAAAGCTGCAAAAAGGGCGACGTGCTGATCGCGCTGGCTTCGTCCGGCGTGCATTCCAACGGTTTTTCGCTCGTGCGCAAGGTGTTTGATGTTGAGCATGCCGATCTGGGTGTTCATCACGCCGAGCTGGGCGCGACGCTGGGCGAAACGCTCTTAACCCCGACCAAGCTTTACGTCAAATCTGCGCTGGCTGCTATCGAGGCGGGTGGCGTGCGGTCTATCGCGCATATCACAGGCGGCGGCTTCTATGAGAATATTCCGCGTGCGCTGCCTGAGGGCTTATGCGCCCGCATTGAGCGTAAGGCTGTCCAAGTTCTGCCGATCTTCGACTTGATCGCCAAAACCGGCGACATCCCCGAGCGGGACATGTTCAACACCTTTAACATGGGCGTCGGCATGCTGCTGACGGCTGATAAAATGAAGGCCGACGGCATTCTCGCCGCGCTTAAATCGGAAGGTGAGACGGCTTATGTCATCGGCGAACTGGCCGAGGGCGAAAAGGGCGTGGCGTTGTGGTAAAAATCGCCGTGCTCGTTTCGGGCGGGGGCACGAACTTGCAAGCGCTGATAGACGCCGAAAAGCGCGGTGAACTTGGGCAGGGTAGGCTGACGTTTTGCGTCGCCTCGAACGACAAGGCCTATGCCTTGACACGCGCCCAAAGCCACGGCATAAAAACCGCTGTGGTGTCTAAACGCGCTTATGACGATAGCAATGCCTACGCCCAAGCGCTCTTGGAGGCGATGCAAAGCGCGGATATCGAGCTGATTATTCTGGCCGGATTTTTAACGATTCTGCCGACGGCGGTCATCACAGCGTACCGCGACCGCATCATAAACGTGCATCCGTCGCTGATCCCGTCGTTCTGCGGCGAGGGCTTTTATGGTCTAAAGGTACACGAGGCGGCGCTGGCCTATGGCGTCAAGGTTACGGGCGCGACGGTGCATCTGGTCAGCGAGGTGGTGGATGGCGGCAAGATTCTGCTGCAAAAAGCGGTGGATGTTTTGCCCGGCGACACGCCCGAGACATTGCAGCGCCGCGTGATGCAAGAGGCCGAGTGGCTGATTTTGCCCCGCGCCGCCGCCCTGCTTTGTGAAGAGATCGCGCAAGAGAAGGAGACGAACAATCGATGAAACTGTTGGCGCTTTCAAATATTTTAAGAGAAAACACCTACCCGGGCCGGGGCATCATTATCGGTAAAAGCGCGGATAGTAGCCGCGCCGTCATCGCCTATTTCATCATGGGCCGCAGCGAGAACAGTCGCAACCGCGTCTTTACCGAGCGGGACGGCGGCATCATCACCGAGGCGCACGACCCCTCTAAAATGGTCGACCCGTCGCTGATCATCTACGCGCCGGTCAGAGTTGTTGGCGACACGACGGTTGTGACCAACGGCGATCAGACCGACACAGTCTACGATTTTATCACAACCGGCAAAGGCTTTGAGGATGCGCTGCGCACCCGCACCTTTGAACCCGACGCGCCGAATTTTACGCCGCGCATCAGCGGTATTGTGACGCTTTGCAACGGCGATTTTTCCTACAAGTTGTCAATTTTAAAAAGCTGCGGCGGCAACGCAGATTCCGCTGAGCGGTTTTTCTACGAGTATGGTCAACCGGTGGCAGGGCAGGGGCGGTTTATCCACACCTACAAATGTGACGGCAACCCGATTCCGTCCTTTGAGGGTGAGCCGGTGCCGGTGGCAATCGACGGCGATATCGACGCTTTTACCGCATCGCTGTGGGAGAGCCTGAACCCCGACAACAAGGTCTCACTTTTTGTGCGCAGCATCGTGCTGGCGACCGGCGAGACCGAGACGCGGATCATCAATAAACACCGCTGACGCCAAAGGCCAAGGGAGGAATCGACATGGCAAAGGAATTGGAACTGAAATACGGCTGCAACCCCAACCAAAAGCCGTCGCGCATTTTTATGGCCGAGGGCGCGCTGCCCCTCACCGTTTTAAACGGCAGACCGGGCTACATCAATTTTCTCGACGCGCTCAACAGCTGGCAGCTGGTCAAGGAGCTTAAAGCGGCGACCGGGTTGGCTGCTGCGGCGTCGTTTAAGCATGTTAGCCCGGCGGGCGCGGCGGTGGGGCTGCCGCTCGATGAGACGCTGCGCCGTATCTACTTCACCGGCGAGGGGGAGCTGTCACCGGTTGCCTGTGCCTACGCGCGGGCCAGAGGGGCCGATCGCATGTCCTCCTTCGGCGACTGGATCGCCCTGTCGGACGTCTGCGACATCACGGCAGCCAAGCTTATTGAGCATGAGGTAACCGACGGCATTATCGCCCCCGGTTATGACGACGATGCGCTGGCGCTTTTAAAAGCTAAACGCAAGGGTGGCTACAACATCGTTCAAATCGACCTCGAATATACCCCCGCGCCCGTCGAGCGCAAGGATGTTTTCGGCATCACCTTTGAGCAGGGCCGCAATGAACTTAAAATTGATGCCGCGATGCTCGAGAATATTGTCACCGACAACAAAACGCTGCCCGAGAGCGCCAAGCTCGATCTCGTGCTATCGTTAATCACGCTCAAATACACCCAGTCCAACTCGGTGTGTTACGCGAAGGGCGGGCAGGTCATCGGCGTTGGCGCGGGCCAGCAGTCGCGCATCCACTGCACCCGTCTTGCAGGTAATAAGGCCGACATCTGGTGGCTGCGGCAGCATCCCAAGGTGCTGGCGCTGCCGTTTAGGGAGGATCTCGCCCGCCCCAACCGCGACAACGCCATTGATATCTACATCTCGGATGATTATGAGGATGTGCTGGGCGAAGCGGTATGGTCCGAAACCTTTACCGTATGTCCCGAGCCGCTGACGGCGGCCGAGAAGAAGGAATGGCTGACTAAGCTGACCGGCGTTTCTTTAGGCAGCGACGCGTTCTTTCCGTTTGGTGATAACATCGAGCGCGCGCACCGCAGCGGTGTCTCTTACGTCGCGCAGCCGGGCGGCTCAATCCGCGACGATCAGGTCATCGCCACCTGCAATAAATACAACATCGCGATGGCGTTCACCGGCATCCGGCTGTTCCACCACTGAGTTTTTAGGAGACGTGCTGATGGATATTTTAGTTGTAGGCTCAGGCGGGCGGGAGCACGCCATCATCAAAAAGCTGAAGGAATCGCCCAAGGCCGGGCGCATCTACGCAGCACCGGGTAACGGCGGCATTGCGGCTGATGCCGAGTGCGTCGCGATTAAGGCGACCGATGTCGCGGGCGTTGTGGCGTTTGCGAAAGAGAAAGCGATCGGTTTTGTTATCGTTGCCCCCGACGACCCGCTCGTGCTCGGCATGGTGGACGCGCTGAACCAAGCGGGCATCCCCGCGTTTGGCCCGACCAAGGCCGCCGCCGCCATCGAGGGCAGTAAGGTCTTCTCCAAAGGGCTGATGAAAAAATATGGTATTCCGACCGCCGCGTATGAGACGTTTGATGACGCTAACGAGGCGATCGCCTATCTCAAGCGGCAGAACCGCTACCCGGCGGTCATCAAGGCCGACGGGCTGGCGCTGGGCAAGGGCGTTGTGATTCCCGAAAGCGAGGAAGAGGCGATTCACGCCGTACGCGCCATGATGGAAGAGGGCGCGTTTGGCGAGAGCGGCCGCCGCGTCGTCATCGAAGAGTTTCTGACCGGTATTGAGGTGTCGGTGTTGGCTTTCACCGATGGCAAGACCGTTGTGCCGATGGCTTCTTCGATGGACCACAAGCGCGCGTTTGACAACGACGAGGGCCCGAACACCGGCGGCATGGGTACCATTGCGCCCCACCCGATGTACACACCGGCGTTGCAGGCGCGCTGCATGGAAGAGATCTTTCTGCCGACTATCCGCGCGATGAAGCAGGAGGGGCGCGAATTTCGCGGTTGTCTCTATTTTGGCCTGATGCTCTGTGCGGACGGCCCGCGCGTCATCGAATACAACTGCCGTTTTGGCGACCCCGAAACGCAGGTGGTCTTGCCACTGCTTGAGGGGGATCTGCTCGAGATTATGCAGGCGACTGCCGTGGGGCGGCTTGCCGGGGTCACGGTCGGCCAAAAACGCGGCGCCGCGGCTTGCGTGATTATCGCGAGCGGCGGCTACCCGGCTTCCTATGAAAAGGGTTACGCCATCCATGGGCTGAACAAGTGGGGCGGTGCTGCGGACGCGACGGTCTATCACGCGGGTACGGCGTTGGAAAACGGCGTGTTTAAAAGCAACGGCGGGCGGGTACTCGGCGTCGCCGCGACCGGCGATACGCTGGCGGCGGCGCTGGACAAGGCCTATGCGGCTGCAGCTAATATCGGGTTTGAGGGCAGCTTTTACCGACATGATATCGGTAAAAAGGTGCTGTAATAGCTGGATTTTATTATTAAGAGCGCCTGCTCCTTTTGGAGCAGGCGCTCAGTGTCCATAAAGGCGTTTGTCAATACCACCAGCTACGCTGGTGGCTTTTTATTTTGAAGACTTGTTGGCGATTGTGGGTAAAGCTTTGCAGCAGCAAAAGCCGGCGGTGAAAAGCAGATAGGATTTCGCGGAAATGGCAGTGGTTCAAAACTGCACATGTGCAAAAGCGAACATGGGAACTGTGCGAACTCGCACGACTATTTCTTGTTTATCCCGATATAATCAGAGAATGCGCCCTAAAATGCGGAAAAATAAAGCGAAATGCGGGGGATATTAGTTGGCACACCGATTGCTTTGATAAATTAGACAGCAACCGTATGCATTTTGCAAAAAGTTAAAAAAAGCCCTTTGCACACAAATACCAGAAAATGGAGGCAGTGATTTATGGCAAACAACATTGCATTTGGCGTGGACTTTGATTTTACCACAGGCAGGGCGCAGCGTTTGGGGGATGCCGTGGGCAAAACACCCGGAGCGGATTTTGATGCCGTCGGCATGTATGGCGGCAGAAAGAGGTGCAACCTGACCGATGACGGCACAGTTCTCACTTACTATGGCGACGAGGGCTATTGTGAGTCGGGCGCGTTGCTTACCCCCGTCGTCAAGGACGGCAAAACCTATCCGGCAGGCACGCCTGTTCAGGTCATGGTGGAGCAGCCCAAGTTTTACTACAGGGTAGAACCCGTCGATCTCGAGCCGATCAAGGACGGTGAAGGGTATCATATCCGCAGAGCGCGCTGGTGGGTCAGCGAGGATGCGCAGCCCGGCTTTCGGATACATCCCAGCTTTTTGAGGCAGGGCATCGCGTACGATTTCATTTATGCAAGCGCCTATGAAGCCTGCCTTTGCGACCGGGACAAGGGTGTTTATTACCGCGAGGATGAGGGCGTCTTTACCGATTGTCCGAGCACATCGCTGACCCTATCCTCCATAGCGGGTGCAAAGCCGGTCAGCGGCGCCAACGGACAGATGCTCAACCGCGCCAATGTCCGCGTGTTGACCGCAAACCGTGGCAAAGGCTGGCAATCGATTGACTTTCTTTCCCTTAACGCAACTGAGCTGTTGATGCTGGTGGAGTACGCAAGTTTCAACTCCAAGCAGGCGATTGGAAAAGGCGTGGTGAATAAGGAGATAAACGAGGGAACCAGCGGCGCAGAAAAAACCGGGCGAACCGCTCATCTGGGCAACGTCACCGGCTCCGGTGGGCCTGACGACGGTTTCTCCTCCGTTACCTACCGCGGGGAGGAAAATCTTTGGGGGAACATTTGGAAACTGGTAGAGGGACTTAACTTTGAGTGCGGTGGCGTCAATGCCGTCTGGTGGAGTGACGGCGAATACCAAGACGACTATAAGGGTGCGCCCTACCGCAACACAGGCTTCACGCTGTGCAAAGAAAACGGTTTTACATCGGCGTTTGCCTACAGCGAGGACTGTGACTTCATGTTCCTGACCTCGGAGGTCAAGGGCAGTGAGGATGGCCCTGTCGGCGATTATTTCAAGCAGAACAATACCTTCGACGGATGGCAGAGCTGCATGTTCGGCGGACGGTGGTGCCAAAAAACATGGCCCGGCCTTTTCTTTTGGTATGCCGACTTGGCGACCGGCAGAGCCTCGAGCAACATCAGCGCCCGCGTCATGTATATTCCGGAGCGGCAATAAGCAAAAATGCTTTGCGTGATTTTTGCCGGCCCGACAAAACGCAAAACTCCCGCTCTGTGATCAGAGCGGGAGTTTTTATTGCGTCATATTATCGCGGTTGAGCTTATTATTCGAATGCTGAAACTTCCTTTAAGTTCAACCGCATGCAAGCAAGGTGGCGTTATCAATCCAGTGATAAGTCAAATTGCTGTAAAAAATAGTTGGCCGCAACAAAAAGGGATTAAAGCGATTGCGAAGTTGATTGAAAACCGAAGCGTTATTTGCGAAAAATAGTCTTCCGAATCCTGAACAGATAGAGCGCTGTGATATTGCGAAGCGCCAGCTCATAAACAGGGAAGCACAGGTTTCCTACCGTCAGCAGCAGCCAGCCAAAGCCGCCGGTCAGCTCATCCATCAGGTAATGCAGGCCGAACAAATAGATGATGACAAAATATCCTGCTATAATCGACGCGTTAAAAATCATGAGTTTGAGCAGGATGCGCAGTAGCCGAAGCTTCATGCGGTCAAGCTTGAACTTTAAAACGGGATAATAGCCAAAAAAGGCGATAAACATCAGCGCAGCCTCGCGGTCGGGCACCATGAGCAGCGACAATAGCGCGACGGCGGCATAGGTGACGCTTGCCACCGGCAGCCCCAGCTCAAGCGCGATCGGAATCAGCGCAATACCGGCTAATGCCGGCGCGGCGTAGGTGGCGAAGGGTATGAGCACCGTCCCAAGCATGATCACGAGACAGAGCGCGGCGCTTAATCCCCCGAGGGCCACCTGTGTGCTGCTTTTTTTATGAGACACGGCGGCTATCCCTCCTTAGAAGCAATAGCAGCGGCAACAGGTGTTGCAAAGACAGTTGGCGCAGATCAGCGTTGAGCAAAGGCTGCACGGATCGCATGAGGAGTAAGAATAACCGCCGTTATAACCGTACTGGCGCTGCGCGCTGATCCGCTCGTAAGCGGCGCGGTATTCATAGTTTTGCGGGTCCATGTTCACCGCCCGTTGCAGATAGGTCATGGCGTCCTCTAAAAAGCCGCGGGCCAACAGCACATTGCCCTTTAAAAAGTTCCATTCGGCGTCCCGCGAGGCGGCGGGCGTGCCGTCTAAAAGCTGCTCGGCGTCAAAGATGCGCCCCGCGTTGATCAGACGGCGGATATCCGAAAACTGGCCGCTGCCTTGATAGCTCTGATAGCCGCCATAGGTCTGCGATTGCGGTTGCCCATAAAAACCGCCCTGCGCCGAGGCGTTTTTACGCCGTTCCTGAACGGCGTCATAGGCGGAATTGATCTCCGACATCTTTTCAGAAGCCAAATCAGCCAGCGGGCTGCCTACATAATTATCGGGGTGATATTTTTTAGCGAGCGCGCGATAGGCCTGCTTTATTTCATCATCGGTCGCGGAAGGGGACACGCCCAGCACCTGATATGGATCATTCATAGGTTTCTCCCCTTTCAAGCAAACGCTCCGCCGTCGCGGGCAGGCCGAGAAAGATAATATTATCAAGAATCTCTTTAAAATAGCGGGGCGAGAGCAGCGCGTAAGCGTTCGCCGCCTCAGCCATGGTCAGCCGCAGCATGGCGGCGTGCTCGGTTTTGTCGGGCCGTGCTTTAAGCGGATTAAACCGGTTGTGCTTGATGTCGCCCTCAAGGTCGTCGATGGCGTCGCACAAATAGATAAAACGGCCCAGCATATATCCCAGACGCTTTAAAATGCGCCGGTCGGTGGGCACGTCGCTGATCATGCCAAGAATTTCCGAAAGCGCGGCGGCGGTCGGGTCACAAGACATGTCCACCGTGGCGGCGTCGCCCAGTGCTTCGACCCGTTGCTGCGCCAGTGTCATCTCATGCGCGCACTCGGCGGCGGCGGGCTGCGACGCCCAAACCTGCTTTGCGGCGCTTTGCGAAAAGGGCAGCAGCATGTTCCAGCCCAAGGATACCGGAAAATGGGCATCCATCTTATTATCCACGCATTTTTCATGCAGTAAAAGTATAGCCATTTCGCAAGAAAATTCGACGGCGGCGGAATATTCCAGATGCGGACGCTTTTTAAGCGGATTGAGCGGGCAATGCTGCGGCGAAAAGGCCGGTGCGGCGTCGCCCAATGCGGCATAGAGCATGGCGATAAACGTAAAATCGTAGCTGAGTGTCATGCGCGCCGCTGGGCCAAAGCGTTTTGAAAGCCCGCGGCACACGCCGCAATAAACCGCTTTATAGGTATCGAGCTCACAGACCTTCAACTGAGGTTCCAGTGGCCTGATATAACCGAACAAAGCGTTTCCCCCAATCAACCCGTCAATTTAACATCCTAATTTTACTGCAAACC
>JAEWBS010000004.1 GCA_023391005.1 Bacillota bacterium | reverse complement strand
CCACCGCCGCCCACGCCGATTACTTTTATAACGGTGCTTTGCTCGTGCTCGGGCACCATTCCAAAATTCATCTGCATTTATTTATCCTCCTCATTTTTCGTCCTCGCAGGAGCTTATATAAAATCACTCAAAAAGCGTTATTGATATAAGCTTATATTACCATGATGAAATAGCTAACACAAGGTAATTTTGTATAACGCTGTAAATTAATTTTGCCATTTTTATCACCTTTAATAGCCATTTTAACCACTGGAAACCGTTTGTTGTGCAGAGATGGACGACGCATGCTCGTCGCCCGCTGTGGGCGCCGCACTGCTTGGCGCCTCAGTTGTGCGGTTGTTTTTGGGCACCACACGCTCATAATCGGCAATCAGTGCTGTTGGAAAAGGCCAAACGGCGCTGTCATAGATATTCCGCTCACGCAGGCGCATGGCCGGACGGGTTGAAACATCGAGCGTGCCCACTGTTTTCTCGGTCACCGAAAGATCAATAACGCTTTTCGCTGCGCGAATTTTGTAATCGATATCCAAACGTCCGCCCAACTCAATTGCCACTCTGCCGTCGTAAAGCAGCCAAATATCTGCCGGATCAGAGAGGTCGGCCAGTTTTATTTTTGAGAGGCCGTTGGCGGCAGCACAATCCTGAATCTCAAGCAACACCCCGAGCTTGTCCGCGTCTTGCTCGGATAGGAAATCGCCCGGAGAAAGCCCCTCCGCCGTAAACCCAACGACCCGAAAATAATTCTCGGGGCAGGCTGGCAAGCCGGTTTCCAGCACGCGCGCGCGTGCGTCGAGCAGCGTATAGGTCGGACCGGCCTCGATGGCGGCCTTGACCTCGGCCTCGGTCACGTGCAGCAGCAGCGCGTTGGGCAGCACCCGCTGTAATCTAATCTGCGCTATGTAGGGGTAGCCGGCAATCAGCTTTTCGGAGGTGTTCTTTTTGCTGACGCGAAAAAGATTTTCCCCCACGCTGATGCCGGCGGCATCAATCAGCTCTTCTTTGGCGTAACGCGTGTCACCCACAACTTGAATGCTCTCAATCTTGAAAAACACGGTGAGCGACAGCGCCACCCCGACGCAGAGCATCAGAACCAGCGCAAGCAGATAATAGAGCGTATACTTTTTCTTGCTGCGTTTTCGCCTGCGGGCCGCGCGGCCGTAAGCCGTGCGTTTATCGTCCTGTCGGCTTTTTCTTCCCACTGCGTCTAGTTCCTTTCTCTTGTAATTTTCGCGCCTAGGGCGCTCAGTCCCGCCTCTAAATTGGCATAGCCGCGGTCGAGATGCCGCAGCTCGGTCAGCGTGCTGACACCGTTGGCCGCCAGCGCCGCAACAACCAGCGCCGCGCCGCCACGCAGATCGGTGCATTTGACCGTCGCGCTATGCAGCTCGGGAACCCCTTCAACCACAGCGACCCGACCCTCGGTTTCGATCCGCGCGCCCATGCGCAACAGCTCGCCCGCGTGCTTATAGCGCGCCTCAAAAATATTTTCAACAATCATGCTCGTTCCCTGCGAGACACAGAGCGCCGCCATAACAGGTGCCTGCGCGTCGGTCGGAAAGCCCGGAAACGGCATGGTTTTAATCGGGCGCACCGCAAGCAACCGCTTGGGCGCCGTTAGTGTAATAGCGTTCTCAAAAAGCTTTAAACGACAGCCCATCTCCTCAAGCACCGGCAGCACCGCGGCAAGCTGACCTGGGCAACAGCGTTTTAAGTCGATTTGGCCACCGGTGATCGCCGCCGCGCAGAGGTAGGTGGCAGCCTCAATGCGGTCGGGGATGACCGCGTGCTCACCGTTGCCGAGTGACTCAACACCGTCAACGGTGATATAATCGCCCTGCACGAGAATTTTAGCGCCGCAGGCGTTTAAGAAGTCGGCCAGATCCTGAATCTCCGGCTCGCGGGCCGCGTTTTGGATGATCGTTCGCCCCTCGGCGGTAGCGGAGGCGAGAATGATGTTCTCGGTCGCGCCCACACTTGGGAAGGGAAGCGTAATTTTTGCCCCCTTGAGCCTGCCGTTGACGCGGCAGTCGAAAAAGCCGTGGTCTTCTTCTATGATCGCGCCGAGCTTTCGCAGGCCCTCAATATGCATATCCACAGGCCGCGCGCCCAGTTCGCACCCACCCGGAAAGCTGACCCGGGCACAGCCGCAGCGCGCCAGAATAGCCCCTAAAAATAAAATAGACGAGCGCATCTCGCGCATCAGATATTCGGGCGGATCACAATACGCGACATCGCGGGCGTCGATGACAAGCGTTTCTCCCGCGCGGGAGACTTTGCAGCCGAGCGTCTCAAGAATCGACTCGGCCGCCGCAACATCTGAAAGGCACGGGCAGTTGTGCAGCACCGTCTCTTTGCAAAGCAGCGTCCCAGCCAAAATGGGCAAAACGGCATTTTTGGCTCCGTGTATTTCAACTTCTCCGTCTAAGCGGTGTTTGCCCTCTATTAAAAGCCTCTCCATTGCCCCTACTCCCTTTCAAGCACGCCTGTTTGCAAACGGCGAGTTGCTGTTCACAACATCCTATGCAAAAGGGCGTGCGGTGGTGAAATGA
>JAEWBS010000121.1 GCA_023391005.1 Bacillota bacterium | reverse complement strand
AATTTCAGTGCTGGGGGTTCCGGGATAGGCTGCGGCAAAATGCGCGCCCGCTTCCCACGCGCCGCGGGCAATTGCTTCGTCGCCTGTCATCAATTGTCTCATGTGCCTGCTCCTTTGATTTTAATCGAAAAGGGGTTCGCCGGATCCGCTATCTTTCCCTTATTATAGCACCGGCAAGGCCCAAGTCAAAGAAAATACCACCCTGTGGCAGGGAATTTTAATAAACCTAAAAGCGCCGCCTGTTGGCAATGCGCAAATTAAAGTGACTACGGCATAGAACCGCTCACAAAAATGTAACAGGCGATACTTGTTATTTTGCCTCGGGGATGGTATAGTGGGGTATATCCTTTTTCTTTTGGAGATTATTGATTTTGCATACACTAAATATCGTATTAATAGAGCCGCAGATACCCCAAAACACCGGCAATATCGCCCGCACCTGCGCGGCAACCGGCGCGCGACTGCATCTGGTCGGCCCTATGGGCTTTATACTTGATGATAAAAAACTAAAACGCGCCGGGCTCGATTACTGGCATCTGCTCGACATCACCGAGTATGCGGACAGCGCCGATTTTTTTGCCAAAAACCAAGGGCCGTTTTATTACTTCACCACCAAAGCACGGCACATTCACAGCGAGGTTTGCTACCCCAACGGGGCCTATCTCATCTTTGGGCGCGAGGACGCCGGACTGCCCGAGGTGCTGCTTTTTGAAAATCCCCAAAGCTGTGTGCGCATCCCGATGCTTGAAGAGGCACGCAGCTTAAATCTTTCGAACACCGTTGCCATCGCCGCCTTTGAAACGTTGCGGCAATGGGGCTATCCCGGCCTTTCAGGCGAGGGCAGGCTACGCAACTACCGATGGGAGGACTAACATGAGAAAAACCTTAATGCTTTGCGATTCCTGCTGTGACCTGTCTCCTGAGCAGGAGAGGAAGTACGGCCTGCGCGTTGTCAACTGCGGTGTCGAAATGAACGGCATCCCCTATGTGGACAGGATCGAAATAAACAGCGAGACGATTTATGCCGAGGTCGAGCGCAGCAACACGCTGCCGCACACCTCGCAGGTAACGGTCATTCAGTTCATGGAGGAGTTCTTGCGCGCTGCCAAAGAGGGCTATACCGATGTCATCTGCGTCACGATGAACGCCAAAGGCTCGGGCACCCATTCGGCTGCTCAACACGCCGTCGAGCTGCTGCCGGTCGAGTATCCCGCGCTCGAAGGCAAGCTGCACATTCGCGTGGTAGATTCGACGACCTATTCTTATGTGATCGCCATGCCCGCGCTGCTGGGGCTTGAGCGCCTCAAAAAGGGGGAGGACCCCGACGTCGTCGCCGACGACATGCAGGACTGGTACAACAACTCGGTCACCCTTGTGGGGCTTTATAACCTGCAATACGCCAAGCGCTCGGGCCGCCTGAATGCCTGCGCCGCCTTTGTCGGCGATATGCTCGGGCTAAAGCCGATCATGTCTATCTCGGGCGAAAACAAGGTGCTCGAGAAAACCCGTGGCGACAAGACGCTCGTGCCAAAAATGGCGCAGATGTACGTCGACATGGCCGAGGATATCAAGGGCGAATATATCATCGCTTACGGCAATAACCCGGAACAGGCCAAGGAACTGGCGGCCGCCATCAAAAAGCTGGGCGGCAAATCGCCCTATCTCATGGGGCCGATCGGCCCTTGTGTGGCAGTCAACGCGGGGCCCAAAATGCTGGGGCTGGGGTTTAGAAAAAAAGCGGAATAGCGCAGGGCGGCGGATTTTTATCCGCCGCTTTTAATTTATAAAACCCCTACTCATTGTATAAAATTCAACACGTATAAACTATAGTTATAAATAGTCACGTAATTAATGCGCTTTTTAAAAGACAAAAGCCTGCAATATAGACACTAAATAAAGTAAATTTAGTTTATATGGAAAATACGCCGCCGCGCACGGCCCTTAAGATTCAGTTTATAAACTGAATCTTCTTTCGGAAAATATCCTATTTTTATTGTCATTTGCCCCCCCGTCCATTATAATGGAACGCATAATAAAAGAGGGGGAATGCTTGTGCTTGCTTCTGCCGCACTATTGCAGCGGGTGGAGGACTATCTTGCCGCAAACGAAAAAGAAATGGTGGAGGATCTCTGCCGACTCATAGAGGTTAAAAGCATCACTGAGCCTAATAGCTCTGCCGAAGCCCCCTACGGTCAAGGCTGCCTTCAAGCGCTCCGGGTCATGGGCGACCTCTGTGCCAAAAAAGGCCTGATGCTCAAAAACCACGAAAACCGCTGCGCCAGCCTGCGCTGGGGACAGGGCAGAGAAGAGCTCGGCATCTTTACCCACCTCGACGTTGTGCCCGCGGGCATCGGCTGGACAACCGACGCCTTTATCCCAGTGGTCGAGAACGGCTTTGTCCGAGGGCGCGGCGCCATCGATAACAAGGGCTCAGCCATTGTGGGGCTCTACGCGCTCGACTGCATCCGGCAACTGAAGCTGCCGATGAAGCACGCCGTTCGCCTGTTCTACGGGTGCAACGAAGAGGACATGATGACCGACGTTGAATACTACGGCCAAACGGTCGGCTGGCCCAAGTTTACGCTGGTGCCGGACAGCATGTTCCCCGCCGCCTTTGCCGAAAAGGGTATTTTCGCGGGCAGCGTCACCTCAAAGCCGGTCGCGGATCAGATTCTGTCGCTCAAGGCGGGCACCGCCACCAATACCGTCGCCTCAGAGTGCGAAATTCTGCTGGACAAAGCGCATTTTGAATCTCTGAAACCTTTTGCCAACGACCGGATCACCGTCATGCAAACGGGTGATTACACCCGGCTGCACGCCGTTGGCCTGTCCGCTCACGCCTCGATACCCGAGCAGTCGCTCAACGCCATCGGTCTGGCCTTTGACGCGCTGCTGCGCGCCAATGCTTTACACGGGCAAGAAAGGGCGCTTATCGCCTTCTGGCGCGACACGCTTTTAGACGTCACAGGCAAAACGCTGGGCATCGCGCTTGACACCGGCGCATACGGCCTTTTGACCATTATCGGGGGGCTGGCCTCCCGCACGGCGGATGGGCGGTTTGTGTTCGGCTTTAACTGCCGCTACCCCGCCAAGGACAGCTGCAAGCGCATTGAACCGCTAATGCGCACCGCCTGTGCCGCGCACGGGCTTGAGTTGACGGTGGAGGAGGGGGTCGACGGCTTTTGTATGAGCCCGGATCATCCCGTCGTGACCGCCATGACCGCCATCGCCAACGCATTGACCGGCGAGCAGCGCGCCCCGTTTTTGATGAAAGGCGCCACCTATTGTCGCGCCGTCCCCAACGCTATTCCTTTTGGGCCCGAGATGGACAACAGCGCCCCCGCCTTCCCGGTAGGGCGCGGCGGCATTCACCAACCCGATGAGGCTTTTTCGATCAAAGAGATGCGCAACGCGACTAAAATTTACGTCGCCGCACTGCTTGAATTGGATGCCATGCTTTAAATTCCGGTAGCAGCCGCCGGTGCAAAATAAAAACCGCCCTGTACGTGACATTTTATTAGATGCTTTCTGTAAGATAAATAGCGCCCCAGCCGAGCGGTTTGAACCGATTCGGGCGGGGCGTTTGTTTTATACGGCGTCAGCCTATAATCGCTTTCGGTAAAAGTATTCAACATTGAGCCGTTGCCGATGTTGAATACTTTTCACGCTCATGCGATTCAAAGCGTCACCGTCTTAGTCGCAATCTCCTGACAAAAGGCACGGTCATGCTCGACAAACAAAATCGTGGGCGCGTAGGTTTTGAGCAGCGTTTCAATCTGCATCCTCGAATAAACGTCGATAAAATTGAGCGGTTCATCCCAAATATACAGGTGCGCTTGCTCGCAGAGGCTTCTGGCGATAAGCACCTTCTTCTTTTGCCCCGCGCTGAAATCGCGCATATCCTTCTCAAACTGAACGCGCGAAAAATCGAGCTTGCGCAGAATTGCTTTAAACAAGCTCTCATCAATCTCCTGCTGCCGGGCATAGTCGGACAGATTGCCCGACAACCCCGAGGCGTCCTGCCTCACATAGGAAATTTTAAGCCCACCGCCCCGCCGCAGACTGCCCGAATGGGGAACCTCCTCGCCTAAGATTAGCTTGAGCAGGCTCGATTTGCCCGAGCCGTTCGGCCCGCACAGCGCAATTCGATCGCCCCGCGCAATTGAGAAGCTGATATCCTGACAGATGACCCGGTTGCCGTAACAAATGGCAACCTTTTCGAGCACGGCCAGCGTCACGCCCGGGTAGTTCTGCAGCTGAAGCTTTAAAGCGTCGGCCGTTTCAATATTTCTAAGCAGCGCCGACTTTTCTTCAATCGCGTTTTTCTGGCGATTTTCCAGCGATTTGGCACGCTTCATCATCTTTTGAGCCTTGTGCCCGATAAAACCGCGATCAGGGCGCAGGCCGGAATTTTTGGTAGCGTATTTGGTTTTCTCCACCTGATCCGACCACGACGCCGTCTGTTTGGCCGCCTGCTCAAGTCGCTTGATATCCTTTTTGAGCTTGTCGTTTTCGGCCTGCTCAAAACTATCCTGCCGGGCCTTGTTCTGCCACCAGGACGAGAAATGACCCTTTTGAAGGTCGATATTCGTTTTATTGACCGACATAATATGATCCACGCAGCCATCTAAAAGCGCGCGGTCATGTGAGACGAGGATAAACCCGCTTTTCTGGCGCAGATAGCTGCCCACCGCAGCTCTTGCGTCCATATCAAGATGGTTGGTCGGTTCGTCTATCAGCAGAAAGCGGTTGTGCTTTAAAAACAGTGCCGCCAGCAGCACCTTAGTCTGTTCCCCGTTAGAAAGCGTCTCAAACGGCCGATAGAGCAGATCGTCTGCGGTTTTTAACAGGTTGAGCTCCCGCACAATCTCCCACTCCTGTACGTCGGGCAGCATAGCGGTGATGAGCTCCAGCGTTGGGCGTTGCTTTTCCGAAACCTCATACGGAAAATATTCAAACCCCACATCAGCCGAGATAGCGCCCGAAAACGAATATTCGCCCATCAGCAGCTTTAAAAAGGTGGTTTTGCCACGACCGTTGCGTCCGGTCAGGCCTAACCGCCAATCGGTATCGAGCATGAGGGTAACATTTTCGAAAACAGGGTCGTGGCTGCCCTCATAGGCGAAGGTCAGGTTTTTAATATGAATTAAGGACATGGTGCAAATCCTCCCGTCTTGTAAAAAAATTAAGCCGCAAGAAAGTTCATTCTTGCAGCTTAAAACAACACGGTAATTTAAACCGCAAAAGCTGCGGTTTAAACGTTATTATTTCAAGGCTTTAAAGATGCTAAACTTTCTTGCAACGGCATGACAAAACAGGCGGCATGAAGGCCGCGCCCATTTTACGATGCCCTATAACATTAGCAAGAAAATTTGCGCATCTTTTCACCTCAAATCATTTCTCTATCGCTTATTATACTATGCGTGTAAATAACATCACTTACGCATCCTAATTCGCTACCGCGTTAAGCGGCGGCACTTTAATAAAATATAATAACCGTCTTTGGGTATTATATCAATATTTTCAGCCGTTATCAAGAACCAGTTTATTGCTGCCGATGGCTTAAGGGCGGCCGCACGCGGCGGCCGCCCTATAATTCAACATAACCTTGCGCCGTATGTTGAAACAACGCGCAACCTTACATGATCTTATGAATCCAGCCCTCAGGCGCTTCAATAACACCCATCTGAATGCCGGTAAGCGTCTCATACAGCTTCTTGATGACGGGGCCCATCTCCTCCATGCCGGAGGGGAAGCAGATCTCCTCGCCAAAGTTATTGATGCTGCCAACGGGGGAGATGACCGCAGCGGTACCGCACAGACCGCACTCGGCAAAATCGCGCACCTCTTCAAGCAGCACCTCGCGCTCCTCACACTCAAGACCCAGATACTCCTTGGCGACCACCATCAGCGAGCGGCGGGTAACCGAGGGCAGAATGGTTGGCGACTTAGGCGTGACGACCTTGCCATCCTTGGTCACAAACAAGAAGTTTGCGCCGCCGGTCTCTTCCACTCTGGTGCGGGTGGCCGCGTCGAGGAACATATTCTCGGCAAAGCCGGCGTGCTTGGCTTGGTAGCCCGCGTACAGGCTCATCGCGTAGTTAAGGCCCGCCTTGATATGGCCGGTGCCTTGCGGCGCCGCGCGGTCATAGGGGCTGACCGTCAGCTTAATCGGCTTAGCGCCGCCCTTAAAATAGGCGCCAACAGGGGTACAGAACATACGGAAGGTATATTCAGGCGCGGGGGCAACACCGATAACCGGGCCGGTACCATATACGTTGGGGCGAACATAAAGCGTCGCGCCCGAGCCAAACGGCGGCACATAGGCGGCGTTGGCCTTGACCAGCATATCCAGCGCTTCAATAAAGCGCTCCTCAGGGAAAACCGGCATCATCAGGCGTTCGCAGGTGTCCTTCATTCTCGCCGCGTTTAAATCGGGGCGGAAGGTGACAATGCTACCATCCTGAGTCGTATAGGCTTTAAGGCCCTCAAAGCAGGTCTGTGCATATTGAAGCACACCGGCAGATTCGTTCATAACGACGTTGGGATCTGAAACCAGCCGCCCTCCATCCCACTTTCCGTCCGCATAAACCGAAACATAGCGGCTATCGGTCGGAATGTAGCCGAACCCCAGCGAGCTCCAGTCTATATTTTTTTTCTCCATCTTATAGGTCCCCTTTCGTCACTGAACTGATACCGATAAAGCGTCAACAAAAGCCGTACAAAATATCCGCCTTTTAAGGCATTACCAGTATTATGTATTAAAGTTACTGACTATTATAGTACGCTGATGCACTGATGTCAAAGCAAAACCGCAATAATTTTTGCGCCGTATGTATTTTCCTCATTATTTAAGGGATATAGATACCCTTATCACGCCGCCGATATCCTGCGGGGCTGCGAACACCGCGACCAGCTTGCCACCATCCAAATAGAACGATGCGTCCAAAAGCTGCTCAAGCGAGACAACGCCGTCGGGGAAGGAGAGTCTTTTTTTCAACATATCGACACCCTGACTGTTGAGATATGCCCGCTGTTTGGCGGCCAGCGCCTCATCCTTCTCAAGAATTTTTGAGGATTGCTCGTCGAGCAGCAGTGCTATGAGCGTATCGGAATCGATGATAGAATCGACACCGACCAGTCCGCCGGTCGCTGACTCAAACACGAGGCCAAAGCAATAAAGCGCTTTCGCGGCATCCTTGGTCTGCAAATATTTAATATCATACACAGTACTGTAATAAACGCCGTCGTTTCGGGTCAGCGAATCATAGACCGTCAGACTGTGCACGGCCTTATCCGCGACAATTTTATCTCGCAGCGCGAACAGCGCCGTATGTATTTTTTCCGAAATATGCTCGGCGGGCGCTTCGGCCAACGGGTCCATAGCACGCGGAAGTGCATAGTAGAGATAAACGCCGTCCTCGTCCATCTCACCAACGTCCATATCGAACACGAGCATATCAGACGGATCGCTCGATGTATTGTTCCCTGCGCTGCTGGCGGGTGAGGAGGAACTGCGGTTGAGCGAATCTTTAAAGCCCGCCCGCGAACACCCCAACATCAGCATCGCCGCCAGAATTAAAACCATACCTCTTTTGCCCAAACGCATCGCCACCATCCTCCTGCACTAAAAACAGTTTAAAAGCCCGATGTTATAACAAAACCCGCTGCCTCCACTACGGCAGCTTTAAAATGCACCAAAAACTGATTTGATTCTTAAACATCTATCAGCGGGCGTGTTATACCCTAAATGGCAAACAAAAAAGCGGCCGGCCGTGCTTAAATTTGTACTATTGTGTATTCTCCCGGTATAATAGCCGTTCTGCGGCTATTATACCATAGGTTCTGAGTTTTTAGGTCGTACCGACATAATTTTTGTTTTTCTTAACAAAATACCATCTTTTCAACAATTGATTCCGCCGGTATTTTTTTGCGTATAACGACGAAAAAGAGCTGTCCGCAGCGCGGCAGCTCTTTCTCGTGTCAATCAGCCGGGGGAGATCTATCATCAAAGCACCGACCTCAATGTCGGCGTCTGACTTCGCATTAAGGCTTTTTTATCGGGGGCGGCTTTCGGTATCACAATGGTATAGACAATATTTTGTTCGTCCTCGGTCTTTTCAGTTTTAGCGTCTATACCGGCTTGCTTCATGACCTCGACGGCATGGCCGATGGTCGAAGTAAAGAGGCGAAGATCTTTTAGGATCAAAATTCGGCCGCCCTGCTTGGGCTTTGGCCTTTTTTGTATATCCTCCACCATCTTTTCAGTCTGTTTAACGGTGGCGTGCGCCTGAATTATTTTAGATACCACCACCTCAAGTCGGGGGTCCTCGCAAAGCGGCAGCAACGCCCGTGCATGCCGCTCGGTCAGTCCCGCTTCAACCAGCCTGTCCACCTGCGGCTTGGGCAGCCGGAGCAGACGCAGCTTATTAGCTACCGCCGACTGCGACAGGCCCAACCGTTCGGCGGCCTGTTGCTGGGTCAACTCCTGTGTTTTAATCAGCAGCGCGATGGCCTGCGCCTCTTCAAAAAAGGTTAGATCCTGACGTTGCATATTTTCAATGATCGCCAGTGTCGCGCTGCGGCGGTCGTCCGCTTCCTCAAGCAGGGCGGGGATGCTGGTTTCTCCAAGCATTTTAAAAGCCATCAACCGCCGTTCTCCCGCAATGAGCTGAAAGCGATCACCTGTTTTTCGGACTACAACCGGTGAGATTAGCCCGTTTTCTTTAATTGAGAGCGCCAGCTCCTCAAGCGCCTTTTGCTCAAAAACCTGACGGGGCTGCGCCGGATTTGGATCGATGCTGTCGAGCGGAACCAGTCTGACGCGTGTGAAGCTGTTCCCTAATAGCGGCAGAAACCCCATTGCGCACACCCCCAAAAAATAAAACAGTATATTCCCTTGTTAAGTGGAATATACCATTTATTGGAATATATAGCAAGAATTTTTGGCCGCAGATCCCGACAGAAAGTCCAACCGCCACTGGACTTTCTACAGGATGGCCGCCCTTGCCGCTATAATCGGCAAAATTATATAAAACGTTATTTGAGGTTCAACAGCAGCAGACCGCCAAGGCAGAGCGCCATGCCGCCGATCTGCCTCGGGCCAAGACTTTCGTGATAAAAGAAAACCCCCACGAGCACGAGCAGCATGGCAAGCGCAATGTTTGCAATCAATGAACAAACGCTGATATTCCACCCCGCACGGTAGGCGAGAATATAACCGATTTCAAGACAAACAATGCTGATCGCGAGCAAAACCGCCGTCCAGTTAACACCCTTAAAATGCGCGAGCGAAAAGCTGCCGGTTTGAAAGCGCATCATTAAAAGCGCACAGACCGCCGCCACCACATAGGTGACCACCAGCGAGGCCGTGGCATTGGCCTCCGGGGGCGTCGCCTTCGTCGCAATGTTGTAGGCAAGATTTGAAAAGACAATCAGTATAATCGGTAAAAATGACGCAAGCTGGCCGGTCATAAAACCTCTCCTTCCTACAACGGTTTTTCGTTGAGCTTTATACGTTGGCGCGGATATTTTTTAGGCGTTTTCTTGATCTTTTCAATGATGATCAGCGTACGTTGCCCCTGATCGGCCAGCGCATATTCATGAACAGCGGCAATGTCGCCGCCTAAAACCTCAACTGCTTTTTTTGCGGCCGCTATTTCAGCGGCGCAGTCCGGCCCTTTGAGTGCCAGCATTTTTCCGCCAACCTTTAAAAGCGGCAGGCAATATTCACACAACACTGCGAGCTGTGCGACCGCACGCGAGGTCGCATAGTCAAAACGCCCGCGCAGTGCTTCATCCGCCCCCGCCATCTCGGCGCGGGCATGGACGAGGTTATTCTGTTGCCCAAGCAACGCCGACAGCTCCTCTAAAAATTTCAGCCGTTTGTTCAGGCTGTCGAGCAGCGTCAGCTCAATATCAGGCCGCATAATTTTAAGCGGCACACCGGGAAAGCCCGCCCCAGTTCCGACATCGATCAACGAAGCGCCCGGTGCGATTTCATTCAGCGCCAGCGGAAGAACGCTATCTGCAAAATGCTTAATCGCAATTTCATCAGGGTCTGTGATGGCCGTTAAATTCACTTTTTCGTTATATTCCAATAAAAATTTACCATAAGTATTGAAATAATCACCCTGCTGCGCCGTAACCGTCAGACCAAAGTGCCCCAGACATTCAGAAAGCTTATCAATCGGGATCATTTTTCGCATCTCCTTCTCTGCGCCGACGCGCAAGCTCAAGCATCAGTACCGAGATATCCGCGGGGGACACCCCCGAAATATTCATAGCCGCGCCAAGACTTTGCGGCGCCACCTTTTGGAGCTTTTCGCGCGCCTCAATACGCAACCCTTTGATCTCGGAGAAATTGATATTGCCCAGACTAATATCGCGTAGGCGCTGCATTTCGGCAGCCTGCGCTTTCTGCTTTTGGATATAGCCCGCATACTTAATTTCAATCTCCGCCTGATCCGCCACCGCGCGGGGCAGCTGCGGCCGCTTTTGGTCAAACGGCGCCAGCATCGCGTAGGTTATCTGCGGCCGACGCAGCAGGTCGGCCATTTTAACGCCGCTTGAAATCGGCGCGGTGCCTTGCGTTTCCAGCAAGCTGTTGAGCGCTTCGGTGGGGGGGAGCGTTGTGCTTTGCAGCCGGGCAATCTCATCGCGACGCTGCTGCTCGCGCAGCAAAAACTGCTGCCAGCGCATGTCGCCAATCAGCCCAATCTCCCGTCCCTTGGGAGTCAGGCGGGCTTCGGCATTGTCCTGCCGCAGCAACAGACGGTATTCCGAACGCGAGGTCATCATGCGGTACGGTTCGGTGACGCCTTTGGTCGTCAGGTCGTCTATGAGCGTCCCGATATAGCTTTCATCCCGCGCCATGATAAGGGGGTCGAGATCATCGAGCACTCGCGCGGCGTTGATTCCGGCGACAAGCCCTTGCGCGGCGGCCTCTTCATAACCTGAGGTACCGTTAAATTGCCCTGCGCCAAAAAGATTTCCAACCGCCTTGCACATCAAAGAGGGGTAGAGCGCCAGCGGGTCGATGCAGTCGTACTCAATCGCATAGGCGGGACGCATAACCTTGACCTGCTCAAGTCCCGGAATCGAGTGGTAAAAAGCGAGCTGTACCTCAAAGGGCAATGAGCTGCTCATACCTTGCAGATACATTTCGTCGGTGTTTTCGCCCATCGGCTCAATAAATAGCTGATGCCGTTGCTTATCGGCAAAGCGAACAACCTTATCTTCCAAAGAGGGGCAATAGCGGGGGCCGACGCCTTCGATCACACCCGCAAACAGGGGAGAGCGGTGCAGGTTCGCGCGGATAATATCATGTGTCGCCAGATTGGTATAGCCCATGTGGCACACCATTTTATTCGAAAGCGATCCTTCGTCGGTATCGGCCGAAAACGGAATAATCTCCTCGTCGCCGGGCTGCACCTCAAGCTTTGAAAAATCAATCGAATTGCGGTTGACCCGCGCGGGAGTTCCGGTCTTGAACCGCCGCATCGGCAGCCCTAGCTCGCATAAACAGCCGCCAAGCGCATTGGCGGGATGGCAACCGTCCGGCCCTGACTCTTGAGAAAACTCCCCAATAAAAACTTTGCCCTTGAGATAAGTTCCGGTGGCAATAATCACAGCGCGCACCGGGTAGACCGCGCCCAAAATCGTCACCACCGCCGATACGGCTCCGTTTTCGGTCCTTATTTCCACAACCTCGGCCTGAATCAGGTCAAGGTTGGGCGTACGCTCAACAACCTGTTTCATCACCTCATGATAACGCGTTCGGTCGCTTTGCACCCGCAGCGAATGCACGGCGGGACCTTTGCCTCGGTTGAGCATACGGCTTTGCAGCATTGTTTTGTCGGCCACTCTGCCCATCTCACCGCCGAGCGCGTCGATCTCACGCACGATGTGTCCCTTGGCGGTTCCACCGATCGACGGATTGCAGGGCATATTGGCGACAGCGTCTAAGGATATCGTGAACAGCGCCGTCCTTTTGCCGAGCCGAGCCGCCGCAAGCGCCGCCTCGCAGCCTGCGTGTCCCGCCCCTATAACGGCGATATCATAGCTTTGCGCGATAAATTCGGTCATCCGAAAATTCCCCCAAGTAGAATTCCTAACAAAAATTAAAAGTTTTCAACATGTTTTATTATTTCCCAACACAGAACTTGGTGAAGACCTGCTCGATGACGCTTTGCGACGCGCTGCGGCCGGTCAGTTCGGCAAGCGGCGCAATCGCGTCTTCGATCAAAATTCCGACCACGTCGAGCGTCACACCGGCCTCAAGATGAAAAACGGCTTCAGAAAGCGATTTTTCAGCGCGCAAAACGCAATCAAATTGCCGCTGGGAAGCGATGAGGCAGCCGTCCTGCGTCAAGGTTATTCCTAAAACCTTTTTTATCGATTCCTTAAGGCTCTCAATTCCCGCTCCCGTCAAAGCTGAAATTTCAACATCCGCTTTGATGAGATGTTGAAAACTGTCGTTTTTAAGATCGGTTTTATTAAAAATAACCAGATGCGGTCGCGTATTTATTTGCAATAGTAACGTTTTATCTTCATCTGTAACCGGATTTGAACCGTCTAAAAGATACAAAATAAGGTCACTGGTTTCAATCGCGTCCTTTGCGCGACGAATGCCGATACGCTCAATTTCATCCTCCGTTTCGCGGATACCCGCTGTGTCCAAGAGGCGAATCGTAATACCGTCGAGCTCGGCAGGCGCTTCAATAACATCTCGGGTTGTACCCGCAATATCGGTGACAATGGCGCGTTCGCTGCCGCTTAATAAATTGATCAGCGTTGATTTGCCGACATTCGGGCTGCCTGCAATCGCCACCTTAATACCCTGTTGAATCAGTCTGCCCGTGTTATAGCGCGATGCAAGACTTTTCAGCTCATTAAGCACCGAAACAAAGATATCAAGCAGAGCTTCGCGCGTAATTGCGGGCGCGTCCTCCTCCTCGGGATAATCGCTCCAAACCGCCAGTTGCGCCGCGGCAAAGCTGAGCTGATCGCACAGTGCCTGCACGCGTTTTCCAAGCTCGCCGCTTCTGCGCTGCTGTGCCGCATTGGCAGCCAGATCACTTTCAGCTTCAATCAGTTCGGCGACCGCCTCGGCCTGAGATAGATCCAATTTGCCGTTTTCAAACGCTCTTTTGGTGAATTCACCGGCTCCCGCAGGCGCCGCGCCCACCGCAATGCAGGCCGCGACCAGCCGCGCCGCAATCAGTGGATTGCCATGACAAGAGAACTCGACCATATTTTCTCCGGTATAGCTTTTGGGCGCGCGATAGACAAGTGCCACCGCCTCGTCGATCAGCGCGTCACCCGAAATCACCTCGCCGTAAGCGGCATGATATCCGGGCAGACTGCCGAGGCTTTCAGCATAAAAAGGCCTAAAAATTTTATCGGCAACCGCGATGGCATCAGGACCCGACAGGCGCACCACCGCAATGGCACTGTGTGCGGGCGGCGTGCTTAAAGCGACAATGGTTCGATTCATAGCTGTTCTCCAATAGTTCTTTAAAAAGGACGCTGCGCTGCAACATCCCTCTCAGCGTATCAAAAATTTGTGTAAAAATTATAGCTTCTAAAGCTTTAAAAAACGTAAGTCCCCGGCAGTCGATTCCGATATGGAGCATTGCAAAGAAATTCTCCAATTTAGTGTTGGATAGTTTTGATTTGCGACAAACGTCGTATCTTATCGGCAGTCTAAAAAGGGGATGTTGCGGCGCAACATCCCCTTTCATCTTACAGGTCAATCTTTCCGTAAAGAGGCTGGTTGGCCGCTTCTGCGGGCGCAACCTCGCGCTTGCCGCTCTCCTGATAGGGCGCGGGCTTTTCGCGGCGCGGACCCTTGCCCCGGTTGCCGCCGCGCGCATCGTGATTCGGGCCTCGGTTGTTGTTGCCGCGATAACCGCCGTCGCGGCGGCCGTCACTTGAACCCTCACGACGCCCATCATTTGAACCGCCGGGACGCGGACCCCGGTTATTGTTGGGCCTGTTGTTTTTCGGGCGGCTCTCATATCGGTCGTTGGGCTGCTGCGGACGCGGATTCGTGCTCGAAATAATGACGCAGCGGTTGGGCTCTTCACCAACCGAAGCGGAGGTGACGCCCTCAATCTCTGAAATGGTGGCGTGAATAATCCGACGCTCATACGGATTCATCGGCTCTAACGTTGTATTACGCCCGGTTTTAATAACCGCAGCGGCCAGCTTTTTGGCCAGTTGCTCAAGCGTATTGCGCCGTCTCTCGCGGTAATTGCCGGAATCGATGACCACCCGCAGATAGTCGCCTTCAACGCGGTTGGCCGCAAGCCCGGTCAGATATTGCAGTGCATCGAGCGTTTCCCCGCGGCGACCGATTGCTACGCCTGAAACATCGCCGTTGATTTTAAGGGTGACGTTGTTATCTTCTTGTGAAGCGGTAACGGTAATTTGATCTAAGCCCATCGCTTGGACAATATCGAGAACATACTGGCGCGCGGCCTCAATTTTGCCGTCAAGATCGGGGGCCTTGGGCGCGGGCTCGGCTACTTCAATATCAGGCTCCTCTTTGAATACCCGCACCTTGGCCGGCGTTTGGCTCAAGCCTAAAAAGCCTTTGTGCGGCATGTCGATAATCTCAAAATCGATCTCTTCGCGGGGCAGTCCCAATTGCTCACAGCCGGTATCAATAGCGGCATCCACCGTTCTGCCGGTCGCAATAACCTCTCTGATCAAGTCGTTTCACTCCTTTACTTCATATCCTCGTCGGTCACGTCGACATATTCTTCGCCGTAGCGTTCAGCGTCACGTTTTCTGGCGGCAGCCAGCTTGCGCCGCGTCATCTCTTTTTGAGACAGGCCGCTCTCGTTAGGATTTTTGATATTTTCTTCCTTGGCTTTCTTCTTTTGCTCAATGCGCTCCTGCCGCTCACGTTCGCGCATTTCTTCTTCGGCGGCCTTTGCTTTTTCGATCTCTTCGGCAGGGTTCATAATCCTGTTCAAGATGATGCTCTGAACGGTTGACAGAATGTTGGACATAAGCCAATAGATACCCACACCGGCCGGAACGATAAACGAGATCCAGACGCTCATCAGCGGCATCATAATCAGCATGCTGTTGGTCATGCCGGCCATCTGGCCGTCCGCGGTCGAAGCGGTGGACTGCTTTGTCACCATGCTCATCATCAGCGAGGTTACACCGGATAAAATCGGAATCAATAAAAGAACAATATAAAGGCCAATCGGTTTATCTCCGGGCGTCAAAGAGGGCTGCTCACCTAAAAATAGACCAAAAAGCGAAAAATCAAAATTAGAAATCTTATCGGTTACGTCGGCGCCAAGTCCCTGAATAAAGGGGGCGGGATCAATCTTAACCGCGTTCAAGACACTGATTTCTTTAGAATAGCTGCTCATGCCGCCGGCGCCAAGGACGCCTGTGGCAATTTCAATCGCCTTGTCAATCGTTTCAATAGGCAGTCTGAGCATATGTTTAATCGGACTGTAAATAACGTCGAGCATACCGAACAAAATCGGAAACTGAATCAGCATCGGCAGGCAGGAGGACATCGGAGAGAAGCCCTCTTCGTTATAAAGCTTTTGAAGCTCTTCGGAATACTTTTGCTTGTTATTGCCATAGGCTTTTTGAAGGGCCTTCATCTTAGGCTGCATTCTTGCGTTTGAAATGAGGCCTTTTTGCTGCTTGATGCCCAGCGGAATCATCAAAATCTTGACGAGTATCGAAAACAGAATCAATGTAATGCCGTAGTTATGCGTGAACTCGTTGATGTAATACATGATGAACCCGAGTACCCAGCCCACCGGCGCAAACAAATTTACAATGCTCATTTAGTTTCCTCCATTATCATCTTTAAAAAGACGCACCGAATAAGGCGTAAGAAGAGAGGATTTAGCGGCGCTTGTCCTTTTTTTATTGCAATAAACATGGTATTCTCTCCGGAAGGTAAAATGCTCCGGCACAGGGTCATACCCACCCCTTGCAAAGGGATTGCAGCGCAAAATGCGCCAAACCGAAAGTAACCCGCCCCTTATCGCGCCGAAGCGGTCAATCGCCTCTAAGGCATAGCTGGAGCAGGTTGGAATATAGATACAGCGCGGCTGCCTATAGCGCGATATACCTTCTCTGTACAGATAGATCAACGCCTTAAAGATGCGCTTCATCATTTAAATAGAAATAAGGAGAAAGATGCTTTTTCATGACTTTATAAACCTCCTGCATAGCGCAGTTGGTAGTTCTGGCCCGGGCGACAAAGACAATGTCATAGCCGGTACCCTGTGAAAAACGAGGCAGAAGGAGGCGATACGCCTCCCTGATCACTCTGCGTGCCCGGTTGCGATCATGCGCTTTGCCGATTTTTTTGCTTGTCGTAATGCCTACGCGATTAAAACCCAGGCGGTTTTTGGCCACATAGGTTACTAAAGGCGCGCTTACCGCGCCTTTTCTTCGATAAAGCCTTCTGAAATCGTGGTTCTGGTTTAATGAGATTGTTCTTTGCAACGCCAGAACACCCTTTCGCATGCCTTCGTTTTTCAAACGAAAAACAGAAATAAAGGTCACACAGATAAACGGTGTGACCTTAACACATTAGTACGTGAGCCTTGCTCTGCCCTTTGCACGACGGCGGGCGAGTACCTTGCGACCGTTTCTCGTCTTCATTCTCTTGCGGAAACCATGTTCCTTCTTGCGCTGCAGCTTCTTCGGCTGGTAGGTTCTGACCATAGAAAACCCCTCCTTTCAGGGAAACCTTGCAGATAACTAGTATAGACTAAAAAGCCCTGTAAAGTCAAGAACCTTTTATTAAAAACAAGGTATTTACCAGCCTTTTTAAGCGCATCGTCGCTATAGATGATTTAAAAACCACTGGTTTTTAAAATTTTAACCTCTGTTTAAGATAAACTTTATTTTAAATATAATCGCTCTTCCTTTTACTATTATATATATTATCCTGTATCACGGTTGAAAGAATTACTTTTTTATGCTATTATAGGCTCGAATATTTGTATTCGGTCCCTGTGGCCGTTTTGGAGGTTAGTTCATGGATTCAACCATGGAAATGTTTGAGCTGATTAAGGATTATTGCCGTCAGCAAATGCCGGCAGGCCCTTATTCTCTCTGGATTAAGGATATCGTCTGTGAAAAATTTGATCACACCGGGGCCGTTCTTGCCGTGCCAACCGATTTTCGCAAACAAATTATCGAAGCAAAATACTTTGAGTTTTTGTCTAACGCTTTTAAAGAGGTGCTGGGCTTTTCGGTAGATTTAACAATCGTTAGCGAAGAGAATCCCAAAGCCACTGTTGTCGAAACTGAAGCCGTTCCGGTTAAAAAAGAGCTGATCGACCCTTCTTTTACGTCAGTTGGGGAATACGATTATACCTTTTCGACCTTTATTGTCGGCGCTTCGAATAAATTTGCCCACGCGGCAAGTCTTGCGGTTGCGACCAATCCGGCATCCTCTTACAATCCGCTGTTTATTTATGGCGGTTCGGGGCTTGGTAAAACGCACCTGTTAAACGCCATCTGCGCCGAAATATCGCAAAGTCAACCTGATTTTAAAATTATCTATGTCAAAGGTGAAGATTTTACAAACGAGCTGATCACCGCAATCAAAACTGAGCGGACGAAAAATTTTCATGATAAATACCGTCAGGCTGACGTACTACTCGTGGATGACATTCAATTTATCAGCGGTAAAGAAATGACGCAGGAGGAATTCTTCCATACCTTTAATACGCTGTATGAAGCGAACAAGCAGATTGTTTTAACCTCCGACCGTCCGCCCAAAGAAATTAAAACGCTGGAGGATCGGCTCCGCACCCGCTTTGAATCGGGTCTTATCGCCGACGTTCAGCCGCCTGATTACGAAACGCGCGTTGCGATTCTGCGTCGGAAGGCCGAGCTTTTGGATATCAATCTGCCGGATGACGTCACCGAATATATTGCAAACCGTTTAAAGACAAACATTCGTCAGCTCGAAGGCACCGTCAAAAAAATCAAAGCCTTTAAGCTTCTGGCAAACAGTCCGCCCTCTATTTCGATTGCGCAAAATGCCATTCGCGATATTTTAAACGACAGCCAGCCGATTTCAGTGACGGTTGACCGCATCATCAACGAGGTTTCCCGCTCGTTTGAAGTACCGGTGCAGAATATCCGCTCGATGGACCGGACCGCGCCGGTTTCAGCCGCGCGGCAGGCGGCAATGTATATCATCCGAGAGGTTGCGCATCTCTCCATGTCCGCGATCGGTGAGGAATTTTCAGGCCGCGACCACTCGACGGTTGTCTATACGATCAACCAGACAATTAAGGTCATGAAAAGTAATCCGCACTTTAAAAATACAATTGAGGATATCATTAAAAATATTCGGGACAGTTAATTCAACTTTCTTTCAGCGTTTAATTGTTTATAAAATCCACCGGTTTTTAAAACTCTTCTCAACATTCAACAGCCACCCTTTAACGCGCTTTAACAGGCCTTTTTAAGGCCGTGTTATTTTTATTTTTTTTCAAAAGATCTTTCAATCATTTTTTTTATTGAAATTTTTGAGCACGATCGGCATTTTTAATGCTTTTAACAATTTCAACGGCCCCTACTGCTACTACTAAATATTATTTTCTTTCTGTCTTTTTTAGAAAAGGAGATCATTATGAAAATTAAATGTGAAAAATCAATTCTTTGCGATGCCGCGTCGGTCGTCAGCAGAGCGGTATCCTCACGCTCGCCGCTGCCCACCCTAGAGGGCATTCTCATTCGCACCGCCGACAATGCGGTCGAGCTGTTCGGCTATGATCTCGACATCGGCATCTCCACTAAAATAGACGCTCAAATTGAAACGGCGGGAGAAATCGTCCTGCCCGCTAAGGTTTTGCTTGATATCGTCAAAAAACTGCCCGGTGAATTCGTCACCATTACCGTCGGGGACAAATGCTTAACCGAAATAAAAAGCGGATTTTCAGAATTCACTATTTTAGGCATGCCCGCTGATGAATTCCCGGAATTTCCGTCGATTGGTGAGGTAACCGATTTTAACGTCACCGAGGATATTTTGAAATCGATGATTGACCAGACCATTTTTGCAATCAGTCAATCCGATGCAAAGCCGATTCATACCGGATCTTTATTCGAAATAAAAGATAGCTCCTTTTCGGTTGTTTCAATCGACGGCTACCGGTTGGCACTGAGAAACGAAAAGCTCGCTATTCAAAATGATTTAAGCTTTGTTGTACCAGGACGGGCTTTAAACGAGGTTTCGCGCATTCTCAGCGAGGGTTCTGACGAGCTGATTGGTATGCAGGTCTCAAAAAAGCATATTATTTTTCATATTGGCAGCTTTCAGGTCTTTTCTCGACTGCTCGAAGGCGATTTTCTCGATTATAATGCCGCTATTCCGAAAAGCAGCAGTGTCAAGGTTAAAATCAATACGAGAGAATTTATCGATGCGGTTGAGCGCGTCAGTCTTTTGATTTCTGATCGAATCAAAAGTCCGCTGCGTATCAAATTTATCGAGGATGAAATTGTTTTAAATTGCTCAACCGCGCTTGGACGCGCGGTTGATACCGTCCCGGCATCGATTGAGGGCGGCACACTCGAAATGGGCTTTAACAACCGCTATCTGCTCGACGCGTTGCGCGCCGCGCGTTGCGACGAGGTTTGCCTTGAAATTTCGGGTCCGCTTTCTCCTATGAAAGTCGTTCCAATTAATTCCAATGCTTTTGTTTTTCTCGTACTGCCGGTTCGCTTAAAATCCGATATGTAAAGGCGATAAAATATGAAAAAAATTACTATTACGACTGAATTTATTAAGCTGGACGCCCTGTTAAAGTTTGCGGGCGAGGCATTGACCGGCGGCGAAGCGAAGGAAATGGTTCAATCGGGCTTAGTGTTGGTCAACGGTGAGACCTGTACGATGCGGGGTAAAAAAATTCGCCCGGGGGACAGTGTTTCTGTGAATGGCAACGAACTGGAGGTCATCTTGGGTGAAGGTAACCCGCCTCTCTATTAATCGTTTCAGAAATTTAACCGATATT
>JAEWBS010000027.1 GCA_023391005.1 Bacillota bacterium | reverse complement strand
GGTCCCACCGGCGCAACCGGCGCGGATGGTGCAACCGGCCCCACGGGTCCCACCGGCGCAACCGGCGCGGACGGCGCGACCGGTCCCACGGGTCCCACCGGCGCAACCGGCGCGGACGGCGCGACCGGCCCCACGGGTCCCACCGGCGCAACCGGCGCGGATGGTGCAACCGGCCCCACGGGTCCCACGGGTCCCACCGGCGACGCAGCGATACTGGCTTATGGTGGTTTGTACAACGATAGCACTCAGATTATTACCATTCCCGCGGACGGTGAGCAAGGCGTTGAGCTGCCGGAAAGCATGGCAAGCACCAACGTAACGTTAGGGACCGACAGTATCACCATTGACATTTCCGGTGATTATCGTGTGGAGTTTTTTATCCAATTACAGTCCACCAGTGGCGATTTCGGTGTGCTTGCCGGTGTGCAAATTGACGGGCTGTTTTTACAATCGTCTTTGTTTTGTACCATCGTATTAACCTCTGCATTTGAGGCGATTACGCTCAGCAGTATTGTTCCGCTCACCGCAGGCAATGTATTAACCTTGGCATTGTCAAGCGTTACCGGAGGAAGCACTTTGTTTGGCGCAGGTACAAGTGCCAACCTGAGCGTAATGAGGTTGGGCACCTGATCTTTTCTGCCTAAAACAATTGGCCACGGCTTCCATCCGGGTCTCAGATTACCGTACAAAGCTTGACAACGGCACCGGCCAATGACGGAACAATTGCAGATATGAATCTATTCCTTTCGGTAATATAGCCCTTGCAGTTGGCATCGATTTTAACAGCTCGGATATCTTTACAACAGGCCTACCCGGAACAACGGACAAATGGAACAATTGCTATCTGGGTATGGCATCGACGGTCTCAAGGGGTAAGCATCGGCACAGACTTTCCTATTTAAGGTTATTATGAGCCATCCTTTAACGGTTGTTCAATAGGCGACTAATAAACCGCAAAACCACTTATTCCTTCATCCTCCGCAAGGGTGTCGGCATGAAAAAGCATAGGCTCACGGGATATGCATAACCCGGAGCCTATGCTTTTTTAATCATCCTAACAGTGACGATCAGGGTTGATGTCCTATCGCTTAAGCTTAAAGAGGCGCTTCTCAGCTTGCGGCGTGTGTGCCCAATCTGTTTTAGTAGCAGCTTTCTCTCATATCCTTTATATCTGCTGGCACATCTCGCTGAAAATCTGTAAATGGCGTTCTTCATCGCGTATGATGCGCCGTAAGATAGCCACAATGTTTTCATCGCAAATAACATTCGCCTGTCTGGAATATTTGCGGATAGCCGCCTCCTCGGCTTTGATGGATTCTGCTATCAGCGCACGTATCTCCCGAGGATAACCGATAAACGAGGGTGACCACCACCGCTTGCGTTGCCATCCGCTCCAAAGCCGGGGGTCCGCGCCCAGCAGTAACGCAAGCTCGGAGAATATATGGAGGTGATGCATTTCCACAATGCTGATATTATGAAAACAGACGGAAAAGCCAGCATACTGCGGTGCCGCTACGACAGAAATGTAGAAATATCGGGCGACATCGCTCATTTCCGAGACGACGTCCCCTATGTTACTAAGCATCTCACAAGCATAAACAGAATTTTGCCCCGCCACACGTACCGGCGGATAAGGCGCATCCACCTTGTATTGGCATCCGTTAATATTATTATCGCTCATCCTTACTTCCCTTTCGTATAGCGAGATGGTACAGTTTATTCATGTGTCCAAGAAATTATAACAGCACCGTCGGGTGGACGGTGCTGTTATAATTTAACCTGTTAAATGCATGTATAAATTAAACCCGATAAGATAAAAGGTCCCGAAATAATGGATACGCAAAATGCGCTAAGCTCAGAGGGCCTCTTATCAGCCCTTTTGGCGCTGATCTGAATTTAAAATGAAGTAGCATTCGGTTCATAATCGACATACATTATATCGAGCCCGTATTTGGAGGTTTGCCTTATGAACTTATATTATCCGTATTTAGGCTACGAAAAGGTATGCGAACAAGTTCCGATTCAATTCCCCGCGCAGCACCAGCCCTTTCAGCCCGGTCTGGAAACGCTGATGACGCCCCCACCCGTTTTCGACAATCCCGACTATATCGGAACGGGAAAGCTTAAAGGGAAGGTCGCCCTGATAACGGGCGGCGACAGCGGTATTGGCCGGGCGGTGGCTTTAGCCACGGCCAAGGAAGGCGCGGATATTTGCATTGTTTATTACAACGAGCATGAGGACGCGCAGACGATTAAAGCCTATGTGGAAAATCAGGGTGTGAAATGCATGCTGATTGCGGGGGATATCCAAAGTGAGGCGTTCTGCCAGCAGGCCGTTGTCGATACCGTGGGGACACTGGGCCGTCTGGACGTATTGATCAATAACGCCGCCGTACAGTTTCCGCAGAACAGCATCCAAGACATCTCCGCCGAACAGCTTGAGTTGACCTTTAGTGTTAACATTTTTTCAATGTTTTATATGACAAAGGCTGCGTTACCGCATCTGAAAAACGGCAGTACCATTGTCAACACAACCTCCATTACGGCATATGCCGGAAACGACCTGCTGATTGATTATTCCTGCACCAAGGGCGCGATTGTGAGCTTTACGCGCGCGATGGCGCGTTCTCTTGTGGAAAAGGGCATCCGTGTCAACGCGGTGGCCCCCGGCCCCATTTGGACACCGCTTCAGCCCGCAAGCTGGCCGGCTGAATATATTCCGACCTTCGGCTCAAATACGCCCATGAAAAGGGCCGGACAGCCCTGGGAGCTGGCACCCGCCTATGTTTATCTTGCTACCAACGATTCTACATATGTCACAGGGCAGGTGCTGCATGTGGACGGCGGCATGTCGATGCAGTCCTAAAAGAGGCATATGCTTTCTTCCCATGTGATTTTGGTAATCAAAACCACCAGTTAAACTGGTGGTATGCACCAGCCCTGAAAGGGCATATTACTAGCAGCCCCTCAAGAGGCGTTGAAAGATTTGCCAACCGCATAATGTTTACAGGCCGCCGCTAAAGCGGCCTGTTTTTATGCCTTTGTATTCTTACTACCCGTAAACGGGTCCATATACTCTTTGAGGGATATTTGGTCGGCCATTATATCTTCTTTCGGCAAACCTGCATTTATTTTAGCAAAAGGAGGTTTTCTTGTATCTAAAGTTTTCTATTCTCACCGGCAGAGCCGGTGGTTTTATCTTGCTAAAGCTATAAAAAAACGGCGACGCGGTTTTGCCGCGTCGCCGAGCGCTATAAAGACGTCTGCGCCCATACAGTCAGGTGTTCTCTTCGCCAATCAGCGCGTTGTAGACATCCAAGTATTTCTGCGCCGACTGTTCCCACGAAGAATCGCGGCGCATTCCGTTGCGACGCACGGTTTTCCAGAGCGCCTTTTGGTGATAGAGCGCCAAAGCGCGCTCCAGCGCGTCGAGCATATCCCAAGCCTCATAGGTCTGGAATGTGATGCCGTTGCCCTCACCCGTATCAGGATCAAAGGGGATCACGGTATCCTTCAGCCCGCCTACCGCATGCACGACCGGCACGGTGCCGTAGCGCATGGCGATCATCTGGGCCAGCCCGCAAGGCTCGGAAAGGGATGGCATGAAGAACATGTCGGCCCCGGCGTAAATACGGGAGGCCAGCGTCGGAGAAAACCCGATAGCGCAGCGAACTTTGTCGCCGGAGCGGGCGCTCCAGTCCTGTATCATCGCTTCAAACTCCGCGTCGCCCGAGCCGAGCACAACGAGCTGCAGCTCCATCGCCGAGATGGCGTCCATAACCTCGCGGATCAACCCTAATCCCTTCTGCGGCGTCAGGCGGGTAACCATACCGATGAGCGGCACGCCGGAAAGCTGGGGCAGTCCCATCTCCTTTTGCAGCGCACGCTTATTGATGGCCTTAAACCGCAGCGTCTCAAGGTCGTATCCACAGGCCAGATATTGATCGGCCTTAGGGTTAAATAGCGCGGTGTCGATGCCGTTGACAATGCCGACCAGCTTCTCTTTACGCGCCGCCAGAATGTGATGCAGTCCCGAGGAATAAAACGGGTCGAGAATCTCCTCGGCGTAGCTCTCGCTGACCGTAATGATCCGGTCGACGCTCTCGATGCCGCCCTTAAGAATATTCATGCAGCCGTCGTACATGAGCATCTCGCGGAAAGCCACGTCCAGCCCGAACACACTGCCGAGAATATAGGGGTCATATTTGCCCTGAAACTCAATGTTATGAATCGACAGCACTGTTTTAATCCGCTCATATCCTGCCGTCTTTCGGTAGAAGGCGTTGAGATAGATCGGCACCAGCGCCGTGTGCCAGTCGTTGACGTTGATGACGTCGGGATAAAAATCGACCAGCGGTAATATTTCTAACACAGCTTTAGAGAAAAAGGCAAAACGCTCGCCGTCGTCAAACGCGCCGTATATAGCGGAACGTTTAAAATATTGCTCGTTATCCAATAGGTAATAGGTCACGCCGTTATAGTCGCCCTTGAAAATACCACAGTGATTTACGCGCCAGCCCAAGGGCACCCCGACACTGGTCACATAGGTCAGATTCTCGCGCAGCTGCGCCGGTACCTGTGCGTAAAGCGGCAGCACGACCCGCGCGTCTACCCCGCGGGCGACCAGCGCGGCGGGCAGCGAGCCCATCACATCGCCAAGTCCGCCGACCTTAATAAACGGCAAGGCCTCAGCCGCCGCAAATAAAATTTTCTGCATCTGCTTCCCCTCTCATATCATCGCCTAAGCGGGTCAGACCACCGCGTTCTTTTCCACGACGAAAGGATGGCACGCGCCGCCGTTGAGCGAATGCCCCTCGGTCACCCGCACATCCTTGTCAAGAATGACGTTGGACAGGCTGCAACCCGCCTCGAGAACACAGCCCTGCATGACGATCGAATTGCGCACGACGGCGCCTTTCCCAATGCGCACATCGCGGAACAGCACGCTGTTTTCCACCGTGCCCTCAACGCGGCAGCCGTCGGCGATCAGGCTGTTGGCAACACAGCCGTTTTCACCGTACATTGTAGGCACCGTGTCCTTGATTTTAGTAAGAATATGCGTCTCGGAATTAAAAAGCCCCCGGCGGATATCGGCGTTGAGCAGATCCATGCTGGTGCTGTAATAATCCTGAAGGGTGCGGATCTCCGCAAAATAGCCCTGATGCCGGTAGGCATAAAAGCGCTTACACGGGAACTTTTTGGCGATATAATCGCGCCCGAGATCGCTCCAGCCATAGGTGGTACCCTGCCCTACAAGCTCAAGCAGCACCGACTTTTTCATAATAAAAATTTTACGCAGCAGCAAGGCGTCGTCACCTTTTACATCGGTGTGGCAGCGTGCGTCACAGATCATGCCGTCCTCTCCGACGGTGACCTCAGTATCGCCCTGACGCGGATGCCCCTTACTGCACACCGCGGTCAGATCAGCGCCCGACTCGATATGCTGCCGCAGCATCTCGCGCAGATCAACAGTGCAGATCAAATTGGCGTCGGCCAGAATCGCGTATTCGGGCAGCAGCCGTCCCAGATAGGTGTTAAAATCCGAGAGCGCTTCAAACCGGTTCTGATAATGGCAGCCCGACTCGTTCATAAACGGGGTCAAAAGCTTGAGTCCCCCGTTTTTGCGGCTTAAGTCCCAGTCCTTGCCGGTACCCAAATGGTCGGCCAGCGAAGAATAATGCCTGCGCGCCACCACTGCGACCTCGGGCACCGAAGCGTGCACGAGGTTCGAGAGCATAAAATCGATCAGCCGGTACCGCCCACCAAAGGGCAGCGAGCCGAGTGTGCGTTTTTTGGTCAGGACACTGACGCTGTCGTCCTCAAAAGAATCGCCAAATAAGATGCAAAAGGCGTTCATGACATCATCTCCTTTATTTTTCCACCGCAGAAATCATTTGTTTGGGCAGCACGACCTGCCCGCTTTTGATAACCGCCCCCTGCCCGATAACGGCAATGCCCCACGCCTCGCGGTCGGGGTATTCCTCGGGTGACGCGCCCACGATCGCGCCGTCCTCGACGACGACGTCGTCGGCCAAAATAGCGTAGCGCACCTTGGCGTCTTTACCGATGCGGACATTTTTCATCAGTACCGAATATTCGGCGCTCGACCCCTGCCCGATCTCAACGTCGGAAAACAACACGCTGTAGTTGAGGCGGCCGTTCATGTCGCAGCCCTCGGTCAACATCGAGTGGATGATCTTCGCGTCGCCGCCCACATATTGCGGCCGGGTCGGCGCGTGCCGCGAATAAATGCGCCAGAGCGGGTCGCTTAAATTCAGCGGAAGATTCGGGTTTAAGAGGTCCATATTCGCCTCCCACAGCGAATCGATGGTGCCGACATCCTTCCAGTAGCCCTGGAACGGGAAAGCATACACCCGCTCGTTGTTATCGATCATCGCGGGGATGATGTTCTTTCCAAAGTCTTTCTCAGACGCAGGGTTGGCCTCGTCCTCAATCAGATACCGGCGCATCTTCTCCCAAGTGAAGATGTAGATGCCCATCGACGCTTTGGTCGATTTGGGGTTTTTGGGCTTCTCCTCAAACTCGTAGACCGACGCGTCCTCACGGGTGTTCATAATGCCGAAGCGGCTGGCCTCCTCAATCGGAACGTCGAGCACCGCAATGGTAATATCGGCGTTTTTCTCCTTATGGAAGTCGAGCATATTGCGGTAATCCATCTTGTAGATATGGTCGCCCGACAGCACCAGCACATATTCCGGATTGTACTGCTCAATAAAATTGATGTTCTGATAAATGGCGTTGGCGGTACCTGCATACCACTGGCTCGCCGCGCCCGAGACATAGGGTGGCAGAATATGTACGCCGCCGTTGAGCCGGTCAAGGTCCCACGGCTGGCCGTTGCCGATGTAGCTGTTGAGTTCCAGCGGTTTATACTGGGTCAACACGCCGACCGTGTCTATCCCTGAATTTGAACAATTGGACAGCGTGAAATCGATGATGCGGTATTTTCCGCCAAAGGGTACGGCGGGCTTCGCCCTCTCACTTGTCAGAATATGGAGTCGGTTGCCTTGGCCGCCTGCGAGAAGCATGGCGAGCATTTCTTTTTTAGTGGCCATCGTTTATACCATCCTTTCCGGAATGTTTTGCATCATGCGCTTTGCTTTTGGCCCGTGCAGCCGGTTTATAGAGAAAGACGGTTGAAAAGGCAGGCAGCGTCAGGCTGATATGCTGTTTAAAGCCGTGCAGCCCGCCCTTTTGCGCCATAAGGCGTCCATTTTGCAGCCCCGATCCACCAAATTCTGAGTGATCGGACGAAAAAACCTCGGTGTAATAGCCCCGATTGGGCACGCCGAGCTTATAATCGACGCGGGTGAGCGACGAGAAATTGCAGACCACCAGCATTTTATTGCCCGCGTCGTCCAGCCGCATAAAGGCGAGCACATTGTTGTGGGTGTCGTCCAGACTAATCCACCCAAAGCCCTCCCAGCTGTGGTCGTTCTGCCACAGCGTGGGCTGCGCGCGGTAAAACAGGTTGAGTGCCTTGACAAAGTCCTTGTGCCGGCGGTGCGCTTCAAACTCGAGCAGGCACCAGTCAAGCTCGGCATCCTCGTCCCACTCTTTAAACTGGGCCAGTTCGGCCCCCATAAAGACGAGCTTTTTGCCCGGATGCCCATACATATAGCCCAGATAAGCCCGTAGGTTCGAGAATTTGTCGGTATATTCCCCCGGCATTTTGCCGATGAGTGCGCATTTTCCGTGTACGACCTCGTCGTGTGAGAGCGGCAGCACATAGTTTTCAGAAAAAGCATAGGTTAAAGGAAAGGTTAATTTATTCTGCTCAAATTTGCGGAAAAACGGGTCGGTAGACATATAGTGCAGCGAGTCGTTCATCCAGCCCATATTCCACTTGTAGTTAAAGCCTAAGCCGCCCTGATCCACCGGGCCGGTGACCATCGGCCACGAGGTCGATTCCTCGGCGACCATCATAATATCCGGGAACTCGAGAAAGACGCGGGCGTTGAGCGCCTTAATAAATTCGGCCGCTTCAAGGTTGCCGTTGCCGCCAAAGCGGTTGGGCTTCCACTCCCCGTGCTTGCGCCCGTAGTCGAGGTAGAGCATCGAGGCGACCGCATCGACCCGCAGCCCGTCCATATGGTATTTTTCAAGCCAGTAGCAGGCGCTTGAGATCAGAAAGCTGCACACCTCATTTTTGCCGTAATCGAAAATGCGGGTGTTCCAGTCCTGGTGCTCCCGCATGACCGGGTCGGCGTATTCGTAACAGCAGGTGCCGTCAAATTCGTAAAGCCCGTGGGCGTCCTTGGGAAAATGCGCGGGCACCCAATCGAGCAGCACACCAATGCCGGCCTGATGGCAGGCGTCTACAAACGCCATCAGCGCGTCCGGCGTCCCGTAGCGCGAGGAGGGGGCAAAATAGCCCGTCACCTGATAGCCCCAGGATTTGTCGTAGGGGTACTCGCTCATCGGCATCAGCTCAATATGGGTATAGCCCATCTCTTTTATGTAGGGAATCAACTCCTCAGCCATTTTCTCATAATCCATAACATTGCCGTCGGCATAGCGCCGCCAAGAGCCAAAGTGCAGCTCGTAAATATTGACGGGCGCTTTATAGGGGGCCCGGCGAGCGGCCATCCATTTTTCGTCCTTCCAGACATAGTCGGGCAGCGCGTAGACCTTTGAGGCGGTGCCGGGCCGGGTTTCGCTGTGAAAGGCGTAGGGGTCGGCCTTTAAAAAAGCTTTTCCCCGCTTAGGTATAATGACGTATTTATAGGCGTCATACTCTTTAACACCGGGTACCGTGCATTCAAAAATTCCGCCGGGCGAGATGCGGCGGGCCGGGTGCAGATCGGTCTGCCAGTCGCAGAAATCGCCCGTCACAAAAACCTGCACGGCATTCGGCGCCCAAACGCGAAACACAAACCCGCCTTCGGTCGGGTGCGCACCCAGATAATCATAGCTGTGATAATTGGTTCCCTCATGAAATAGATATTCCGCAAGACCTTGTTTTTTGTCGGGTCGCTTCATTTTTGTGCCCTCCTTTGAAAAAATCGTTCTCTTTGCCAGTCTCAGGACGGCATCGCGGTTATTTTTGGGAATTTTTCATAAAGCCTTATATAAACTAAACAAAACGCCTTTTACACGACCGTGTCTTTATGTAATATTTTACAATATAATGAGGCAAATTTAAAGAGTTTTTTTGCTTTTTCATGATTTTGTTTTTTTATTGTAAGATTGCTGTATTTTTTAGTCCTAGAATACCGCGTTAACCCCCGCGTAAACGGTCGCTAAAAGCCGGAGAAAGATTGAAAAAGACAGCAGATTATAGTATGATCAGAGTTAAATTCACAGGAGGCCTCTATGACCATTCTATTTGATTCCCAAGATCCGGACAGTAAAAAACCGTTTGGCGCAATCAAGACCGGCCAGCCTGTCTGTTTTTGTGTTCGCTGCGACGACGCCGACGCCGACGTGCAGCTTATTCTGCGAAACGACGCAGGTACCTTTGAGCAACGCGTTGCGCTGCTGCCTGAAGAAGATTGTAACGGGCTGACAGCCTACCGTGCGGCGGTAACGTTGGTTTTAGCCGACCTCTATTTTTACCGCTTTGAAATCCGGGCCGCTGAAACGCTGCATTTTGGTGGGCGCAGCGGCAGCCGTCTGCAAACCGGCGACTGGCTGCCTGAGTGGCAGCTGACCGTTTATGACGCCGACTTTGCGACACCCAACTGGCTTAAGGGCGGGGTGATGTATCAGATCTTTCCCGACCGCTTTGCCAAAAGTGACGCCTTTGTGCCGCTGCCCGCCCCGGGTGAGCGCATCCGCCGTGACGACTGGGGGGGCCTGCCCCAATCGTCTCTTGATACGCCCGACTATTCCGCTAAGGACTTTTTTGGCGGCAACCTGCGGGGCATTATCGCACGTCTTGATCATCTCGAGGCGCTGGGCGTGACGCTATTGTATCTAAACCCCATCTTTGAGGGACCCGAAAACCACCGCTACGGCGCGGGCGATTATTTTAAGGTTGATCCGTGGCTGGGCGACGAGGCGGATTTTAAAGCGCTTTGCGCGGCTTGTGACAGCCGGGGCATCCGCGTGATACTCGACGGCGCTTTCAGCCATACCGGGGCGGACAGCCGCTATTTTAACCAATATGGGCACTATCCCGAATTAGGCGCTTTTCAAAGCCAAGAATCGCCCTATTATCCGTGGTACCGCTTTATCGACTGGCCCGAGAAGTACGCGGGCTGGTGGGGCTTTCCGAATCTGCCTGAGGTGGAGGAGGAAAATCCTGACTTTGCCGAGTTTATCACCGGCGACGCGGGTGTTTTGTCGTATTGGCAGACACAGGGGTGCAAAGGCTGGCGCCTAGACGTGGCCGACGAATTGCCCGACGGCTTTATCGACCAGATTCGCACCGCCATCAAGACGTCGAATCCCGACGCCTTTCTTTTGGGCGAGGTCTGGGAGGATGCCACAAACAAGATTAGTCAGGGGCATCGACGGCGTTATCTGCTCGGGCGTCAGCTCGACAGCGTGATGAACTACCCCTTTCGCAGCGCGATTATCAGTTTTGCCTTAAACGGTGATTCGGGCCGGTTTAAAGCGGCTATTTTGTCGGTGCTCGAAAATTATCCGCAGCCCGCGATCGATACGGCGATGAATATGCTGTCGACCCACGACACGATGCGCGTTCTCAACGCGCTGGGGGTGACGCACGCGGTCGAAAAGACGCAGCGCCGCGACTATGCGCTCACCGATGCGGAATACGCCGCCGCCTGCCGCCGCTTAAAGGTCGCCGCGTTTTTACAGTTCACGCTGCCTGGCGTCCCCTGCATCTATTACGGCGACGAGGCGGGGATGACCGGCTTTGAAGATCCGTTTAACCGGGGTTGCTACCCTTGGGGGCAGGAGAATCAGACGCTGCTGGCTTATTATCAGGCGCTGTCACGTTTTCGCCAAAGCTACCGCGCCGACTTTTCGGCCGAATTCTCACTCCTGCGGGAGGAGGCGGGTCTATTCGCGTTTTGGCGCGGAGGCACGCTGTGCGTCGCGCATTTTGGCAGGCAACCCGGTACGCTGACGCTTGAAGGCGCGCCCACGCTTCTATTTTCGGGCGGGGATGTTCAGCTTGAGGGAACAAACCTGCTATTGGTGCCCGAAAGCTTTGCCGCACTGCGTATTGTGGGCCGACCCGGTTTGGGCGGCTCTGTCGATAGGTCCCCGACCCCACCCATAGAAAGGATTTGAACAACATGTTTCATATGACCGAAGAGATGCTGCGTGAAAACCTGATCACCAAGCTGGAGACGCACATGGCCAAAGGCGTGGAGGATGCCAGCCCCGCAGATATTTATCAGGCCCTCTCGCTGCTGACCAAGGACTATATCATCAAAAACTGGCTTAAAACCAACAAGCACTACCGCCGCAGCGACGTTAAGCAGGTCTATTATTTCTCGCTGGAATTTCTGTTGGGCAAGATGCTGCCCAAGCACCTTGAGCGGCTGGGGCTGACCGAGCAGGCCGAGCAAGCGCTCGCGCAGCTGGGCTTTAAGCTTGAGGATATTTTAGCGCTCGAGCCCGACTACGGCCTTGGCAACGGCGGCTTAGGGCGGCTGGCCGCCTGCTTTATGGATTCGCTGGCCTCCTGCGACTTTGCGGGTCACGGCAACGGCATCCGTTATAAGTACGGCTTATTTAAGCAGAAGATTGTCAACGGTTATCAGGTCGAGGAGGCGGACGACTGGCTCGAGACCGACAACCCTTGGGAGATCGCCAAAATCTCCGACACGGTGGAGGTGCCGTTCTACGGCAATGTGCGCGAGGAGTACCGCGACGGGCGCATGGTCTTTATCCATGAGCATTACCAGACGGTGCTGGCCATCCCGCACGATATGCCGATGGTCGGCTACGGCAACGATGTGGTTAATACGCTGCGCCTTTGGAGCGCCGAGCCTAAGGACGGCGACTTTGATTTTCAGCTCTTTAGCAAGGGCGACTACGCGAGCGCCGTGGCCTACCGCCAGTCGGTGCGCGCCATCTCCGACGTGCTCTACCCCGACGATTCGCAGTTTGACAACCGCGTGCTGCGCTTAAAGCAGCAATATTTCTTTGTCTGCGCCGGTATTGCGAGCATCCTCAAGGATTACTGTAAGAAAGGCCACAGCATTCTTGAGCTGTCGCGCTATATTTCGATCCATATCAACGACACCCATCCGGCCCTTGCGGTGCCTGAGCTGATGCGGGTGCTGCTTGACGTGCACGGCCTGGACTGGGAGACCGCGTGGAACATCACGCGCCATGTCATCTCTTACACCAACCACACCGTCATGCCCGAGGCGCTGGAAGTCTGGCCGATAGAAATCTATCAGCGGCTGCTGCCGCGCATCTACCAGATCACCCATGAGATCAACGAGCGCTTCTGTCATGAGCTGTGGCAGGTCTATCATTATGACCTTGATACCATCGCCCGCATGGCGGTCGAAGCTAACGGCGCGATCCGCATGGCGCATCTGGCCATTGTGGGCAGCCACAGCATCAACGGCGTCGCGCAGGTACACTCGCAGCTCTTAAAAAGTCAACTTTTCAACGATTTTTACAAGACCTATCCATCTCGCTTTAACAATAAGACCAACGGTATTACCCACCGCCGCTGGCTGAATGCGAGCAACCCGCGCCTGAGCACCCTGCTTGAGGATGCCACGGGTATTCAGACCGCCAAAACACCCACCCGCCTTGCCGAGATCACCAAGCGGGGCTTGGAGCAGGATGAGGGCTTTTTGAAGGCGCTCGCTCAGGTCAAGGCTGAAAACAAGGTGGATTTTTCAAATTTCTTGAAAAAAGAACACGATTTTTCGGTAGATCCGACCTTCCTGTTCGATTTTCATGTCAAGCGCATCCACGCCTATAAGCGTCAGCTTTTAAACGCGCTTAAAATTCTGGATCGTTACCTTGCGATTAAAGAGGACGGCCGCACCGACTTTACGCCCACCGTCTTTTTCTTCGCGGGCAAGGCGGCCCCAGGCTATGTCTATGCGAAAACGGTCATCAAGCTAATTCATTCGATCGCCACGCTGGTCAACAACGACCCGGCGGTCAGCCCCTTGATGCAGGTACGGTTCTTAGAAAACTATAACGTATCACTGGCACAGCGCATCTTTCCCGCCGCCGATATCAGTGAGCAGATTTCGACTGCGGGCACCGAGGCTTCGGGCACCGGCAACATGAAATTTATGCTCAACGGTGCGTTGACGCTTGGCACAATGGACGGCGCCAACATTGAGATTGCGCAGGCGGTCGGGGGAGATAATATTTTCACCTTTGGCCTCTCGGTCGATGAGATTATGCGCGCCCGGCGTGAAAACAGCTACCGCAGCGCCGAATTGTATGCCACCAACCCCCGCATCAAGCGCATGCTCGACGCCTTGACCAATAAGACGCTCGCCGATGCCTCACCGGAGGAGTTCCTCCCCATTTTCAACGCGCTGGTGCTGCAAAACGACTATTATTTCTGTCTGGCCGATTTCGATTCTTACACGCAGACGGCAGAAACGGCCGGGCGCATCTACCGCGAGGACCCGATGCGCTGGTTGCGGATGTCGACGGTGAATATCGCCAACGCCGGACGGTTTTCAAGCGATGAGACAATCCGCGAATACGCCAAGGAGATCTGGAATATTCGCCCGACCACGCTGTAAACACGCGCTGCTTTTTACCAATTGCAAAGCCCGACGGATGTGCCAAAACTGGCACATCCGTCGGGCTTTTTGACGGTATTTTTTCGTAAGGATTTCAACGGTCATCTAGGTGTTTAAATACGCAGCCAGTTCCTAAATGCAGGCTTTGCTGTCTATTGCGCGCTAAATTGCAAACGGCAGGATGCCTTTGAAAGCAAAACGCCCCCGGCTGACCGCCGGGGGCGCGTTTTCCAGATCATCAGAATTAGGCTACCGCACCGGTTAAAAATGCAGATCACGGGGTATCTGCTGCCTTGTGACCAGCTCAAACGGAATCCAAATAACATGCGGATTATCGGGTGTCGGCTGATAGTTGGTTCCCTGCGTGGGCGGGTTTCCGTTAATCATATTAATCAACGCGGCGACCGCGACATCTCCCTGCGCTCTCGCATTCTGAAACACCGTCATATCAAGCTTACCCTCCAAAAGCGCGCGAATAGCGGGCTCGGTGGCATCAATGCCGAGAATAATCTTTTTTGAGGGGTCCATATTCAGATATTCAAACGCCTCAATAGCGCCTAGGGCCATCGCGTCGTTATTAGAAATAATGGCATCGAAGTTAACGCCCGACCTTAAAACAGGTAAAATTTTAGTCATCGCCTCATGCCGGTCATAATTGGCCACAATGGGTGGGGTGACGCTAATCGCACGGATACCGTTATCTTCAAGCGCCTTTAATACCGCCTCGGTGCGCTGCCGCGCGGAAAGCGCGTGGGGCTGCCCCTCAAGAAGGATATAGCGCACCTCGTTTTTTCCCCGCTCCTTGAGATAATTTGCAAGCCACTCCCCCTGAAGCCTTCCGGCAACCGCCTCGTCAGAGCCGACATAGACGGTGTTTGTATTAAGCAGGCTCATATCCGCGGGCGCGCGGTTAACCAACACAACTTTCATATTTTGGGCCGCTTTAAGAATTTCAGGCGCGCTGTCGGGGGTAACGAGATTAATGATAATCCCCTTTTCACCCCTATTGCGCGCGTTTTCTACCTGTAATAGCTGTAAAGCGGGGGAATTCTTGGAGTCATGGACGGCCAAGCCAAGATTTTCCCTTTGCGCCGCCTCGCTGATGTGCGATTCCAGCTTGGAGATAAACTCATCCTCGCCCTTATACGCCAAAGAGCTCAGCCGTCTGCTACTGGTGCGGAATATACCGTTTGTCAAGGGCTGCGTCGCCGACCGCTTCCAAATCATGGCGTTTATCCCCTTCCCTGAACCTTCTTCGATACTTAATTATATTGCGGACAGGGATTGTAAATGCCAAAATTCAAACCGCATTCGGCATGCGTAGCAGGCCTATTGCTGCGGCGGAACGTAAAAGAAAGTTGTTTGATCCACCATACGGCACCACGGCTGGCGTGAAAGCGTCTCAAGAATATCGCTGCGCTTAGTGCTTTTGCCGACCGCCTTTGTCAGGTCGGATATGTGGATGAGCTTGTCGACATGCTGTTCAAAGACCGTCAGCAGCCGTTTGTTGAGGTCGTCGGTGCGCACAGTTTTTGCAGGTGCGGGTTTGGCGTCGCTCAGGCATCCGGGGTATTTTTTAAGATAAAGCACAAAGATGCTTTTGATGCGGCTGAGCAGCGCGGGCGTGATATCGGTATGCGCCAATAATTCCTCAAACCGGCAGTTTTTGAGGTCGCGCATGCGCTTATAATCATGAAGCTCGCAGTAATTAAGGAAGGCGGAATAACTGTCGCTGCTGTATATTTGCTTTATTTCGTCCACTATGTCAATCCTTTCGTTTTTAATGGCGCGAAGAATCATTATACGCCAAATGCCCGCCGTACACAAGACTTGACTGCGGATTTGCGGCAGGTCGGCTGTCATAAACAAAACCGCCGGGCGGTGTTTGATGACACCCTCCCGACGGTTTTTACTGTTGCCTGCATAAACAGGCGTTTTAACCACTATCAGCCGCACAGCCGCCAAAGCGTGATGCCAAAATCACCCGCTCCCCTGATCAGGCTCATCCAATGCGTCAGCGTAATCGCGTCGGCATACCACACCTGATGTACTACGCCATCGGGCCCGCGATAGGCAAACGACACCGCCTGACTGTCCGCGTCCCGCTGTGGGGCTGCCTTTTCCTGCCGTGACAGCGCAAAAGCCTCTTTCTGAGAAAGGGTTGTGACCGACGTGCCCACCCATTCAAAACCGCCGGTGGCCAGCGCAAAATGGCGTCTGCCGGGTAGATTGGCCGTTTTTTTGACCAGCTCCAGCAAAAACGCGTCATCCGCCTTGGGGCCCGGTTCGCTGCCGGGGCCGTGCAGGTTGTAGCACATAATCACATATTCCGGCCCCTCTGGAAAAACAAGCGCCTCATAGGGGATGCCGGGCTCCAATACCACCCGCAGCAGCAGTCCGCGCTGTTGGGTCTGCTCCGTAAGTTCGGTGATAAAATTGATAAAATGCTCCCACAGAACCATATCCCTTCGCATGGCCTCATAGTCGATCTCAACGCCGTCGTACCCGCCGCCCTCGGTCAGCGCCAGAATGTCCGCGATATGCGCACGTCTGGCATCCGGTGTTTCCAGCAGCGTATAGAGCAGCGCGGTGTCTTTAAGCGAGGAACCGCCCTGCGCCAGAAGCTTATCGTTAATAAAGGTCAGGTAAGCAGGCCCCGGAGAAGCCGCGCCATAGGTCCGCTCAACCTGCGCCTTGAATTGAACAATGGCGTCAGGGATGAACAGCCGGTCCTGCGCGTCAAAATAAGCGCCGAAGTACAACAGGCTTTCTAAGCTGTCGCCAAGATCGGCAACCTCAGCCATAGCGTCGTCCACAGCCCAATAGGCCACCCATGCCGATCGCTTTTCGGCCTGAGATGGAGCGGGCGCAACGGAGGAGCCTTCAGTCTGACGCAAAAATGCACACCCCGAAAACAGCTGAACCGTCACGAGCAAAGCCAGAAATATCAGCACCTTTTTTTTCATTGCGCATCCTTTCCCCCGTTCTTAGGCGGGGCAGCGACTTAAAACGTCTCAATAAACCAATTTACCACACGGCTCCACAGCGTTTTAGCTGTATGTATCGCCTTTTCGGTTGATTTAAGCCGCGCGTCAAACACAATATCGCCAACACGGTCCCGCTCGGTAATCACAACGTCGCGGAACATGCCGTCGTACACGTCGTCAAACCAATTACGCTGGCTATAGGTGTTCTGACTTGGGCGGGCTTCCAACACCACGGCGCCGGCGGAGCCGCCCTTGAGCTGCAACGCCGTCACCGCCTCGACGCCGTCGACCGATACCGAAAGCGCGTCTTGAGCAAGAGATATGCTCAAGGTCTTGTTTTGCAGCTCATTAAAATCAATAGCCGGCATAAACTCGGTCGCGCCCGCTTCAACCGTCTCAGCTTCAGTCAGTCGGGCTGCCTGAAGCTGTTCGGCGACTTGAGCGGCCTCATCGACACTGGAAGCATACTTCAGCCGCATCTCAAGCGCACGGATCTCGGCCTGCTTTTGGTCCTCCGGCACCGACACCAGCGCGTCACCATTAATAATATCCAATCGCTCTGAAAACAATTCTTCGTAAGCGCCATTGTGCATCTGAGAAATAACAAGCTTTTTGTCGCTCACCGCAACGCGGATGTAATTTTCAAGCGTTTGATCCGCCCGTAGCAGCACCGCCTGTGAGCCCAGCGCATTGCCGAGCAGGCGAACCGTCAGCTCAAGATTCTTGCAGCTGACGCCGTCTAGCTGCGCGCGGCCCCATCCGTTGGGCAGCGACGTCACAATGATATCGTTGTCAACAAACTCCGCTTTTCCGTCCAGCATGCGCCACCGGCTCGCCCGGGCGACGTCACCCGTCACAAAGGCCATCTCCTGCTGCGTATCGTCCCAAATGCGCATCAACAGGTGGTTGGTCGACCAATGAGGCTGGGGCTGCAAACGGGTGAGATCGTAGATGGAATGTGTTTTATCATTGTACGCAAGGCCCTCGCGGTTGACATTCATCTCAAAGAACCGATAGATGTTATCGGCGTTGACGCGACTGGCCGCGTCCCCGGTGCCAAACTGCCCGGTGTTGGCGTGCATCAACACGTAAAAGGCGGGCAGCGCGCCGAGCTCTCTTTCGTAGACCTCCTTCATCAGCTCATAATCAAGCGTGATGCGGTCGGTCAAGCCCTGAAGCCCCTCCTTGGGAACGCCGTATTCGTCGCGGATATAATCCATTAAGTAATGGTCGTATTTGCGGTGAATATAAGGGGTCATCATCGAAAATTCCAGCGGATTTAATTCGCCCAGATAATGGTCATAGCGGTCGAAAACATTGATAAAGGACAACCGGTAGCCGTTGGTGCCCAGTTCCCAATAGGAGCTTTCGACCAGCCTTTTAAAATCCTTGGCATTTAGAAATTTCGGATCATCCACACCAAAATTATCCGCGTAAGAGAACGCGGTGGCGAGATTATTATACCGCTCCATAATTTTTTGGGCAAAGATTGCGGTATCCCGGCGGCCGTCCTCAAACATCAAAAGCATCGCTTTTTCGGGCAGCATTTTTTCTCCGGCATAATAGTCTCGAATATCCTGCTGGGTGATGGTAACATAGCCCGATTCCTTGAGCGCCTTTAACTGCTGATTCAGTTGTGCGGTGCTCAACAGCTTATTGGTCTTGTTGCGGTCGACGCCCAAATAAGAGATCGCGATAAAGCCGTTGTCCGGCGCGCCGGGTGCCACCGCCTCAAAGGGCTGATAATACGAGGTGGTCAGAAGCGTCGACAGTAGAAAATAAACACCCAAGAGCAGCGCGATGAACTGCACAACCGCGCTGAATTTCTTATGCCCCTCTTTTTTGACAAACGCCGGACGCCGTTTCTTGCGCCGCCGCCGAATGGGCGGCTCGGCATGCTCCGCCGCACCCGCCATAACAGCAGCGCTTGCGGCGTCGTCATCCTCGTCATCCTCATCATCCGCGGCGTCGTCCATCTGCCTCTTACGTCCACGCTTGTTCCGGGCAATATCCGCCGGTGTGTCTCGGGTACCCCAAGTCGATTTCCAAAAAGTCAGCCACGCGACCGGCATCTGCCACAGCAGCACCGATTCGTAAAAAATGCAAAACAGCATGCCGAAAAGCCAGGTGGAGCTCTTCTTTAAAAAGAGCTGGACGATGCTCATCATCAGCGCCATCATGAGCATGCCAAGCAGAAAGGTCGTCGGAAAAACACGGTGCGCAAACGGCACATAAAGCATGTTGTAGACCACAACGATCGGCGCCGCCACAGGAATCAGCAGGCCAATATAAAACAACACGGCGCCAAACGGCTCCTTTTTCCACATAAACCGGCCCGCGATGATCGATTCGCGCAGCCACGACCGCTTCCAGCGCATCTGCTGGCTTAAAAACACCTTGTAGCGGTTGGGCACAATCGTCGCGCAGACGGCTGTGTCTTGGTAAACGGTGCGATATTTTTGCAGAATAAAGTTGGTCATACTGCGGTCGTCGCCAAAGGTTGCCGGTCTGCCCAGAAATTTCTGGTTGAGCCAAGCGTCCATATATTGCAGAACATGTTCCTTGCGATAGCAGGACAGCGGGCCCGAGAGACAGGTCACCATATCAAAAACCGACTCGGCGGCCTTCATGATACGAAAAGCAATGTAATAACGCACCGCCTGCATGCGGGTCAGCACGTTCGTAAAGGTGTTCGCCACGTCGGTGCGCCCCGAGACGCCGCCGATCTTCGGGTTTTGAAAGGGCATGACAAGATTGCGGATCGCATGAGGGTCCAAAAAGCTGTCGGAATCAACAAACACGACGAGATCGTGCTTGGCCTCTGCAACGCCCCGCGCCAACGCATGCCGCTTGCCCTGATTCTTGGGCTGCACGAAATATTTGACGCGCTCTTTTGTCTTAAAGCGCGCCCCCTCCGCGTAGAGCCGATTGACGATCTCTTCAATCTGTTCCACCGACCGGTCGGTGGAACGGTCATCAACGACAATGACCTCAAGCTGGTCGACAGGATAGTCCTGATTGACACAGCTCACAATCGTTTTTTGTATCCACTCCTCCTCGTTAAAGCAGGGAATGATAATCGTCACGCCGGGTGTAAAATCCATATTGACCGGCGTTGGGCGATAGAAGCTGCCAAACAGATAGCGGCTGAGCAAAAACGCTGCCGTAAGAATGCTGTAAGAGTAAAGCGGCCAGTTGAATTTAAAATAGACCACGCTTTCAGCGCGCATTAGAATAATAAAGCCCACGACAAAGAACAAGGACAGGCTTGAGGCGGCCAGCGCGTTCTTATCCTTATGCTCGGCCGCGTAGCTGCTTAAATCCTGCTCGAACTCGAGGCCGCAAAAATAGGTGCCGTCCTCGTCGGTAAAGGCCCGGACGACCTTGGCGGCGAGGTTGACCCGCATTTCGTAACCCTCGGGCATTGAGCCCGCCTTGATGCGGAATTTAAGCTTAATCACCTCGGCCTTACACAGCGTGTCAAGCTGCGCCTCACTTGAGAGCCGCAGCAGTATGCCGGTGGAGGAGATATCCGCCCCCTGCACGTTTAAGGTCGCTTTGCGGCCATAGGAGAGCCGGCACTTGGCACGCACGCGAAGGTCGGTCCGATAGCGGATGCCAACCTCGCTTTTTTTGATATATTCCTCGTAGTCGGCTTGGCCGGGGCCTTTACCGCCGCGCCGGTCGAGATTGCTTCTTTCGCCGCTCTCGTCCGGCACATGGGCCAAAATCCGACGATCCTGCCTGGGGTTTGGCAGGGTGTCAGGAATGCGCTTTTTCTTGCCCGCGCGCTTTGGCGCAGCTGTAGCCTGCATACCGCATGCCCCCTTCACTGCTCTTGTAGATGGTCTGGGAATTAGAGATAATCGCTGAGTCTGGCAAAGGTATACCGGCTTCCCGCAGGCTGCGCCGCGTTCCATGTTAAAAACTGATCGAGTGCCTCGGCTGTGTATAGGGATGTTTCGGTCATATGCATGACGACAATGCTGCCGGCTGCAATGCGCCGGGGTTCATCCTGCCAGCTGAGCACCATGCCCTGCGTCAGCTCCTCAAATATCGCCTGCGCGCTGTCGGCGTGGTAATCTCCGCTGCTGAAATCGCCGCTGACGCTATAAGTAAAGCCGCAATCTAAGACCGTCGCCAGCCCATTTTTGCTGACGGCCAGCGTCGGCGGCCGGAACAGTCTGGTCAACACCGGTCGGCCCTTTTCGTTCTTCATATCGCCTACAATGCGCGACATCGTTTGATAAGACAGCACAATGTCCCGTTCCAGCGTCTGAAGCTGATCTAGCGTCAGCGCCTCAAAGTTGCTGTTGCCGACATCATTGGATAACGGCAGATGGGTTGCGGTATGGCTGCCGATATCGTGCCCCTGTGCGCCGATGGCGCGCAGCAGGTTTGGGTTGGCGTCGACATATTGGGTTAAGATAAAGAAGCTCGCCTTGACCTGATGCTTTTGCAGCACGTCGAGCAGCCGGTTGATCGATCGGTCGGTGCCCCAGTCGTCAAAGGTCAAAAAGATGACATTGGCGCCCTTTGTATCGATCGTGCCGGCTATATCCAGCATGGAGAGCTCTTTTTGCACAAAGCCGGGCAGCTCCTGCACGGTCGACTTATCCGGGTTTCCGATATATCTGGCGTAGATGAGCCGGTTCCGATCCATCTCCGAAAGATTTTGCAGATGCCCCGGGAAGATTTTATTGCGAGCCTCCGGCAAAATATAGCTGTCGGGCAGCGGGTAGAGATAGGTTCCCGCCCCGTTTAAAAGGCGCGACACCCCTTTGAGCGCATAGACCGAGCCGTTGGTGATACTCGCCGTGTTTTTCAGCACGACGGTATAAAGCTGCTGCAACACCTGCGCGGCCAGATCACTGCCCGGCTGGCTGGAATCCAATCTAAAATACAGGATCGTTCCCCGCCGCATCGTACCATTGGCACTCCTAAATATCGTTTGAATCAGCGTCTGCGCGCCGCCCCGATTGCCGCTGGTATCGACAACGCTCGAATAGCCGACCAAGCGCAGCCCCATGGCCGAAACCGCCTCACGCACCTCGGCGGGCACCGGGTCGTACACCTGACTTGCAAGCTGAATGTTCACGTTAAAGCGCAGCTTCATCAAATCGTCAATAACATAAAGCTGCTCACAGACCGCGGCGTAATCCAGCCCTTTCATGGGTAAAACCGCCGCGCCAACCTCATGGCCCGCATCAAGAACAGCCTTGACCGCGTCGGGGCGCTCTTTAATGTCATCTTCTGAGACAAAGAAGGTCCCTTGCGCGCCGAGCCGCCGCAGCCCGGCCAGAACATGGTCCAGCGACTCGCGGTTCGACAGGCCGTAAAAGGTCAGTGCCGCCGCCCGCTCGGTCGTGTAGACCATATCGATACGGTTCGCGAGCCGGTTTTGATTCTGCTCCCGCAGCTGCTGATACTGCGCCTGCCGCGCCTCCTTATCCAGCCCGAGAGATTGCACCGCTTTGAGCGCCGTGGGCGAGACGACCGAACAGCCGGTCTCTTGGGCGGCCTTGAGCACCCATTCTAAGACTTGCAGCATTCGCCTTTCGACGTCGTCGGTGGTTTGCTGGGCCAAGCCGGGCGGGCGTTTGCCGGGCTGATAGGCGTCCTTGATGTTGTCATATTCCCCCTCGTCAAGCGGGCCCGACAGCCGAACAGTCAAAAGGCTGCCCCGCTCGAGCCGCGAGACATACCCCAACGCGGCCTCATAGTCCTTAAAACTCTGGTAGCCGATATATTTATTGCTCTGCACGGCATATTGAAAGCCGGCGGCGGACGCGGCCGACAGAACCGTGTCGTTATAGACGGTTGCGCGACATTTGAGCAGCGCCGGGGCCTTGCCGAGAATGTCGCCCAAAATGAACTGCGCATGGGCAAAATCACTCACAAGAGCCTCGCTGCTTTGTTTCTCCATGTGGGTCGAACCGTACAGCGTACCGCAACCGACCGACTGCCCTTTTTCGGCAATTTTAAGAACGATGTCTTCATTTTCCGCCGCTTCCATGCCGGTAATGAAAAAGGTCGATTCCGCCCGGTACTGCTCAAGCAGCGAAAGCACCCGCGCCATGGCATCGGGCGAGGCAAAACCGTCGAAGGTCAAGGCGAGCACTTTATCCACCGCCTCAACCCCCGTGAGGATAGCGGCCTTATCCGAGGGATGCGCCGCCAGCCGGTCTAACGACTGCTCGATTGCGTCCGACGCATCGTATTTCACGCTCATGACGGGCGCGGCGACCGTTGCCTTGCCCTTGGGGCCGCAACCCGAAAGGCCCGACATCGCAACGGTAAGCCCAAGCGTCAGCGCCAGCGCGCGAATGCAGGTTTTTTGAAGCTTCAAGCCTTTCTCCCCCTTTTTTACAGGCTCCAATAAAGGAAATCCGCGCTTTGCGGCGCTTCTTTTAAAAAGATGCTTTTGATATCAATAAGTACCCGCTGCGCGCCCGCCGTATCCCGGTACAGGCCCGCCAGCGTTCCAAGCGACAGGTCTCTAAACGCCTGATGCGCAACCGCAAGCACGACACAGTCGGCGTCGCGGATATCCGCCATATCCACAAGGCGGATGCCCAGACTGTCAAAAACCTCTTCCGGGTCCACAACAGGGTCGGATACAAGGGCTTCAACATCATATTCCCGCAGCCGTGCGGCGATGTCGGGAATCATTGTATTGCGCAGGTCGGGGCAGTTTTCTTTATAAGAAACACCCAGAATATACACCTTGCCACCCTTAATTGGACGATCGGCTTTTATCATCTGACGGATGATCACATCCGCGACATCATAGCCCATCCGGCTGTTGATCTGGCGGCTTTTTCGCACCAGACTCGCGCGGCCATGCACCTGCTGTGCCCTTTGAATCAGATAATAGGGGTCGACGCTGATGCAATGACCGCCCACCAACCCCGGGCGAAAGCCCAGCGCATTCCATTTGGTGTTCATGGCCTCGAGAACCTCCGCCGTGCGTATGTTCATGCGGTCCAAGGTTATAGCCAGCTCGTTCATAAAGGCAATGTTGACATCCCGCTGGGCATTTTCCGCAAGCTTGGCGGTTTCGGCCACCTTGATGCTCGTAATATGTACACCCGCCCGCACCACAATTTCGTACACACCGGCCGCTTGCAGCGCCGTTTCCCGATCGATGCCCGACACGATTTTCGGAATGCTCTCAAGCCGGTGAACGCGGTCGCCGGGGTTGATGCGCTCGGGCGAATAGCCCACATAAAAATCGGCCCCGCAGCGAAGCCCCGAGGTTTGTTCCAAAATGGGAATGCAAATATCCTCGGTCGTACCCGGATAGACGGTCGATTCAAACATGACCGTCGCGCCGCCGCGCAGATTCCGTCCGATGATGCGGCACGCGCCCTCGATTGGCGAAAGATCGGGCAGATTATTTTTATCGACCGGCGTCGGCACCGCGACAATCAGAAAAACCGCCTCACGCAAGCGGGTTTCATCGTCGGTAAAATCGACGGCGGCATGCGCAAGAACCGCGGGCCCAACCTCGTTGGTGGGATCGATTCCACCTTGATAGCGTTTTATCTTTTCGGTGCTGATATCAAAGCCGATGACGCCGATTTTCTCGGCAAAAGCGACGGCCAGCGGCAGGCCGACATAACCCAGCCCCACAACAGCTAGCTTCTCTTGCTTGTTTAATAATCTTTCAGCCGTAGACATAGCACATCTCCCGTTGATTTGTCTGTATCCTCATTTAACAAACTGAATTAATAAAAGCAACATTCATTTTAGAAAACATCCCGACCGATAGGGCTGCCGCGCGCGCCCCGTCACCGATACATTTGAACGCCCTGTGTATTTAGTACAATTTAGTGACCTAAAAACGCACATTTCAATTGTTTTCAGTATATACGCTCGCTTTACAGATGTCAATTAGGAATATGGTAATACCATCCACCACCCTATGCGGCGGTGGAGAAGAATGTGACGGCATCGGCGCATAATCGAATTATACCATCTAATTACTTGGTAGAGGATTCCAAAAACCGCCTAAAACGTGTATAATACTATTTATAGAAAGGAGGATTGCTTTGATTAAAAACATTGTATTTGATATGGGCATGGTTTTAATTGACTTCGCGCCAATAAAGGTCTGTCAACGATTCACCGACAACGCACAGGATGCGGCAGCCGTTGCCAGCGCGCTATTTGACTGCCACGAATGGTATCTGGTGGACATGGGCACGATCACCGAGGACGCGCTTCTGGCGGCAGCTCAAAGCAGGCTGGAAACCGAGGCGCAGAAAGAGGCGGCGGCACAGTGCCTGCGGCATTGGCACGACTATGCGCTAACGCCTAAAACGGGTATGGCGCAGGTAGTTAAAATGGTCAAAGCACAGGGCTGCGGCGTCTATTTGCTTTCGAACACCAGTACGCGCTTCCACACCTTTAAACATATGATTCCGGGCATCGTGCTGTTTGATGGTACCGTGATCTCAGTGGAGGAAAAATGCGGTAAGCCCGAACGCGATTTTTATCAAAGGTTATTTGATAAATACACCCTAAAGCCCGAAGAGTGCTTTTTTATTGATGATATCGATGCCAATATCGACGGCGCAAACCGTTGCGGCATGGCCGGTTATTGCTTTGCAGACGGCAATATTGAACGGCTAAAACAGGTTTTAACACAGGTTCTGGGGGTCTAAATTGGCTCATCTACGGCTTCAAAAATAAAACGGAATCGCAACAAGTCCCGCAGGACTTGGCTTGTGATTCCGTTTTTGCTTTTCTACAGCAAATTGACACATCGCTCAGATTCGGAACACCGCTTTGCCTGCATGCGGCCCTGCTTAAAGCAAAGCCGACACATCCAAAGCATAAGTTAACTTCGATTGAAGCGCGCCCTTCTGCCAATTTAATCCGCAGTATCTTTTGACGCCGACCCTTGGCACGCACCCGCCGAAATTATTGGCACTGGCGCTGATATTCCGACGGCGACATGCCGACCGCTTTTTTAAAGGTGCTGCTAAAATAGGCCAAGTCCCGATAGCCGACCTTTTCGGTGACCTCATAGACTCTGTTGCGGCAGTCGCGCAGCATCTGCATGGCGGCATGGATGCGGTAATTGGTGATGTAGGAGGAGACGGTATAAGCCGTCTCTTTTTTAAAGATATGATTGAGGTGGCTGCTGCTGATATTGAGCGCGTCGGCAATATGGCCGGCGCTGATCTCAGGGTCGCTGTAATTTTGCGCAATAAAGTTGATCGCCTGCATCACGTATTTACTCTTGGCCGTCTCTGAAACGCTGTGAATACAATTGACCGGCTCATACAGCTGTGTCTCGCCACTTTTTAGCCCCACAATCTTTTGGATCGCCTGTTCAAGGTCGCCGTCGTGGAACGGCTTGAGCAAATAATCCACCGCACCCAGCTTAATGGCGGACTGCGCATAAGAAAAGCTGCCGTAGGCGGTCAGAATGATGATATGCGCCGTATTGCCCTGTTCGCGCAACAGGCGTACCATCTCAATGCCGTCCATGCGGGGCATCTTGATATCGGTAATAACAATGTCGGGATGAAAGCGCTCAATCTCGCGGATGCCCTCTTCCCCGTTGGCGGCCTCACCGACGACAACACAGCCAAGCGCGGCCCAGTCGACCGCAAGCACAATGCCGCGCCGCACCAGCTCCTCATCCTCAACAACGACAATCTTCAGCATGGGTGCTCCCCCACTTTCACAAAATCGGAATCGTAATGCGTATACAGGTGCCCCCGGCGCCGGGCTGCACAAATTTTAAGCCGCGTTCCTCGCCGTAGTGCATCCGAAGTATCGCGTCGATGTTGTAAAGCCCAAGGTGTTTTTTGGCGGGTGCCTCGCGCGAGAGAAAGCGCCGCAGGCTCTCGTCCGACATGCCGCAGCCGTCGTCGGCGACGGTGATCACAAGATCGGATGCAATGCGCTGCGCGTCCACCAGCACGTGTCCGCCCGCACAATGCTCAAAGCCGTGAATAATCGCGTTTTCCACCAACGGCTGCAACAACAGCTTCGGGATCAGAATATCCCTTAACGACGCGTCAACGCGCACCTCAAACTCAAATTTATCTCTGAAACGGATTTTTTGGATTTCGACATACCGTTCGAGCAGGTTCAGCTCCTCGTCGAGCGGTACAAACTCCCTGCCCGAGATGCTCTGGCGCAGCACGTCGGCAAGGTCGGTCGCAATCGTCGCAATCTCAGGGATTGCGTTGATCTTACCCATCCACTTGATGGTATCGAGCGTATTATATAAAAAGTGCGGGTTCAACTGCGCCTGCATCATGCGGATGCGCGTGTCATTAAGCTGCTTCTGGCGGTCAAGTGATTCTTCAAGATGGCTTTTAAGCCGCTTGACCATGTGATTAAAGCGGCCCGCCAGCTGCCCGAGCTCATCGGTGCGGTCATTTTGAATCCGGACGTCGAGGTTGCCGTTCTGAACCTGAGACATCGCGTCATTGAGCGCCTTAACCGGTCTAAAAAACTGCTCGCTCATATGTAGCGCAAACGCGACGCACATAAAAATTGATAACGCCATCATAACACCGGCGATAAAAAACAGGCTGTTGAGCGTTTTGCCGACAAGCGGCTTGAGCTGCTGTATCAGAATGAAAAATCCGGATCGCTCGTTCTGCCGGACCTGATAGATATAGTCGTTGCTGGGGTCGGACAGCGCCGCCCCCTCCAAAACCTGTCGGCGCAGCAACGGCAGCATCCGCTCGCCTAAGGTGCTTTGAGAGCTGTAGACCGGCTGCCACAGGCTATCTACAATAGCGATGTTGCCGGTCTGGCCGTATTTTCCGTTGAGCAGCCGCTCAAAATTGCGGCTGCGCATCGACATCACAACATAGCCCAAAAGGCTGTCGTCGGTTTTGATTGTCCTGGCC
>JAEWBS010000132.1 GCA_023391005.1 Bacillota bacterium | reverse complement strand
CGCTGCCGACAGTGCCGGTGGTAACGGCGCTGACAAACTGGCCCGACGCAGAACCGGCCGATACCGACGCGACAACGCTCGTCGTTTCAGGCACCACCGAGGAGACAACGGTCGCCGTGGTCGGCGTACCCTGCTGGGTGATGGTGGAAAGCGTGGGCGTGCCGGTCACGCCGCCCAAAAAGCTGGCGTTGTTGGGGAAGACAAAGGCGGTCAGCGTGCCGCCGTAGACAACCGGCTCGCCGCCGGACATAACGGGATATGTGACGCCGTCGACGGTCACAGTCAGCGGACCGGCGGCGCCGCTTGTGAAGAAGGGGATCAGCACCGCTTCCGGCGCGACGCTTGAGACGCCGGTCAGTCCTGCCAAAACACCCGCAACCGTTGAGGGCGTGCCCAGACCGGTCAGAACGGTCGTTGTACCGGTGGCAATCGCGTTGACAACGGTGGCCGCGGTCGTGGTCAGGTTTTGCGCAAGACCTGTCACAGGGGTGGTCGTAACACCGGTCACCACCGTGGTTGGAATGCTGGTAATCGGTGCGCTGACCGCGATCGGCGCGCTCGTAATACCGGTGACAACACTGCTGACACCGCTGGCTATGCTGCTAACGACCGTGGTGTTGGCCGGAATAACGGCGTTGACCACCGGTGTGGTATCGACGCCAAGTGACGCGCCGGACAGCGCTGTGGTCGATGTTGTCGATAACGCAACGCCATCAATGACATTCGTATAGTTGATGCCGATAGGGGCAAGAATATTGTGAATAATCTCTAACCCGCCCTCAAAGCTGACGGCCGCAATACGGCCCTCGTGGCAGCGCAGGTAGTTTTCCATATCCTGTGTGCATGCGTCGCCGCAGCCACAGCAGCGGTTGGCCAGACAACCCAGTGCCGCGAGCAGCCGCGCCTCAAAGGTCGAGCCGACAAGCCCGCCGGTCAGTACACGAATCTTGGCAATGGCGCAGATCGAGATGACCAAATCCCCGGCGATCAACGTTGTGCCGTTGATTCTGACGATGCCGTTATTGCTGCTAAAGACAACGGTATTGACGGTGCCATCGGTGGTGATAATCTCCACGCCGATGCTAAAGTTAGAGGGCATGCTGCGCACGATATCTTCAATCGTGGTCAGCACGCACCGCATGCTTTGCAGACAGGAATCCGATCCGCCCCCCACGCAACAGCTGCCCCCGACGCAGCTGCAATCGGTCGATCGTGCCATAAGCCCCTGTATATTCTGGCGATCGCCGCAACGTGCTTGACTATCTAGTGTATTAGAATTGGATTGGTTGGTAAAAACTCTATTAGAATTCAAACCATATCCTCCTTTCATTAGGCTGTAGCCCACTATAATATATGCGCCTTCGCACCGTTTTGACATAGGATATAGTCCCTATGCGCGCGAAAGGCCGCCGCTCGGCCATTCAAATCCGACGGTGTTGCACGCGCCCAGCCATCGGGCCTCTTTTAAATCCGCAGGATGCTGGCGGCATAAACAGACCATACGCTGTTAATTGCCATGTTTAAATGGTATAATATCGCAAGGCGGTTATTATACCGGGCTGATGCACAACGGCTCGCCGCTTAACGCGGCGACCGTCTATGGTGCGCAAATTACACCATTTGCTTACGCTTATGGCATAACAGCCGCAGGGTAATTATTAAACCGGTAGAATGTAACGGCTTGCTTCTTAGCGGGGCTCTTGTTACATTTTGGCGCGCAATTGTACTATTTGCTTGCACTCATGGTATAATAGCCGTAGAACGGCTATTATACCGGGGAAGATGCGCAACGGCTCACCGCTTAACGCGGCAACCGCCTGTGGCGCAAATTATACCATTCGCTTACGTTCATAGCATAATAACTATAAAGATAAAGCCTTCCTATATCGATTAATCATTTTCAGGGAGAGAGACATGAAAATTCAAATAAAACCCCCGATCTACTTACAGGTGGCTTACGATATTGCTGCCAAGATTGCTTCGGGCGCGCTGGCTGAGCAGGAGCGGTTCTCAGGGCGTTCGCTGATGAGCTCTCAATACGGGGTATCGCCCGAGACGATCCGGCGCGCGCTGCGGCTGCTTTCGGACATGGGCATCATTGAGGTGCAGGAAAACGTCGGTTCACAGGTCATCTCAAAGCAACGGGCGATGGAATATGTTGAGCATTATGAGATGCGGCGCGACCTGATGACGCTCAAGGGTGAGCTCAACCGCTTGATGGCGCAGCGTAAGCAGATTGATGAACGCATCAGCGACATGATTGAGCAGATCACCGATCTTTCAGACCGTTTCCGCAACAGCGACCGCCTGCGCACCTATGAGTTTGTGGTGGCTGAAGATGCCGTTATAGAAGGTAAAAGCATTGGTCATCTCGATTTCAGAAAGCATACGGGCGCGACGATTGTCGCTGTGCGCCGCGGCGCTGAAATTCTGCTGTCGCCAACGCCTCAAACCGTGTTAAACAAACAAGATTTGCTGGTCATCGCCTGTGATGTGACCCATGTTGATGGCGTTGCAAGCTTCATTAACGCAAAAAAACCACCCAAAAGCTGATATTCGTCGTTTCGTCACGATCTGCATCAATTTGTTGCTATCATTTTTGATAGTAGCATTGACTGAGTGACAACTTCATGTTAAAATAAAGTTGTCACTATAATATTAGGAAGGGGAAATTGTATGAAGAGAGTTGTTTCGGCAATGCTGGCCCTGTTATGCGCGTCGGCTGTTTTGTCAGGCTGTAGCCAAAAGCCCACACAGAAAAATATTGCGTTTGCCGACGTCGGTTGGGATTCGATCCGCCTGCAAAACGCGGCGGCGGGGCTGATCGCCACCACCCTGTTCGGCTACGACAGCACCAGCGAGGTTTCAGGCAGTACGCCCATCGCACATGAGGCGCTCATCAAGGGCGAGATCGATGTCCATATGGAAATATGGACCGACAATATCAGTGTGTACAATCAGGACCTTCAGGCGGGGCGCTTTCAGGAGATGGGCGTCAATTTTGACGATAACGGTCAGGGCTTTTATGTCCCCCGATATGTCATTGAGGGCGACGCCGCGCGTGGTATAGCGCCTGTCGCGCCCGATTTGCGCACCGTCAAAGACCTGAAAAATTATGCGTCGGTTTTTAAGGATAGCGAAGATCCCAGCAAGGGCCGCGTTTATGGCGGCATTCCGGGCTGGGAGGTCGACGAGATCATGCATAAAAAATATTTGGCCTATGGCCTTGATGCAAACTTTAATTACTTCAGACCCGGCACCGACGCCGCCATGAGCGCCGAGCTGATCTCGGCCTATGACCGGGGTACGCCGATCGTCGCCTATTATTGGGAGCCCACTTGGCTCTTGGGCAAATATGATTTTGTCCTGCTTGAGGACGAACCGTATGATCCGGAGCTGTATTTGCAGGGCAAAACGGCCTGCCCGTCGGTGACCGTCACCGTCGGCACCAGCAATGCGTTTGCCGAAAACAACCCTGCATTTTGTGCGTTTTTGAAGAACTACCGCACGACCAGCGCTCTGCTATCCGAGGCGCTTGCCTACATGCAGGATTCAAAGGCTAACTACGAAGACGCCGCCCGTTGGATGATGACGACCCACCCCGAGCTGCTTGACGAATGGCTGACGGCCGAGCAGGCCGCCGAAATGAAGCAGGCGCTCGGTATGGAGAGTGTGGCCAAAAAGGTCAATCCGTTGCTCGAGTTCCCGTTTACAATCCCGGTCAACACCGAGGTGATCGACAGCGCCGTCCGCAGCTTTTCAGTGCGGCACAGCGTCGCCTTTGAGGCTATAAAATCCGGCCTTACCGCCACGGTGGGCCTTATCCGCAGCGTGCTGCATCTGATCCCCTGGTGGCTGCTCATCGCGCTGGTGCTTTTTCTTGGCAAAGCGACATCCGGCAATTGGATCAAAGGGCTTATTTACGCCGCCATGCTGTTTTTGATCGGCATGTTCGGCCTGTGGAGCCTGATGCTTGAGACGCTGGCCATCGTCATCTCAGGCGTGATTTTGTCGCTGCTGATCGGCTTGCCCATCGGCGTGCTGATTTCGGGCTCTGAGCAGGCCAACCGCATCATCCGCCCTGTGCTCGATACCATGCAAACGATGCCGGTCTTTGTCTATCTAATTCCGGCCGTGCTGTTCTTTGGTATGGGCTCGGCGCCGGCGGTTATCGCAACGGTTATTTATGCGGTTGTGCCGGTTATCAGACTGACGAGCCTCGGCATCCGGCAGGTTGACCGCGAGGTGGTCGAGGCTGCTAAATCCTTTGGCTCCACTCGCGCGCAGGCGCTGATCAAGGTGCAGATTCCGCAGGCGCTGCCGACCATCATGACCGGCATCAACCAGACGATGATGATGGCGATGGCGATGGTCGTTACCTGCTCGATGATTGGTGCGCAGGGCATCGGTAACGAGGTTCTGATCGCCGTTAACCGAACCGAAATTTCACGTGGACTAATCAATGGCACGGCGGTGGTTATTCTGGCTGTGCTGATGGACCGCCTCACGCAGGGTTGGTTTTCGAGAGGAGGTAAGGAATGATGAGTGCCGAAAACATTATTTCTATCAAAAATGTCTATAAGCTTTACGGCAATAACCGCACCGAGGCGGTTGCCATGCTCGAATCCGGCGCCGACAAAGATGCGGTTTACCGCAAAACGGGTGTGACTGCGGCGCTGTCGGATATCAATCTGGATATCAAAAAGGGCGAGATTTTCGTCATCATCGGCCTTTCGGGCTCGGGCAAATCGACGCTGCTGCGCTGCCTCAACCGGCTGCACAGGCAGACCTCGGGCAGCATCACGTTTGAAGGCGTTGATCTGGGTGGCATGAACCAGCAGGAGTTGCTGGCACTGCGGCGCAACAAGATCTCAATGGTGTTTCAGTCCTTCGGCCTTATGGATCACCGCGACGTTCTGGGCAATGTCGCCTATGGGCTTGAGGTTAAGGGTATGTCTAAGCCTGAGCGCGAGCAAAAGGCCATGAACCTGATTTCGATGGTCGGTCTGGATGGTTGGGAGCATAAAAGCTGCAACCAGCTTTCGGGCGGCATGCGCCAGCGCGTCGGCATTGCACGCGCGTTGGCCAACGACCCCGAGGTGCTGCTTATGGACGAACCCTTTTCGGCGCTTGATCCGCTCGTTCGCCGCGACATGCAGTTCGAGTTGCTGTCTCTGCAAAGAAAGCTTAAAAAGACGGTCATTTTTGTCACCCACGATATTGACGAGGCCTTTAAGCTTGGCGACACCGTTGCGATTATGCGCGATGGAAAAATTGTTCAGGTGGGTACGCCCGAGCAGATGAGCGCGCACCCGGCCGACGATTATGTGCGCGATTTTATCGGCGCCGCCGACAAAACCAAGGTGCTGACCGTCAAAAATATTATGATGACCCCTACATGCCTGATGCGCCGCGCCGATGGCGCCGAACATGCGATTCGAGAAATGCGCAAAAACGCGCTTTCAACGGTTTATGTTGTCGACGACGACTTGCGTCTCGAAGGGGTTCTGACTATCACTGAGGCGATTCGCGCCCGGCGCGATGGGCTTTCGGTCGGCGAGGTGATGGCAAGTAACATCGCAACCACCACCGAAGATGCGCTTGTGGCGGATATTCTGCCCATTGCCGCCGAGGCCATCTACCCGATTGCCGTAACGGATACCGAGCATCGTCTGCGCGGTATCGTGACCAAGGCGGGCGTGCTCTCGTCGCTGGTCTAAGACTGCCTTTTAGCGTTGACAAAGGCCGCACAGATTTAAACCTGTGCGGCCTTCAATTTATAATCCGGCTTACAGGCGCAAAGACATCGCTGTCAACGCTGCGGTTATATTCATTACTCGGCGCGGTGCTTGTATTCCACCCGTTGCGAACACGTGAGAGCAAGTTAAAACTAGCCCAAAACAGGCACTGTCGACATTTTCTAAAATAAATGAAAAAAACTTAAAAAAAGTGCTAAAAGGTATTGCGTATTGTATTTTAATATGCTATTATATAACACGTCGCCAAGATAAAAAGCAGATTAAAAACTTGGTATGACAGGGCAAGTTAATATGGGGGTATAGCTCAGCTGGGAGAGCGCTTGAATGGCATTCAAGAGGTCAGCGGTTCGATCCCGCTTATCTCCACCAAAGAAAAACCGCTTGGGAATCACATTCCTAAGCGGTTTTTTTTTTGTTTGTGGTATTGGTAGTAAGATTAATTATAAATTTTAAGAAATTGTACCCGCTTATCTCGGCGGAAACTCCTTTGCCCAAAACTCTGTCGCCAGATTGATAAAATGCTGTGCGCTCCGGCTCAAGTAACTGCCTGAGCGATAGCATGCAACGAGGCTCCATGTCGGATAATTCGGCAAACAGAAGCATGCCAGTTTATCTAAAGCGTTTTTGACGTAATAGTAGGGGAGAATGCCGCAGCAAAGGTTGGATTGAATCATTGTAACAATTGCCGAGTTGCTGGATGTCTCAAACAGAACCTTTGGCTGGTAACCAGCTGTTTTAAATATTTCGTCGATTAATGGGCGTAGGGAGGATTCTTTGTATGCCAGAACAAAAGGGTCGTCCTGAAACTGATTCATATCCACAGTGGTAAAAGGATTGGTTGCATATTTTGCCTGAGTGTGGGACATCGGGATCGCAAGAACAATCTCCTCGTCACAGATAGGAATATACCTCAAGTTTGCCTTGCTGCTTTCGCATACTGTCAAAAATCCAATATCCAAGTCTCCGTGGGCAATTAGCTCCTGTTGCCGGCGCACGCTTAGTTCCACCGGGCTGACCGTAACCTCCGGGAATTCTTTGTGGAAATCAGGGTAGACGTTTGTAAACATCGCGATTCCCCGGCCGGGGGTAAAGCCCACCGTAATTTGTCCCTTTTTGGTTTCTGTAATATCTCGGATAAAATTGTAGGTTTCTTTTTTGATGCGCAGGATTTCCTGCGCATTTTTAATATAGATTTTTCCGGCCTCGGTAGGTCGCCAGTCGGTTCTGGAGCGGTAAAAGAGCGGCGTACCGAGCTCTTTCTCCAATTTCAAAAGTTGCTGATTTAACGCGGGCTGGGTCATAAACAGCTTTTCGGCTGCGCGCGTGATATTGTTTTCCATTGCTATCTGCACAATATATTCAATCTGCTTTAAGTCCATGTTACACCTCGCTGGCGGCATCGCAGTTCATATTTTTTTAAAAGTGATGCACTTATTATATGACAGTCTTGTTGGTTTCTCAACACTTCTCAGACGAAAAGGCGCTCATGATGAAAAATCGCGGGCGCTTTTACGCGCTGTAGCGTGCCACTTTTCACAATATATAAATACGAAATTTGCATATTTACACAATGCTAGGCTTAAAGTCAACAGCGATTGATTTAATTGCACTAATTTCACACTAAAAATTTATAAATAATCAATAAATCAGTTGATTGTAACATGCGTTAACTCAAATTTTTTGTTAGAGAAGTATAAGAAATAGAATTTTTACAAATAGTCATTTCCTATATATACTAAAATTAAGGGAAATAACATTGGCCATTTCGCGATTTTTAAAAGTGTTGGACGTGAAAAGGTGGGGTTTGTACCCCAAAAACAGCAGCGATTCCCATGGCGGCTGGTCAGATTGGCAGCGTGTCCGGAAAGAACCTCTCACATCAAGGAAATCGCGACCTTATAAACAAGAAAGATGAGAAGGTGGTTTAAATGCGCGTTACAAAAGGCGGCACGGTATCACAGCTGTTAAAAGACGTGCCGATCCCCAAAATGTTCCACGCCGCGCAGGCGTTTCCACGAACCGTTATTGAACCGGAAGATATTCCGGCTGCGGTTCATTCAGAGATGGCAAAGGCAGAAATATCCCAGCGGATAAAACCGGGCATGCACATTGCGATTACCGCAGGCAGCCGCGGCATCCGCAATGTCGACATCATCACCAAGGCGGTTGTTGATTTTGTAAAGGCACAAGGCGCGCATCCGTTCATCGTCCCGGCTATGGGCAGCCACGGCGGGGCGAATGCGGCGGGCCAGATAGAGGTGCTCGAAAGCTTTGGAATCACCGAGGATTCGATGGGATGCCCCATCAAATCGTCCATGGAGGTCGTCGAGCTCGGCTACTCCGAGCTGGGGCGGCGGGTCGTCATCGACAAGAACGCGGCTGAAGCCGACGGCATTATCGTCTCCTGTCGTCTAAAGCCCCATAACGCGTTTCGCGGCCCCTATGAGAGCGGGCCCTGCAAAATGATGGCTATCGGTTTGGGAAAACAGGTGGGCGCCGAGCAGGTGCACAGTGACGGCATGAACATCATCCACAAAAATATCCCGACGATGGCAAAGGTCATTCTCGAGAAGGCCCCGATCCTGTTTGCGATTCCCTGTATCGAGAACGCCTATGACGAGACCTGCCTCATCGAGGCGATACCTGCGGAAAAGATTATGGAGCGTGAGCCGGAGCTTTTGAAATTCGCGTTTCAAAATATGCCCAAGCTGATTGTCGGCGAATGCGATGTGCTCGCCGTCAATGAAATTGGGAAAAATTACAGCGGCACTGGGGCTGACCCGAACATCACCGGTACCTTTTCAACCGAGTATGCGACCGGCGGCATCAAGGTGCAGCGTACCTGCTTTTTGAATCTCAGTAAGGAATCCCATGGCAACGCCCTCGGCACCGGCATTTCCAACGCCATTACCAAGAAAATCTTTGACGAAATGGATTTGGAAAAAATGTACCCCAACTGTATCACCAGCACCGTTCTGGCGTCGGCGCGTATTCCCTGCGTGGTGGCAACCGACAAGGAGGCGATACAGCTTTGTATCCGCACCTGCAACGGCATCGACAAGGACAATGTGCGCATGGTCTACATCGCCAACAGCCTGCATATCGATACGATCATGCTGTCGGAGACTTACTATGAGGATGTAAAAGCGGGAAAATATGCTGGCTTGACCGCATTGGACGCGCCGCAAGAGCTGTTGTTCGACGAAGAAGACAATGTGGTGACAGCCATTCGGATATAACGATTCAGATTTAGATAAAGGAGTGTGTCATTTTGAGCGAGACCAAACCGCAGCGTTTATACGTAAAAATGAAGGACGCGGATAACGTCGCCATCGCGGTGCAGGATATTCTGGCCGGCACGATGGTTATGGAGGACATCCGTGCCGTCACGGACATTCCGCAGGCACATAAAATTGCTTTAGAAGATATTGCGGCTGGCGGCGCCATCACCCGTTACGGCGTCACCCTGGGCTATGCGATTAATCCGATTCAAAAGGGCGAATGGATTAACGAAAAAATGCTGGTGCTCCCCGAGCCCCCCTCGGTGGATGAAATGGTTTTTGGCACCAATCTGGTGACCGATCTGCCCGACCCGCCCGTGTCCACATGGGAGGGTTACCGCAATCCTAACGGCGGTTATGCCGGTACCCGCAACATTTTGGGCATCAGCACCACGGTGCAGTGCGTTACCGGCGTGCTCAATGTCGCGGTGGCTAAAATGCGCGCCGAGCTGCTGCCCAAATACCCCAATGTCGACGACATTGTGCCGATTAACCACGCCTACGGCTGTGGCGTCGCTATCAACGCGCCGGAAGCAAAGGTGCCGATTCGCTCGCTTCGCAATCTGTCAAAGCACCCGAATTTCGGCGGGCAGATGATGGTCGTCGGGCTCGGCTGTGAGAAACTCACGATGGAAATATTACTGGACGCGGCGGATAATAATCCCGAAAATGTCATCATCCTTCAGGAATACAAGGGCTTTGACGCCATGATAAACGCCATGATGGAAATGGCGGAGGCCAAGCTCAAGGTGCTCAATGAGCGGAAGCGCGAAACGCTGCCGCTCTCCGACCTGATGGTCGGCCTGCAGTGCGGCGGAAGCGACGCGTTTTCCGGCGTCGCCGCCAATACCACAGCGGGCTATGCGGCCGATATGCTCGTCAAGGGCGGCGCAACCATTCTCTTCTCAGAGGTGACCGAGGTGCGCGACGGCGTTTATCTGCTGGCACAGCGCTGCGTCAACGAAGAGGTCGGCAAAAAGCTGGCCGCCGAGATGAAGTGGTACGACAACTATCTGAAAACAGCGGAGGTCGACCGCAGTGCCAACCCCACGCCCGGCAATAAAAAAGGCGGCTTGAGCAACATTGTCGAAAAGGCGATGGGCTCAATTGCAAAGTCGGGAACCTCTCCGATCGTCGAGGTGCTCTCCCCGGGCGAAAAGCCCAGCAAAAAAGGGATGATTTATGCGGCCACCCCCGCCAACGACTTCATCTGCGGCACCTGTCAGCTCGCTTCGGGCATTGGGCTTCAGGTGTTTATGACCGGGCGCGGTTCGCCCTATGGTCTGGCAATAGCCCCTGTTATCAAGGTCTGCTCGAGAAACGAAATGAAGGCGCAGTGGGATGATTTGATTGACGTCAACGCAGGTCCCATCGCCACGGGCGAGATGACCATTCCCGAGGTGGGTGCGCAGCTCTTCCACGAAATTATCGATGTGGCGAGCGGGCGCAAAAAGCCCTACGCCGAGCTTTATCGCATCCATAACGATTTAAGCGTCTTTAATCCCGCGCCGATTACCTGATTGGCCACAACAACGACATCAAGAAAAGGGGAATAAAAATGAAGATTGGATTCATTGGACTGGGAATCATGGGTAAGCCCATGGTCAAAAATCTGCTCAAGGCCGGTTATGAAGTGGTTGTTTATGACATCACCCCGTCGAATATCGACAGTGCGGTGGCGGCCGGGGCAAAGGCCGGGGCTTCCTCAGCACAGATTGCCGCGGATTGCCCCATTATTATCACCATGCTGCCCAACTCCCCCCATGTGAAAGCGGCTGTCTGCGGAGAGGGCGGTGTGCTCGAGGGTGCTCAGGCGGGTACTATCCTCATTGATATGTCCTCCATTGCCCCTCTGGCCTCTCAGGAGATTGAAAAGGAATGCGCCAAAAAGGGCGTTCAGATGATTGACGCGCCGGTGTCGGGCGGCGAGCCCAAGGCCATTGACGGCACCCTCTCGATCATGGTCGGCGGTAACAAGGCTGTGTTCGAGAACGTGAAGGACATTCTGCTCTGTATGGGTGCCAGCGCGGTGCACTGCGGTGAGATCGGCGCGGGCAACACAACAAAGCTGGCCAACCAGATTGTGGTTGCGCTGAACATCGCCGCTGTTTCCGAGGCCTTTACGTTGGCGCGCAAGGCCGGGGTAGACCCCAATCTGGTGTTTGACGCCATCAAGGGCGGCCTTGCCGGTTCCACCGTTATGAACGCCAAGGCCCCGATGATGATTGATGGCAACTTTAACCCCGGTTTTAAGATTGATCTGCACATCAAAGACCTGTCCAACGCATTGGACACGGGTCACGGCGTTGGCGCGCCGCTTCCTCTGACGGCCGCTGTTATGGAGATGATGCAGACCTTGCGCGCCGACGGCTGCGGACAGGACGACCACAGCGCCCTTGCGAAGTATTACGCCAAGGTTTCCGGAACTAAAATCGGCAAATAAGGAGAGTGACAACATGAACACAGAACTGATCAAAGGCGTTATTCCCCCCATCCTTACGCCAATTGATGAGAATGAGCGTGTTGACGAGGCAAAGCTGCGCAAGCAGGTAAACTTTGTCATCGACGGCGGCGTGCACGGTATTCTGGCGTTTGGCAGCAACGGCGAATTCTACATGCTTGACGACGACGAGACCGAGCGCGCGCTCAAGATTATTCTCGACGAAACCAGAGGTCGCGTGCCGGTCTACATGGGCATTGGCGCCATCAAGACGAGAAAGTGCATCGCGCTCGCGCAAATGGCGGTACAGGCCGGTGTCTACGGTATCTCGGTGCTGCAGCCGATGTTCCTCAAGCCCACCGAGCAGGAGCTGTATGAGCATTTTAAAGCCATTGCGAATTCTGTTCCCGGAACGCCGATGCTGCTTTATAACAACCCCGGCCGCGTTGCTTACAGCATGAGCAGCAGTCTGGTGCTGCGGCTGGCCGAGGAGGTTGAGAACATTGTGGGCATGAAGGACTCCAGCGGCGATATGACGCTGACCAGCGAGATTATCCGTCAAACCCGGCACCTCGGCTTTAAGGTGTTCGGCGGCAAGGACACACTGATTTTCGGCGCGCTGGTCCACGGCGGCGCAGGCGCTGTAGCCACCATGGCCAACGTTTTCCCTGAGCTGGTCTGTTCTATCTACAATAAGTATGTGGAAGGGGACGTCAGCGGTTCGCTCGAAGCGCAGTACCGGCTCAACCCGGTGCGCATGAGCATGGATAAGGCCAGCTTCCCGGTCGCGACGAAGGATATGGCGAATATCGTCGGCCTTGACGTCGGCCTGCCCTATAAGCCGAACCTGCCCTCGCAGGGGGCCGTCTTGGCGTTTATGACAGACGAAATTCGTAAAGCCGGTCTGCTGTAGAATCTGCTGCGGTTTGAAGGGCTCTACAAAACGAATTTGTGACCGGCAAATTAATAAAATAGTTCGATAAAAAATGCGCATTGAATGGCTTTTAAGGGCCATCAATGCGCATTTTGCGTATTATTTCTCCAGTAGAGGCGTTTGTTGTACACAAAGAGGGGGTTTTCCTAGCTAAGCTTGATGATACCGAGCCTGAGAAATACGTACTGCGACACGGGGCGCTTTTTGTCAGAAATAATGTTCCTTCAGCATCTGAATAAATTTGGCGTTTGCATTAGAGATATAACGTTTATGCCTGCCGATGACTTTAAAATCTCGAATCATCAAAGGTGAATCGATCAAATAGAAAACTAGATTATGGCATGTGTTGTTTTTGATGATCATTTCGCTTGTAAGGGTGGCCCCCATGCCGTTATCCGCCAAATGGTATGCGGTCGCTATTTGCTCAATCTGCATTTTTATATTTGGCTTAATACCGCTGTGGTCAAATAATTCTATGAATCGCTCCCGCAAATTGTTGCCGGCTGTCAAAACCAGATAGGGCAGCTTTGCTAAATGCTGAATATCAATGCAGGGCGTTTGCCCGTTAAGGTGCATATTGTTTTTTACCATATCCAGCGTCAGCCAGACATCCGGAAGATTAAATTCTTGCACGTAGGCTTTTGGCACTGCCATGAGCAGATGATCTCGGAAAGCATCATCAATCGGTACCATAGAGGGCGCGGTGCAATTGTCACACTTTAAACATAAATCGATATTTCCGTTAGTGAGCAAAGATTCCAGCTGGCTGGAGCTGCATTCGTATAAGCGGATTACAATATTGGGGTATCGGCTGGAGAACGCGGATAAAACCGGCGCCAGCACATAAGACAAAATGAAATGGGTGCCGCCGATGACCAGCTCCCCCTGATTCAATTCATGAATGTCGTTAATTTGGCTGGCTAGCTCTTTTTCCAGCAGCTTGATTTCGTGATATTTTTGAATATAGAGTTCCCCGACGTTTGTCAGCTTCAGCGGGTATTGGCTTCGATCAAACAGCACGGAATTCAGCCTGCTCTCCACTCTTCGGATTGCAATGCTTAACGCGGGTTGTGATATAAACAGTTTTTCGGCGGCCTTCGACACGGAACCTTCCTGATAGACGGTATAGACATATGCCATTTCTTGTTCCATATTGTCACACTCAACTTTATAAATTACATTTATACCATTATATTTTTCATATATTTGATTTTATATTATCGATTAAATATAATGAAGTCAAGCGAAAATGTGAAGAAATTTAGGCTATATTGCTTGTTCGTTAAAACAGCGCCAGTCAGCTCTTTACATTGTTCGGTTGTGCGAAAAATCTTGAGATCGAGGGAGGAAAACCATGGCAAGAAATATGGATACAAGAGAAGTCGTCCCGGTCATTGCACAGCTTTGTAAGAAGGCCTGCTATGAGCTCAACGACAATTTTATGTGCGCCTTAAAAGATGCGTACATAAAAGAGGAGTCCCCGTACGGCAAAGACACCTTGGACCTGCTGATCAAAAACGCTGAATACGCCAAGCAGGAGCAGATCGCCTGCTGCCACGATACGGGAACGGCTGTTGTCGTTATGGAAATCGGGCAGGAGATTTCATGGTCGGGCATCCCCTTGTTTGAGGCTGTCAACGAAGGGGTACGCAAAGGGTATGAAGAAGGCTTTCTGCGCAAGTCGATGGTGCGCGACCCGCTCGACCGGGTGAACACCGGCGACAATACGCCCTGTGTATTCCATCCTGAGATTGTACCCGGCGACAAGGTACACATCACCGTTATGCCTAAAGGCGGCGGCAGCGAAAACATGGGTGCTTTTACCACGTTGGTTCCGGCCGAAGGCGAAGAAGGGGTCAAAAATTTCATCATGAAGACGGTGGAAGAGGCCGGAGGCAAGACCTGCCCGCCGATTATCGTCGGCGTCGGCGTTGGCGGCACCATGGACAAATGCGCATGGCTTGCCAAAAAAGCGCTGCTTCGCCCCATCGGGGAACGCAACCCCGTCCCGCACTATGCCAGAATGGAAGAAGAGCTGTTGACGCGTATCAACAACCTTGGCATTGGCCCTCTGGGAATGGGCGGCAGAATCACAGCTTTAGACGTACATATCGACTATTTTCCCTGCCATATAACGGCGCTGCCGGTTGCGGTCAATCTGCAATGTCATGCCAGCCGATATGCCTCGGCTGAAATATAGGAGGGGAATCATGAGCATGAACAAAATCATTCAGTTGCAGACCCCTTTAACCAAGGATGATATCAAGGAATTAAACATCGGAGATGTTCTGGAACTGACCGGTACTATTTTCACCGCCCGCGACGCCGCCCATAAGCGGATGCAAACGGCGTTAGCCGAGGGTAAACCCCAGCCGATCGATTTCAAAGATCAGTTTATCTTTTACGCCGGCCCCTGCCCGACCAAGCCCGGCCGAACCATGGGATCGATCGCCCCCACGACCAGCATGCGGATGGACAGCTTTGTGGAGATGACCTTCCAACTCGGAATGCTCGGCATGATCGGTAAGGGCGACCGTTCCGATTTTGTCCCCGAGCTATGTAAAAAGTATGGCGGCGTGTACCTGCTCAGCATTGGCGGCGCGTCGGCCATGATCTCGAATCAAGTTAAAACCTGCGACGTGGTCGCCTATGAGGACTTAGGCACAGAATCGATTAAACGGCTGGGGGTCGAAAAGCTGCGCTTAATCGTCGGCATTGACACCAAGGGCCGCGTGTTCCAAACAGAAGAAATAGCGAAATATAGACGCTGAGAGGAGAAAGTGTTATGGGGATTCTCAAAGCTTGGAAAAAACTCAGTTTGTTTATTCGGGTGATGATCGGCTTTGCGCTTGGTATTGCCATCGGTCTGATTTTTGGACCGCAGGCTTCTGCAATTAACTTTCTCGGAACGATTCTGGTTCGCCTGCTGAATATGGTGGTCGCGCCGCTTGTGCTGTGCCTGCTCATCTGTGCGGCAGCCGATGTGGGGGACTATAAAACCCTCGGTAAGATCGGCATCAAAACAGTCGTTATTTTTATCGTATCAACTGCTGTCGCCGTTGCTGTTGGCCTATCTTTTGCCTATCTGTTCAATGTCGGCACCGGCGTAACGCTCAATGTGGAGATGGCGGCCAAATCCAGTGATATCGTCATTCCATCCGCATTGAACACGCTTATTAACATCATTCCAAGCAATCCTTTCGCTTCTCTGAGCGAAGCAAATCTGCTGCAAATTATTTTCTTCGCGCTTATATTCGGTTTTGCGCTTACAAAGCTTGGCGATAAGGGCAAGCCTGTTCTAGACTTCTTCCGTGGCTGTGGCGACGTGGTAAAGGAGATCACAAATATTGTGCTGGAATTTACCCCCATCGGCGTCATGGGACTCATGGCGAATGTAGTCGGTAAAAATGGCATCGGCATTTTGCTGCCTTATGGCAAGACCATCGTCGCAATGTATCTGGCATGCGCGCTGTTTACAATCTTGGCGCAGGGCGTCGTTATGGCCGGTATGATTGGCGGCTGCAGCCCGATCAAGTTTTTTAAGGAAATGAAGGAGGCGGCGCTGTTCATTTTTGCCACCTGCAGCAGTGTGGCGACCATTCCGCTGACGCTGGCCGGCACCAAGCGCTTGGGCGTCAGCGAGAAGGTGGCCAACTTCGTTGTCCCCTTCGGCTCTGTTATGAACATGAATGGAACCGCCATTTATGAGGCCATTGCCGTTGTTTTTACAGCGCAGATTTATGGCATTGAGCTGACAACAACACAGCTTGTTTTAATTATGCTGTCGGCCACGCTGGCATCGATTGGTACGGCGGGCGTTCCCGGCTCGGGGTTAGTCATGCTCACCATCGTCCTGACCTCCGTTAACCTTCCATTAGAAGCCGTCGGACTGCTTGCCGGTATCGACCGCATTCTTAACATGGCGCGCGTCATTCCGAATATCCTCGGTGACGCCGCGACCGCTGTCATCGTCGCTAAAACCAGCGGCGAGATGGATTTGGTTCCCGCGATTCCGCAGGGAAGATCCGAGCTGGATTAACACGTTGCATGAACCCATGAGCCCCTCTTATTATATCGGGAAAGCACGATAACAAAACCCCGTTTTGGGAGAGCCGGTTACGCCTCCTTGAAACGGGGTTTTGGGCCTATATGTGACATACTAAAAAATACCGCGCCTATTGTATTAGAGGCCTTCTTAGCCTATGAGCACCAAGAGCGCTAAAGGGCGCTGGGGGATGACTAATTTGCAACCCGTTGGAACAGCAGAATCATGGCCTAAAATAGAGAAACGGTGATTACAACATCGATAAAACATGCCGCTTATTTTTAAAATAAGCGGCATGTTTTTTTATGGGATTGATTACTTAATAAAGCTTACCTGAGAGGCAATCTCCTCATACACCGCATCCTTGCGCTGATTAAAGATGACCTTGTTCGCCTCGAACAGGTTGTTGCCCTCGGCGTCGATCGAGACGATCAGCGGGCCGAATTCCTTGACGCGGCAGACCCATAGCGTCTCGGGCATGCCCAGATCGCGCCACTCGGCGCGCTCGATCTCCTCGACCTGCGTGGCCGCCAGCACGGCGCATCCGGCCGGGAACACGACGTGCAGCGCCTTATGTTCCTTACAGGCCGCCTCGGTGTTGGGGCCCATGCCGCCTTTGCCGACAATCAGCTTAACGCCGGTCTGCGCGACAAATTCCTTCTCAAACTTCTCCATGCGCATTGAGGTGGTGGGGCCAACCGAAACCATCTCGAATTTGTCGTTCTCGAGCGGGCGCACAATCGGGCCCGCGTGGAAGATCGCGCCGCCCTCAAGATTTACCGGCAGCTCGCGCTTCTGCTCAATCAGGCGGCGGTGCGCCACGTCGCGGCAGGTGACGATATGGCCGTTGAGGTAGATGATATCGCCAACCTTGATCCCCTCAAGATCCTCGGACTTGATCGGCGTTGTCAAAATCTTCTTTGCCATTACAGTGCAGCCTCCTTATGGGTGGTGATGGTGTAATTGAGCGCCTTATCAAAGCTGATATGCCCTCTGCGGTGGGACCAGCAGCCCACGTTGACGGCAACACCGATGGTAGAGGGGTGCCGCGCCGTGTTCTCAATGTTGACGCCCATGACCGAATAGTTGCCGGACATGCCCTGCGGGCCAAGGCCGATCTTGTTGATGCCGTCCTCAAGCAGCTGCTCGAGCTTGGCCGCGCGCTCGTTGGGGTTTTTGGAGCCGACGGGGCGCATCAGTGCCTTCTTGGAAAGCAGTGCCGCCGTCTCGACCGAGGTCGCGACGCCCACGCCGACCAGCAGCGGCGGACAGGCGTTGAGTCCGTAGCTGGTCATGACGTCGAGTACAAACTGGGTGACGCCCTCGTAGCCCGCGCCCGGCATCAGCACCATGGCTTTTCCGGGCAGAGTGCAGCCGCCGCCCGCCATATAGACGTCGATCTCGGCCGTGTCACAGTTGGGCACGATTTCCCAAAAGACGGTGGGGGTGCCTTTGCCGACGTTCTTGCCGGTGTTGTATTCATCAAAGGTTTCAACGCTGTTGTGGCGCAGCGGCGCGAACACGGTCGCTTCGACCACGGCGTCGGTCAGAATCTTCTCAAGCTCGCCGATGAGCGGAAAGCTTGCGCCGCATTTGACCCAGAACTGCAGGACACCGGTGTCCTGACAGCAGGGGCGGTTTAGATCCATCGCCAATTTCTGATTCAGAAACATGGTATCGTAAATGGTGGTGGCCAGCTCGCTGGTCTCCTTGCCGCGCAGCTCAGCAAGCTTTGTCTCGACGTCGTCAGGCAGCTTTTTGCCTACGAAGGCAACAAACTTGCTCATGATATCGGTCATGCTGCGAACGCTTTGTTCTTTATTCATTGGGCGTATTCCTCCTAAGTATCTATGGTTTTATTATGCGTTGGGGAAGAACGGGAAGAAGATCGGGAGCAGAATCATGCTCAAGATAAACGCGATTACCATCAGCGGCAAGCCGGCCTTGGTGTAGTCGCGGAATTTATATCCGCCGGGGGCAAGCACCATCGTGTTGGCGGGCATGCCGATCGGCGTGGCGTAGGCCATCGAGCCGCCGATAACCGTTGCCATCAGCACGGCGCGCGGGTCGGCGCCCATGCCGGTCGCAATCGAGAGGCTGATCGGAACAAGCAGTGCGGTCGTGGCGGTGTTGGACATAAAGTTGGTCAGCACCGAGGAGATCAGCAGCACCGCGAACAGCAGCGCTGTGGGGGAGGCTTGCTCGCCGAGCAGGCCGATCACCGTGTCGGCGATCACCGCGCCTGCGCCGGAAGATTCCAACGCGCTCGCAAGCGCCAGCGTGCCGCCGAACAGGAAGATGGTCTGCAAATCGATCGATTTATAGGCCTGCTTTTCAGACATAACACCGGTCAGAACCAGAAGAATCGCGCCGATGCTGCTGGTGACATACAGCTTGATACCGATTTGCTCTTCAAAGATCATGCCGATGACGGTAACCACCAGAATAACCAGCGAGAGGGTTTGCTTCCACTGGGGGACGCTGCTGTAATCAATTTGCTCGTCGAAGACGCTGTCGGTAGCGCCTTTTGCCGCGGGCAGCAGCCGGTGGCCGAAAATCGCAAAGTAGATGATGCCGGCTACCAGAATCGGAAGGCCGACCAGACCGTACTCAAAGAAACCGAACTTGAGACCGAGCGGCTCGAGCGCCGACTGGGCGATCATGTTGCCGGGCGCGCCGATGAGCGAGAGGTTGCCGCCCATTGCCGCCGCGAAGACCAGAGGCATCAGCAGGCGGGAGCGGGAGAAGCCGGATTTTGCGGCGATACCGATCACGACGGGGATCAGCACGGCAGCGGTGCCGGTGTTGGACAAAAAGCCCGACATCAAGCCGGTGATGGTCATGACTGCGACGATGAGCTGACGCTCGGTTTTGGCGAAGCGTGTGACAAGACCGCCAATCTTGTTGGCCATGCCGGTCTCAAACAGCGCGCCGCCAACCACGAACATGCCCACAAACAGGATGACGTTGGTGTTGACAAAGCCTGCAAACCCCGTCTTGGGGTCGAGCACGCCGGTCATAATCAGGCCGATACAGACGATCATGGAGGTGAGGGCGAGCGGAATCTTTTCCCAGACGAACATCACAATCGCAAAAGCTAGAAAGATTAAAGTGATTGCTACTGGACTCATACGGTTGCCTCCTCAAAATATGTTTTAACAGCTTGCCCATCGGGCAGACTGACATTAGATACATCTCAAATTATCTGTTATTAATGATAATTGATAATGTATCCATTTGTTGATGCTATAATAACACTTTCGTTTTATCGCGTCAATCAATTTACCGAGATTCGGCAAAGCAAACAATGGAAGTAGACCGAATTTCGACAAAAACAACAATGCGTGCGCTGACTCTAACAAGTCGGCGCACACGCATTGTAAAAACTGATATACAGCTTTGGATAAGCTTTTTTCCATGCGCGTTCTCAATGGCGTGGGCACCTTGGAGAACTAGTTTCAGCCGCGCTGTACTTATTTCATATCTACCCGCACGGCGGCGCGATGGAAGCGCCACCGTGCCCCAAGAGGCCGAACAACATAATTGGCGCGCATAATCACGTAACGAGTCTGGATGCGCGCCCAACTAACGGTGCGTGGGTAGTCAACTTTATCACGTAGGGCCTACAATCACCTAGAACCGTATTTCTTTAAGCCCCCTCAGGGGGGGCTGATCGCTCGCATCTATGCGCGCTCGCGGTCGAACGGCTGCGCTGATCGCAGCGGGCGGCATGGATGCCCGCTGCGGCTCCACCGTTCCCCTCGGTCCCATGTGGGGGCCAGGGGGTTGGGGTTGGGGGCCGTTCTTGCGCGGCAGCGCCAAACACCTTTTATCCTTTTAACACAACTGCTAAAAGCGTATGCCTATGGCGTAAAATGCCAATCAAAAGCTAAGGGAGGTCATTGGTGTTTCACAGATACAACGCTGCTTAAAAGCGTGGCAGAAAAGACAGGCGGCCCGGCGGACTACTTTATCATAGCAGTGTCAAAGAAATCATATAGGCGCTTATGGTTTGACTATAAAGCGGTGTTTGTCTTGTACAAGCAGTTGGGCTACCGTTCTATTGATAAGCAGAACGTGCCGACGCTCGCAAGTCGGCGCTCATTCAAAGTGTGTCATAATGCTTTCAAGGCTTCGCATAATATGCGCGTGCATCCGCTGCTGCGCCGTCTGCGCATCCCGCGCAAGCACGGCGTCCAGAATCTGCCGGTGCTCCGCGACCGAGATTTTGGCATATTCCTCTTCGGTTACCTTGTGTCCCATCGACAGACCGTTCCACATCTCAGACAGCAGGGCCTTAATTTTGTCGTTGCCCGCCGCTTCCCACAGGGCGAAATGAAAGGCCTGATTATAGTTGGAATAGATTGAGAAGTTCGCTTCTTCGATCGCCTCCCATCCTTTATTAAAGGCATTTTCAATATCGGAGATATCCGCTCCGTTGCGGCAGACCGCCGCCGCGCAGGCGGCTTCTAAAACGGCGCGGGTTTCGTAATGGTCCCGGATGAATTTCGGGCTGATACCCAGCACCTCGGCTCCTTTGTTTGGGCGCTGCTTGATCAGCCCCTCGCGCGATAATATCTGAAACGCTTCCCGCACCGGCGTGCTGGATACCTCAAGCTGAGAGGCGATTCCATCCAGCGTGATAACGGTACCCTCGGTCAGCTCTTTGGACAGAATGGCTTTGCGCAGCACCGACGCAACGCGTTCACGCGCCGGTAGCAGCTTGATCGGTTTTAAATTGTTCATTACAAATCTCCTTCGGAGCGCTTGATAATTTCGGCGGCCATGTCCGCATAATATTGTCGTATAGCGTGGGTGAGCGCCGCTGCGTCGCGGCGGTTAAACGCGTCGCAGATCATCTGTGTTTGCGCGGTGAACCTATCGGATTTGGCATGCTTTAAAATGTATAGCGGATAGCCGTTTAGCAGTCGTTTATAGGTCTGCACAAGATAGGGGTTCTCAATATGCTGTAAAAGCCATCGATGAAAATGCTCAGAATCTCCACTGGAATTGGCTTTTATAGGGTCATGCGCCTGCTCGAGAATAATCATAGCAATTTCAAGCTCAGCCGCCGCAACGAGCCGCATATTTTGGGATACGGACTTTTTATTTAAGCCAACAATCTGCATATGGCGGTTTGGCAGCCGAAGCAGCAAGCCCTCGAGTTCCAAGGTCTGCAATGCCTCACGCACGGGCATGCGAGACACCTCAAGCCGGTCGGCCAACTGCTCCTGTGTCAGCTCCGTACCGTCTGCCATGCGACCGGACAGAATCTCCTCCCGCAGCATGTCGGCAATGCGGTCTTTGGTCTGGCGGTTTCCTATCTTCTCCAACGGTTACGCCTCCCGCGATGATAGCTTTGCTTTAAAATACCCGTCGGCACAGTAAACCGCGCCCGCCGGATTATGCGCCAAAACGCGGTCCTTGGCAATTAATACCGTCACCGGCGCCTCAGAATATTTAAAAAACAGCGAGTCGTGACCCACACACAATCCAACTGCAATATTAAACTCGGTATTCTGGTCATTGAGCAGCTGGGCCTGAGCGATGGGGTTACACATCGGCTCGAAAGCGTTGGGATTGATTTTTTTGTTTTGCGGAATACCGGCCTGTTCCTTGGCGATGCCGCCTGTTTTACAGATGACCGATACAACCTGTAGGCCGTTCTCCGTAAGAATACGGTTGATCACCTTGGCTTCTTGCCGTAACCCCCTGCAAAACGCCATGCCGATTTTTTCATAGTTCATACGCTTGCAGAACTCGACGACCTCACGCAAGCGGGGCCATTTGCCATATCCGATGCCCTCTATCTCGGAGGAGGCGATATAGAACGCTTTATTATCGTCATATTGATTAAAGGCGTTATTCATCGTGGATTCATTGCGCATGGGACAGTTGGCCGGCATTTTGTCGTGGTCCGGACTTCCGCAAGCTAAAACCGCACAGTTTGCGCAGGTGTACATAAACAAAACCTCCTCTGACTATGTTGCAAATAACATTGTATCCAATATTATTATTGATGTCAAATTGACTTTTTCTCACTTGATAAAAAATATCTTCTGCGTCCTCCAGCATGTTATATAAGGGATTAGCACGGCCAAACCCCGCGCCGCATCAGCTACGCCCGAATAATGGCACAGCTTCTTCTTTTGCTTTACATAATAACGCCAAACAGACCTGCCCCGCCGGGGGAGGTCTGTTTTGTCGATGCGTTGGGGCGGCGGCTCAGGTGGCGGCCCCATCTTCAAATATTGCCTTTTTTCCGCGGCAGCCCGTGCGTGAGGTGTCTAAAAAGCGCGGTGGCAAAGCCGCATCACAAAAGTGATGGTATGACTCCATACGGTATGCAACCGCTTTCACTCGGGCTCTTTGCGTGCGAGCGATCTTGTGTGCTTTTTAATCATGGTACGAAATTGGCTGACTGTAACGCCCAGCTTTTGACTGGCGGTTTCCAGCGTATAAAAACGTTGCATCCATTTTTCATAGACAGGGTAAAAGTCCTCGGGAATTGGCGTCGGAAAACGTCCTAAATGCTTTCCCTGCGCTTTTGCCAGCGCAATTCCTTCCGCCTGCCGCTGCCGGATATTCTCCCGTTCGGCCTGCGCGACGTACGACAGAAGCTGTAGGACGATATCTGAAATCAGGGTGCCGATCAAATCTTTGTTTGTTCGGGTATCGAGAATCGGCATATCCAAAATCACGATATCAGCCTTTTTGCTTTTGACAATCTCACGCCATTCGTCCTGTATGTCGTCATAGTTTCGGCCCAAACGATCGATGCTTTTTACGACGAGCACATCGCCATCCTTGAGCTTGCGTTTGAGTCTTTGGTATTGCGGGCGGTTAAAATCCTTTCCTGACAATTTGTCACAAAACAGATTCTTCTCAAGAATACCCCAGCGTAAAAGCTCTTTCTTTTGCCTGCCAATATTTTGGTCCAACGAAGATACGCGCATATATCCATAAAACGTCTTCATAAAAAACCTCCCTACCTTTTATTATGGCAGAGAGACGTCAAAATTATTGCAAAAAGCAATGAATGATAAAAAGGTACACCTTTATAACAAAAAAATTTCTTATATATTAACTTATACATCATAAACTACAATTCGACAAATTACAACAAGAATTAATCGAACTTTGGTATTAGTTTCAGAGTTTTTATTACATTTATATAACCATTGGCACAGTATTTTTATGCCATATAGGTGTACCTTTTTGTTAAAAAGGGTCATCACCTTCATAGCACATCTTTTATTGGTACCAGCTTTATACAATTGCGTATAACACAACAGCACGCGCTCATAAGACATCAAATTAAAGGAGAATGACATGAACCTCAAGAAAATGAAATTAGCCACCAAAACATCTCTGGCAATTGCAATAATCCTGACAATTGCGCTGGCCATACTCATTGCGATGTCGGCCATATCGGCCGGCAAGGAATTAACCAGTGCGGTTGACGATGAATTTGCAGGTATTTCAGCACAAAACGGGATTATTATGCAGGGCATATTTGACGACGCGACAAATGTCGCGCACAATCTTCAGGATTATCTTGAGGATTCCTATGTGCGGTATGACAAAATGCTTGCCACACAGGCCGTGGATGAAGAGGGGAACAAGGTGCCTTTTCCCACACAAAAAAGTGTCGCTTATGATGCGGATCTCATCGATATCAACTATGAGGTAGAAAATTATATTTTATATAACGCTTGGTCGATTGTTAAGAATAATCCCGATATTTATGGCATCGGCGCCATGTTTGAGCCCTATGCCTACGATCCCACCGTTAAAGACTATTCGCTCTACATCAATAAAGAGAACGCCAATAATAAGACGGTAGAGTCCGAGGGCGCCCATGCCGATTACAGCCAGCAGGACTATTACGCCCCGGCGGCAGCAAGTCAAAAGGTGGTGTTCACCGAGCCTTACGTTGAACAGGATATTACGATGATCACGGCGTCCTTTCCGATTGTATCGGGCGGCAAAACCCAAGGCGTGATTGTGGTGGACGTCGATGTCGACCGTTTTGAAAATGAAAACGCCAAAAACGAAAAATACCCCACGTTGTCCACCGATATTCTGACAGCACAAGGCACCATTGTGTACGACAGCAAATCGAAGGACTTGGTCGGCACGTCGCTGCAGGACGTTCTGGGCAGCGAAGTCTATCGCCAAGTTCATGAAAAAATGCAGGCGGGCAACGCCTTTCGTTTTGAATCCAACAACAACGGCGCCACCGTGCTGCAGTATTACTATCCTATTGAGGCCGGGGCCGAGACGTGGTGGTCCTCCACCGCCCTACAGAAATCCGATCTTGACAAGGCGGTCATCCGCCTGATTACGATGATGGTCGGCATCGCCCTGACTGCCCTTGCGCTTATTATCGTTTCGGTCATCTTTCTTTTAAAGCGGATGCTAAGCCCCCTCAACGGGGTGGTGACGGCAGCTGAAAAAATCGTTAGCGGCGAGCTGGATATTCATGTGGATGTGCGTTCTGAAGACGAAATCGGCATCCTAACCAGAGCGTTTGGCGAGATGTCGGAGCGCTTGAAGATGATCATCTCGGATGTGAGCTATCTGCTTGGCGAGATGTCCAAGGGGAATTTCCGCCTTGCCACCCAGTATGAGGACAACTATGTCGGCGATTATCACAATATTCTGCTGGCTATTCGCGGCATCAACCGCAATCTGAGCGGCACCCTTGCCGAGATTGATACAGCGGCCGGTCAGGTGTCGGCGGGATCGGATCAGGTCTCTGTCAGCGCGCAGGCGCTCAGTCAGGGCGCCACCGAGCAGGCCAGCTCGGTCGAGGAGCTGTCGGCAACGCTGTTGGAAGTTTCGCAGCGGGTCGAAGAAAACGCCCAGAATGCGGCGCTGGCCAACCGTCTTTCTGACGAGGCCGGAACCGGCGTCAAAGAAAGCAACGCACATATGGATGCGCTGATGTCGGCGATGAACGAGATCGCGGGCGCTTCCACCGAGATCGGTAAAATTATCAAAACAATCGACGACATCGCTTTCCAGACGAATATTCTCGCATTGAACGCGGCGGTGGAAGCCGCCCGCGCGGGCGACGCCGGAAAGGGCTTTGCCGTGGTGGCGGATGAAGTGCGTAACCTTGCCGGAAAGTGCGCCGAAGCGGCGAAAAACACCACCGGACTGATCGAAGGGGCGATCAGCGCTGTAGCAAATGGCACTAAACACGCGTCCGAAACGGCCGATTCACTGCGCGCGGTGGTCGCCAAGTCCGAGACGGTGGATAAAACGATCCGGCAGATTGCAAAAGCATCTGAGGAGCAGTCGTACGCCATCACACAGATTACGGCAGGCGTAGAACAAATCTCGGCGGTGGTGCAGACCAACTCGGCGACTGCCGAAGAGAGCGCCGCGGCCAGCGAGGAGCTTAGCGGTCAGGCACAGATGATGAAAAATCTCGTGGGACGCTTTCAGCTCAGAGAGGAAGCGCGGTCGGCCCATGATGCCGTGTTTTCTTACAGCAGTCTCAACGAAAGCACCGGATTTTCGTTGAACGCTGATATAAATCAGGAGAAATATTGACGGGGACATAGGTGCGGGCTATCGGAAGGGATACCAGATAATGCGCTTTACGAGAGCTTGAAAAATTTTAGCGTTTGGTTTGGCCCTGAGATTGCGCGCCTTTTCTCAAAAATGGCACACATCAAAATCAAGGTGTGAGGAAAAGCCCATCAAAGGGCGGGGAGATAACGCGTGTGCTCGTGCGCTTATAGTGCATGGTCTACACGGCGCTACAATGAATGCACCTAGCCCTGAACAAAAGATTTTTAGCTCAAGCATAGCTTTAGAAAAGCACCCCAAAGCAAAGCTCTCTATTTAAATTGCCCCCATTATTAGGCAGTATGGCCTGCTGCCTAATAATGGGGGCAATTGTCGTTGGGCGAAATGTTATTATTATTAAGTACCGAAGGCAACGGGGCGGCACACACGGTGTCACATGACCGAATACAGCAACATATCCGTCGCAATTGCCGCCACAACGCAGACGATGACCGGACATCTGAACCATGCCAAAATACCGGCGATCGTACCGCCTGCCAGCCCGATCTCGGGGCGGCTGCTATCCACCGCCACAATACCCGGAAAAATCAGGGCCGCCATGGCTGTGTAGGGAATTAGCCGCAAGAAATTTTCGACCTTAGGGTTGAATTTTAACCGGTCAATTATCACGGCGGGCAGCGCGCGGGGGATATAGGTTACAACGGACATTCCGAGTATCAGCAGAATAATCGGATAGTTCATGCGGCCTCCTCCCTCGCCGGTGTGGCTTGATCCTCGATGAAAAATACGCCGATGAGCGCGCCGAGCACCATGGCCAGAATCACCGACCAGCTCGCCGGAAGAAAACGCTGCAACAGCCAATTGAGCGCCGCCGTTGTCAGCACCAGCGCAATCAACCGTGCATTGTGTTTGACGCTGGGGAGCAGCAGCCCTAAAAAGGCTGCGTAGAAAGCCACGCCGAAGCTGTCAATCACAATTTGCGGCAGAAAGCCGGTCATCAGGCAGCCAACGACCGTGCTGATGACAAAGGTGCCATACAGCGCGGTGTTCGCACCGAGCAAAAAGGGGTAGCTGTCATCCTTAGAAAGCGCATAGATGGCAAAGGATTCGTCGCACAGCGCAAAAGCGCCGGCCAACCGCTGGGGGAGCGTGGTGCCTTTGACGCGCCGCATGACCGAGCTGCTCATGACAAGGTGCCGCAGATTAATAAAAAAGGTGCCTAGAATGATCGCGGACATCGCCGCTCCCTGAGTTACCATACTGATGGCCAAAAGCTGCGACGATCCGGCCATCACCATGGCGGACATCAAGATGGCTTCAAGACCCGAGAACCCCGCCTGGACCGCCAAAAGGCCAATCGAAATGCCGACCGGCACCACGCCAAGACAGGCGGGCACGGCGGCTCGCATGCCCGATAAAAAATGATTATTCATAACGTCTCCCGTTTGTTTTAATGCTGATAAGCATTATACCGCTAAAGTATGTACCGTACAATAGCCTATGGGTTTTGCCATAGGCGGTTCTGCCAGAATTTTCATCTGTTAGGGCGCAGAATAACGGCGAATTTCAGTAATTTCTTTATTTAACGACAATTTGAAATAATATTTTAGCATTATTGACATACTTTAGAAATAATATTATAATCTAGTCATCTTAGTATCATAATAATGACCAAATTGTACAAAATGTACCGATTTTGGTAACATTTTGGGTGAATAGTCGCAGCTAAAATAAATCGGGCAGGGAGTCTGAATACCATGAAAAACAATCCCAAGACAAGAACAAAAATAAAAATCTTTCGCATTAGTATCCGTGATATGAAAATTTCGCGGCGCATCATCAGTGGTTTTGTGGCTGTTATTTTGCTTGAGATGATTATCGGCGGCCTTGGAATTTTTGGAATGGCTCAGATCAGCGCTGCGGATAAATCTCTGTATGAGCAGCAGACCAAGCCCTTGGCCGATATTTCAAAGATGGTCGAAACGGTGCAGCGCATTCGGGGCGAGGTCAGCTACGCAATCGTCAATTATAAAAATCATATGGAGGTTTTGCGCATTACCGAAAGCATGCAGACATGCAATGCGCTTTATTTAGAGCATCAGCAAAATTTTTTGAATGCTTCGCCCACTCAAGAGGCGCTGGATATTGTCAATCAGGCCAATAAGGTTTACACCGAGGAATTTTTCCCGGTATTTGAAAAGGCGTTGAAGCTGGCGTCGGATCTAAACCCCGATACGGCCAAGGTTCAACTGGCACTGGGCATTCGGTCGGGGGACAAGCTGACCGAATTGCTAAACCAGTGCTTTGAGAACAGCAACCGTGACGCGCTGGCCAAAAGCAACGCCAATCAGCGCTTGTTTATGCTGCTGTCGGTCGCGCTGCTGGGGGTTCTGACTCTGGGGCTGCTGGTTTCGATTGTTCTGTGCATCAGCATCCCACGGGCGATCAGCAAGCCCTTAGACGAGCTTGTCCGCGTGGCTGATCACTTTGCGCACGGCAAGCTTAGCGAACAGATTGTGTACGAATCCAAAAACGAGATGGGGCAGCTCGCGGCATCGCTGCGGTCGGTGTTTTTGACGCTGCAGGGTATCGTCAACGAAATGTCCGATTATTTGGTTAAAATCTCGCAGGGCGATCTTTCGATGGCTCCGCTTCAAAGCTACGAGGGCGATTTTGCCCCGATTTCGGATTCGGTCAATAAAATTCTCGATTCTATGAATATGTTGTTTGAGGTCATCAAAACCTCCGCAATGCAGGTCAACAGCGGCTCGGGTCAGGTTGCGGACGGCGCGCAGATGCTTGCGCAGGGTGCGACCGAGCAGGCGGGTACCATCGAGGTACTGTCGACGTCGGCCGCAAAAATATCCGACGAGGTCAACCACAATACTGAGCGCGTCAACGAGATGTCCGGTCATATCGCCGGGACCACCGCAAAGGTTTCGCAATGTAATGCGCAGATGCAGCAGATGCTGACGGCCATGCAGGATATTGACGCGTCATCCGACGAAATTTCAAAGATTATCAAGGTGGTGGACAGCATCGCCTTCCAAACCAATATTCTGGCTCTGAATGCCGCGGTAGAGGCCGCGCGCGCAGGAGAGGCCGGCAAGGGCTTCTCGGTTGTGGCTGACGAGGTTCGCATACTCTCAGCAAAGGTGGCTGAAGCAGCCAAGCAAACCGCCGGGCTTATCGCCGGTTCGATTAAAAGGGTTGAGGCCGGTTCAAATATCGCCAACGATACGGCGCGGGCGCTCGGTGAGATATCGGTGCAGATGGCGAATGTCAACGCCGCGGTTGCCCAGATTAGAACGGCATCCGAGCAGCAGTCCACCGCCATTTCTGAAATCACGCTGGGCGTTGAACAGGTTTCGACGGTGGTTCAGAACAGCTCGGCAACCGCTGAAGAAAGCGCGGCGGCCAGCGAGGAGCTTTCGGCACAGGCGGATATGCTGCTCAAAGAGATCTCTCGGTTTAAGCTGCGCGTGACGCAGGAGCAGCCCATCTCCTTTGGCGGCTGACGCATGTCCCCTCAGGGGTATGCTGGTGCTTTAGGTTATATTTTTATAGCGGCCCTCTGCTGTTTTCAGCAGAAGGCCGCTATTTTTGCTCTTATTTTATTGCCCCAGTCAGCCGTCAGCCGGATATAAATGAAATGGACTTACATTATAGCCTGCATATTTAGACAAAAAACAATAAAATATTTTAGAAAAAGATCACAACCAAATAGTGGTATTTTATAAAATATAGTAGGAATAATTTAACATATTAATGAAAAGTGTCATTAATATGTAGAAAATTATAGATAGTATTTACATTTTGGTTATATCGTAGTACAATTTGCTCATAGCCAACAGACGATGAGGTCGATTGGGTTAGCGTTTATCAGCTTACCTTCAATCGGCCTTTTAAATTAAATGCATATAAAAAGAATTATTATGCGTTTTTTGGGTTTGTCTGTTGTACCTATAAAGACGGATGTGCTTTGGATCAAAAACATAAATAGGAGGATTATCATGAAAAAATTTCTTGCACTGGCACTCACACTGATGCTTATCACCGCGTTGGCGTCCTGTGGCGGAACCTCTTCGGCTCCTGCGGCTGCTTCGACGGCACCCCCAGAGTCGGCGGCCGCTCCCTCGGCTCCCGCGGTTGATCGGAGCAAGACGTTTATTACCGTGCTCACCGGCCCGACCAGCGGCATTTATTTCCCGATTGGCGGCGCTTTTTCAAAGGTGCTCGGCGATATGGGCTATAAAACCTCCGCCACTGCGACGGGGGCTACAGCCGAGAATATCAACGCCATCCTGACCGGACAGGGCGAATTGGCCATCGCGATGAGCGACTCGGTCATTCAGGCGGTCGAGGCGTTCGGCGCCTACGAGGGCAAGGAGCCCGCGACCGATCTGCGTGCCATGATGGGCCTGTGGCCGAACGTTTGCCAGATTGTAACGACCGCCGACTCGGGCATTACGAAATTTGAGGATATGAAGGGCAAAAAGGTTGGCGTCGGTGCGCCGAATTCGGGTGTTGAGCTCAACGCCAGAATGATGTTTGAGGCGCATGGCATGACCTATAACGACTGCAAGGTTGATTATCTCTCTTACGGCGAGGCGATTGATCAGATGAAGAACGGCCAGTGCGACGTCGCGTTTGTGACCTCTGGTCTTGGCAACGCAACCATTAAGGAGCTTGGCGTCACCAAGGAGATTGTTTTTGTTCCTGTCGAGGGTGAGGCACTCAAGAATTTGGTCGCCAAATATCCGTTCTATGTCGAGTGGAGCATTCCGAAGGACGTTTACGGCACCAAGGAAGACACGACAACCGCCGCCGTTATGAATATCATGCTCGTTTCGAAAGATCTGTCCGACGAGGTCGTCTACGATATGCTCGCAGGCTTCTATTCTGCGGAGGGCCTTGAGGCGATCGGCGCCTCCCATGCGACAGCCAAAAAAGAAATTACGATTGAAACAGCTCTGCGCGGCATTAAGGGCACCTCGGTACAGCTGCATCCCGGCGCGATTAAATATTACGCCGAAAAGGGCATTGCCGTCAGCTAGTTGCGTATGATCGACGTTGAGAAATGGTCCTTTAATAACAGGCGGAGAAAACGTTTCGGCGTTTTCTCCGCGGTATTAAGTATTCTTTTGTCAGTCGGCGTATTTGCCTGGTACAGTTGGGCGTCCGAGACTGTTTTGCGGATATCCGACTGGAAAACCGGCGAGATCTATATTGAAGTACCGGCCAAAGCGGGTGATCGTTTGTTTTTCGGATGGATGCACTCGCTTGAAAAAATACCGTGGAACGAATATTATCACATAGCACCCGACAACACGCTGATTTTGGACACCATCAGCTTTCCGGCGTTCGGCGCGGGCATTCCCGAGAATAAGGGCAAGACCTGCCGTGTCGAGAACGGGCTGATTTACATGGAGGATATCGGGCAGGTATTTGGCGAATTTGTTTGGATTAATTCGCACTATGCCGTCCGCGATATCAGGATTAACGACGTACTGCTTACAAGCGGCGAACGCCTGCCGGAGCATACCCGGCTCAGACTCATAATTGAAGGGAGATTTTTTCGTGGCAAATAAAGCCCCTGACCATAAAAGCATCGACCTAGCCGACGAAATCATCAATATTCCAACCGACGGTCAGCTAAGCGCACAGCAGCAGGAGCTTATCGAATCGCTGGATAAGGAGTCCGCGACCCGAAAGCTTGGCGGGGGTGTGGGCAAGGCGCTTTATTGGTTGGCGGTGCTCGTCTCGCTTTATCACCTTTATACAGCCGCCTTCGGCCCGCCCTTGACGCTCAAGCATCGTTCATTGCATGTTGCCATGATGCTGGCGCTTACCTTTATCATGTATCCGTTTTCGGCAAAATCCAAATTTAAAAAAGCGGTTGCGTGGTACGATTGGATTTTGGTCGCACTGTCATTTGCGGCCCCGATCTATGTCTGGACCCAGTTTATCGGGGTGGTTGAACGTGCGGGCAGACCCAATCAGATGGATCTGATCATGGCGACGCTGCTTGTTGTGCTGGTGCTCGAGGCAGCCAGACGCTGTGGCGGCTGGGCGCTGCCGATCTTGAGCCTGATCTTTATTGCCTACGGCTTATGGGGGCGTGGGCTACCGGGGATGTTCGCGCATCGCGGCTATACCTGGACGTCGCTTTCCAATCACTTTTTTGCGAACACCGAGGGCATTTACGGCACCTCGGTCAGCGTTGCTTCAAGCTATATCTTCCTGTTCATCCTTTTCGGCGCGGTTATGAACAAGTCGGGCATGGGCAAGTTTTTTAATGATATTTCGCTGGCGCTGGCCGGACACACCAAGGGCGGCCCCGCGAAGGTATCGGTTATCGCCTCCGGCCTGCTGGGTTCGATCAACGGCTCTGCGGTCGCCAATGTGGTGACCACCGGCGCATTCACCATTCCGCTGATGAAAAAAACCGGCTATTCGGCTGAATTTGCGGGCGCTGTTGAGTCCTCTGCTTCGGTCGGCGGCCAGCTTCTGCCGCCGGTCATGGGTGCGGCGGCGTTCATTATGGCCGAAATGCTGGGCGTCAGATATTCTGAGATTATTGTGTGCGCGGCGGTTCCCGCACTGCTGTATTACGCCGGTATTCTCGTGCAGGTTCAGCTTCGCGCCTCGAAGGATGGGCTGCTGGGCCTCTCTAAGGATAAGCTGCCCCGTGCCGGCGCCATCATGAAGGAGCAGGGACATCTGCTGATCCCGATTGCGTTCTTGCTGATTATGCTGTTCTTTTCAGGCACCACCGTGATCTTCTCGGCATTTTATACGATTATTGTCACGATATTGGTATCGATGCTCAGAAAATCTACCCGCATGACCCTGAAGGATATCATCGACTCACTGGCGGAAGGGGCCAAATCCACCGTAGCTGTGGCGATTGCCTGCGCCTGCGTCGGCATGATTATCGGCGTTTCCTCCAAGACCGGATTCGGCCTCAACATGGCCAACGCCATTATTGCGCTGGGCGGCAAGAGCTTGATTTTCACGCTGGTTTTCTCGATGATCACCTGCATGATTCTCGGCATGGGGCTGCCGTCTATTCCGGCCTATATCATCACCGCGACCATTGCCGCGCCCGCACTGGCAAAGCTAGGCGTTTCTGAAATGGCGGCGCATCTGTTCGCTTTCTATTTTGCGATGTTTGCAAACATCACACCCCCTGTCGCGCTGGCTGCCTTTGCCGCTGCGGGACTTTCAGGCGGCAATGCCGTCAAGACGGGCTTGCAGTCGGTTAAGCTGTCTATTGCCGGATTTATCGTGCCATATATGTTCGTCTATTCCCCCCAGCTGCTGCTGATTAACACAACCTTGCTGGAGGGCATCTGGGTGACGCTTGCCGCCTGCGTAGGGGTCTTTATGATCGGCGCAGCCGTTGAGGGCTATCTGTTTGCCCGCATTAACATCGCGTTGCGCGCCCTGCTGTTTGTGGGTGCACTGCTGTTGATCGACACCGGATTTTGGACCGATGTCGGCGGCTTTGTAATACTGGCAGTCGTCGTGGCGTGGCAATATAGCTTTGCACGCCGCCGGGCCGTTGTCTAGTGCGGCAATCTGTTGAAAAGTCGGGGCAGTATAACATATTGGGCTAAAACGTTATTGCCACACAACGAAAAAACCGCGTCAGATGTGATTCTGACGCGGTTTTAAACTGGTGAGCCACCGGGGATTCGAACCCCGGACCCTTTGATTAAAAGTCAAATGCTCTGCCAACTGAGCTAGTGGCTCAAATGATGCTTGTCTAGTATATCAACTGCGGAGGCGTTTGTCAATAAGCTACAAAAAATTATTAAATATCTAGTCGTAGGGTGCTACTGGACATAAAAAAGCGTTTTAAAAGCGTTTAAAAGGATGAAAATTTTTGATATCTCCGTCCGCCATGTTGCTCTTATTAGGCAAAGCATGTAAAATATAAATGCAATGTTTAGCAGTTGTGCTGTTAAAACAGTCACAATATAATTAAATTGAGGTGCCTGAAAGTGAAAAGAGTAATCGCAATTTTTGCATTTGTATTTGTTATCGGTGTTTTAGCAGGCGGTGCATTTGAGTGGCTGTCCAATCGCGACGTAAAAAATATCTGGAAAGACCGTGCCAGTACGGCCGCCGTGAAAACACAACTCGCGTCACAGCCCGAGGGTACCGGCGAAAGTCAGGCGCCAGAAAAGGCGAAGCCATCCCCAAAAGAGCATCTTGTGACCAATCCTGATAAAGTATGTGAAACGCCTGATTGTGGTAGGGCAGTATTTGTGACATATAAAGGCAAGGAGCTTTGTGTAAAATGCTATGGGGATGCTAAAAACCGGGATGCCGGGCATTAATAAACGCATTTTAGATAATCAATAATAGATAGGCGTAGGGAGGAGGGCGCGCGATGGGGCTGGCTTTGGATGACGATCTGACCCGCATCAGCGGTATTGGTGATAAAAAAGCGCAGCTTTATCGAAAGCTCGGTATTGACAGTGTGCATCGGCTTTTGCTGCACCTGCCGCGAAGCTATATCGACCTGACACAAATTTCTGAGATTGCGCGGTGCGAGGTTGGCAAGCCCTGCGTTATACGCGCCGTAGTTTTCAAAAAATCGCGTGAGCAGCGGATCCGAAAGGGCCTGTCCGTCTTTAAGGTGGAGGCCGGCGACGGTGAAGAAACCCTGCTGCTCACCTTTTTTAATACAAAATTTGTGGTGGATGCCCTTAAAATAGGGGAAAGCTATTTGTTTTACGGCATCATGGGCGGCACGTTGCTCAAGCGGGAGATCAGCGCGCCGCAGATTTTGCCGGAGCGCTGGCTCGGGCGGCTGATGCCCGTCTATTCGGTCTGCGCGGGATTGTCCTCCCGCGTCGTCGCGCAGGATATCCAACGGGCCATCGCCGCTCTGTCTGAGTCGGTGCCCGAATCGCTGCCGCAGGCATTGCGTGAAGGCGCCGGTTTGCCCGAGCTGGATGCGGCTATCTGCATGGTGCACGCGCCCGAATCGTTGTCGCAGTGTGAAACGGCGCGCGGGCGCATCCTTTTTGAAGAGCTGTTGATCTTCTCGGCTGCGATGCTTCGGCTGCGCGCGTCACGCGTTGATCAACAAACAACGCCGCTAAAGCCGGTCGGTCTGCAAGCCTTTTTTGACAGCCTGCCCTTTACGCCAACCAAGGGGCAGCGGGCGGCGACGGTTGATATCCAACACGATTTAACCGCCGGAAATGTGATGAACCGCCTGATTCAGGGCGACGTCGGCTCGGGCAAGACGCTTGTGGCTGCCGCCGCCGCTTATATGCTGTGGCAAAACCATCGGCAAACCGCGCTGATGGCTCCGACCGAACTGCTGGCCGAACAGCATTATAAAACTCTGACGCAGATGCTAACGCCGTTTGGCATCCGCGTTGGGCTGATGACCGGCTCACTTAAAGCGACGGCGCGGCGCGCACAGGATGCACAGATTGCGTCGGGCGAGTATGACGTCGTCGTCGGTACCCATGCGCTGCTCTCAGGCAGTACCGAATTTGCGTCGCTCGGCTTGGTCATCACCGACGAGCAGCACCGGTTTGGCGTGGCGCAGCGTGCCGCGCTTACCGCGAAGGGCGAGGCGGTGCACACGCTGGTTATGAGCGCTACACCGATACCGCGTACACTGTCGCTGATTCTGTACGGCGACCTCGATGTCTCATTGATCAAAGAGCTGCCGCCCGGCAGAACGCCGGTGGCGACCTACCGCATTGATTCAGCCAAGCGGGCGCGCGCCTTCGGCTTTATCCGCGACCGGCTCGACGAGGGGCGGCAGGCTTATATTGTTTGCCCGCTGGTTGGCGCGCAAGGGGAGGAGCAGCAGGCGCTGCCCGGCCCGCCGCTGCACGCCGCCGAGGACTACGCCAAGGAACTGGCCGAGGATGCGTTTAGAAATTATACCGTCGGCCTGCTGCACGGCAAGATGAAGCCCGCCGATAAAGAGCGGGTCATGGCGCGTTTTGTGTCGGGCGAGCTACAGCTGCTCGTCTCCACCACCGTCATCGAGGTCGGGGTGGATGTGCCCAACGCGGCGGTTATGCTGATTGAAAACGCCGAGCGTTTCGGGCTTTCTCAGCTGCACCAGCTGCGCGGGCGGGTCGGGCGCGGGCGGCACCGTGCTTACTGTATTTTGGTGACCGATTCCAAAAGCCAGTCCACCGCCGAGCGGCTGGCAGCCATCACCGCGACAAACGACGGTTTTCGTATCGCCGAGGAGGATCTGCGGCTGCGCGGTCCGGGCGATATTCTGGGTGCACGGCAGCACGGCCTTCCGGGACTCGAAAACGCCGATCTCGCACAGGATGCCGCCCTGTTTTCAAAGGCGCAGCAGGCCGCGGCGGCGCTGCTGCGAAGCGACCCCGCTTTGAGCCGTACGGAGCACGCCGGTATAGCGCAGGGCGTCAACCGACTGATTGCGCAGGTGGGTGAGCGGCCCAACTAGTGCGTTTTAAAAGCACGGACCAAGGGTTTGAGCTCGAATCCCCGGTGGTTCACCAAAAATAAAGAATATTTTCGCAGGAATGTTTGTGGTTATCCTAACCACAGGAGCGCTATTACATTTTAGGATGTTGTTTTGTTTTGCCGCTTTCATTAAAATATCTGAGCATTATCGGCGTATATTAAAGCTTAGGCTCAAATTAAAGGAGGATATATCAATGAACAAGTTTATTTTTAATGATTACTTTTATAATCCTGAGAGAAAAATCGCCAAGCGGATGCTTTTCAAAAGCGATAATGTCATTGCCTTTGTTCTCAATATCGCAAAAGGAGAAACGCTGCCGAGTCACACACATCTGCAATCAACGCTTCTCCTGCAGGTCATGGCGGGTAAGGCCAAGGTTATTACGGACGGCAATGAAACTGTGTTGCAAGTGGGCGAGCTCATGCAGGTTGACGGACAGGAAAGCATGCAGGTTATAAACACAGGCGACGACGTCTTGCGCCTTTACGTCACAATTTCGCCGATAGGCTCGGAAGCCTTTGCAACAGACGCTGATATTTAAGAATATATCTAATGTTAAAGGCCTCTCTTCCGTCAAATGGGGAAAGGCCTTATAACACGGCCCGCTTGACAAATGCAACGATTTCCAGCTAGAATAAACCAAGGCGCAGTTCTTTGCGCTTTATTTTGACTGTTTTTTACCACTTAAAAGGCTATGATAGCCTCATACCGACGCCGCACCGGCAGGGCCGGTTGTTTTAGCGCGCTTTTCGCCCCGCCTTTTTGGGCCGAGGGCGGATGGGTCGTCCGCGGCGTCAACAATATAACGACAACTATGCAGGAAGGGGAAATTTATGGCGAAGCCTGCTTCGGGATATACCAATGAAAGCATTACCTCGCTGAAAGGAGCCGACCGTGTGCGCAAGCGCCCGGCGGTTATTTTCGGTTCGGATGGTCTGGACGGCTGCCAGCACGCCGTATTTGAGATTTTTTCAAACTCGATTGACGAGGCGCGCGAGGGCCACGGCAGTAAGATCATTCTGACGCGTTACGCCGACGGCTCGATCGAATGCGAAGATTTTGGGCGCGGTATCCCGGTGGACTATAACACGCGGGAGGAGCGCTTCAATTGGGAGCTTGTTTTCTGCGAGCTGTACGCGGGCGGCAAATATAAGGACGGCGGGGCCGACAGCTATGAGTTCTCACTCGGTTTAAACGGCTTGGGACTCTGCTCGGCGCAGTACGCGTCGGAATATATGCAGGTCGAGATTTTCCGCGACGGCTACCAGTATAATCTCTCGTTTGAAAAAGGCGAGAACGTGGGCGGCCTGAAAAAAGAGCCGACCAAGAAAAAGCAGACCGGAACCAAGATCAAGTGGCGACCCGACCTCGACGTCTTCACCGATATCGCCATCCCGATCGAGTATTTCCGCGAGACAGTGCGCCGTCAGGCGGTCGTCAACCCGAACATCCTGTTCATTCTGCGCAACCAGATCGGCAGCTCGTTTGAGGAAGAGCAGTTCATCTACCAAAACGGCATCTCGGACTATCTCGCCGAACGGGTCGGGGAGGATTTCATCACGCCAATACAGACCTGGTCGGCCGAGCGCAAGGGCCGCGACCGTGAGGACCGCCCTGACTATCGCGTGAAGCTGTTGGTGTCACTGTGTTTTTCCAACACGACGGCCTTCACCGAATATTACCACAACTCGAGTTGGCTTGAGTACGGCGGCAGCCCCGAAAAGGCGGTCAAGGTCGCGTTTGTCAACCAGATCGACGGGTGGCTGAAGTCGAACAATAAATACCTCAAGGACGAGAGCAAGATCACTTATAATGACATCGAGCCCTGTCTGGCGTTTATTTCGTCGAGCTTCTCAACCCAGACCTCCTATGAGAACCAGACGAAAAAGGCGATCAACAACCGCTTTATCTATGAGGCAATGGCCGATTTCTTAAAGCATAATTTAGAGGTCTATTTTACCGAGAATCCCGACGACGCGCTTAAAATTGCCGAGCAGGTGCTGATTAATAAGCGCAGCCGCGAGTCGGCCGAAAAGACCCGCATCAACATCAAAAAGAAGTTGGCGGGCGCGCTTGATATCTCCAACCGTGTGCAGAAGTTTGTCGACTGCCGCACCAAGGACGTCTCCCGCCGCGAGGTGTTCATCGTCGAGGGCGACTCGGCGCTTGGCTCCTGCAAGATGGGGCGGGACGCCGAGTTTCAGGCCGTCATGCCGGTGCGCGGCAAGATTTTAAATTGCCTGAAGGCCGAGTACGACAAAATCTTTAAGAACGAGATAATCACCGACGTCATCAAGGTGTTAGGTTGCGGCGTTGAGGTCAAAAGCAAGGCGAACAAGGCGCTGTCCTCGTTCGATATCGAGAATCTGCGCTGGAATAAGATCATCATCTGTACCGACGCCGACGTTGACGGCTTTCAGATCCGCACGCTGATTCTGACCATGATCTACCGCTTGACGCCGCGGCTCATAGAAGAGGGTTATGTCTACATCGCCGAGTCGCCGCTTTACGAGATCACCGGCAAGGACAAGACGTGGTTTGTCTATTCCGACGCCGAGAAAAACCGCGTCGTCGAAACGCTCGCGGGACAAAAGCTGACGATTCAGCGCTCAAAGGGTCTGGGCGAAAACGAGGCCGACATGATGTGGCTGACAACCATGAACCCTGAGACCCGTCGGCTTATTCGCGTCACGCCCGAAGCGGCGGCGAAAACCTCAGAAACCTTTGACCTGCTGCTCGGGGACAACCTCTCTGGGCGTAAAGATTATATTGCGCAAAACGGCCATCTTTATCTTGATGAGCTGGATCTGGCGTAAAGGGGGTGCGAGACTACATGGCAAAAAAGAAAAAAGACGACGCCGCAAAGCCGGCGTCGGGCGGCAACGCGGTGATTGAAAACGCGGGTATTGTACTCGACCAGCCGATTACTGAGACGTTGACCAGCAACTACATGCCCTACGCGATGAGCGTCATCGTGTCGCGCGCCATCCCCGAGATCGACGGCTTTAAGCCCTCGCATCGCAAAATTCTCTACACGATGTATAAGATGGGGCTGCTCAACGGCGGGCGGGTGAAATCGGCCAACGCGGTCGGTGAGGTCATGAAGCTGCACCCCCACGGCGATCAGGCCATCTATGAGACGCTCGTGCGCCTTTCGCGCGGCAACGAGGCGCTGCTACACCCCTACATTGACTCGAAGGGCAACTTCGGCAAGGCTTATTCGCGCGATATGGCCTACGCCGCCGCGCGTTACACCGAGGTCAAGCTCATGTTGCTGTGCCAAGAGCTGTTTGCCGACCTTGACAAGGACGCCGTCGATATGGTCGACAGCTACGACGGTCGTATGAAGGAGCCGACGCTGCTGCCGGTGTCGTTCCCGAGCATTCTCGTCAATTCCAACGTCGGCATTGCGGTTGGCATGGCGAGCGCCATCTGCCCCTTTAACCTCGCCGAGGTCTGCGAGACGGCGATTGCGCTGATCAAGAACCCCGAGCACGTCATTTCCGACACGCTTAAAGCGCCCGATTTTCCGGGCGGCGGGCAGATTATTTATAACGCCGACGAGCTTGCGAAAATTTACGCGACCGGACGCGGCTCGGTGCGGGTGCGCAGCCGTTACCGCGTCGATAAAAGCAGCGGCTGCCTTGAAATTGTCGAGATTCCGCCCACCACAACGGTTGAGGCGATCATTGACAAGGTCGTCGAGTTGGTCAAGTCCGGCAAGGTGCGCGAAATTGCCGATATCCGCGACGAAACCGACCTCGGTGGCCTTAAAATCACGCTGGACCTAAAGCGCGGCGTCGACGCGGACAAGCTGATGCGCCGGTTGCATAAGCTCACCCCGCTGGAGGACGCCTTCTCCTGCAACTTCAACGTCTTGATAGGCTCTTCCCCGCGCGTCATGGGTGTCGGCGAACTGCTCAGTGAATGGACGGCGTTTCGGCTTGAGTGCATCCGCCGCAGGCTGTATTTTGACCTGAAAAAGAAGCGTGAGAAACTGCACCTGCTGCAAGGACTTTCTAAAATTCTGCTCGATATCGACAAAGCGATTAAGATTGTCCGCGAGACCGAGGAGGAGCGCGAGGTCATCCCCAACCTGATGATCGGCTTTGGCATCGACGAGGTACAGGCCGAATATGTCGCTGAGATCAAGCTGCGACAGTTAAACCGCGAGTATATCTTAAAGCGCATCGAGGAGATCGACGAGCTCAAAAACAGCATCGCCGATATTGAGGAGACGCTTAAAAGTCGCCCGCGCATGCTCTCAATCATCACGTCGGAGCTCAAAGCCGTCATCAAAAAATACGGACAGCCGCGCAAGAGCGAGATCATTTTCGACGATGAGATCGAAGAGACCGAAGAACAGGAGGCCGCGCCCGATTACCCGGTGCATCTGTTCTTCACGCGTGAGGGGTACTTTAAAAAGATCACGCCACAGTCGTGGCGCATGTCGGGCGAGCACAAGCTCAAGGAGGGCGACGCGGTCGTGCAGGCGGTGGACGCCACCAACCGGTCGCATCTGCTGTTCTTCTCGGACAAGGGGCAGGTCTATAAGGCCGTCGCCGCCGATTTTGAGGACACCAAGGCCAGTGTGCTCGGCGACTATATCGCAGCCAAACTCGGCTTTGACGAGGGCGAGAACGCCGTCTATATGGCGGTGACCGGCGACTATAAGGGCTATATGTTCTTTGGCTTTGAAAATGGCAAAATCGCCAAGATCACGCTGGCCTCTTTTGAAACCAAGACCCGCCGCAAGAAGCTGACCGGCGCTTACAGCACCAAGGAGCCGCTGACCGGCATGCTGGCGGCCGAGGGGGATATCACGCTGCTGCTTAAAGCCACGAACGGCAAGGTGCTGCTGGTGGACAGTGCGCGCATCGCGGCCAAAACCGCGCGCGACTCGATCGGTGTGCAGGCGCTGACCGTCAAGGGCAAAAATGTGCTCACGTCCATGAAGCTGTTTGAGAACGGCATGCTCGATAATCCGCACCATTATTATTCGCGTTCGATTCCCTCGGCGGGTTATACGCCGCGCGAGGAGGATATCATGACTCAGATCACCCTCGAGCCGCAGGAATGATTCCGGGAATTTTGGTCAAAACTGATTTTGTGGGCGTTTGGCGCATTCTCTAATATGCCGGTGTCAACCAACCACTAATGCGCGTAATAAAAAAAGCTGTCATATGAAAAAATTCACATGACAGCTTTTGCCCAAACGGGCAGGCCGGCCGAGTGCGGGGCAAACGCTTTCCCGAACCCGGAGCGGCATTTGCTAGTATGTGCGGTTAGGCGAATTTTATACAAAAAAGTATTTTTGCGTAAAGGTTGCATTGCGGAAACTTTTATGCTATCATTGTCCAGTCAAAGCATTGTGTATGCTTCAAATGAATCGGAGGTCATATTAATGGGAATGTTAGAAATCGTCGGCGGTTTTGTGCTGATCGTGCTGTGCGTGATTATTATTGCCGCCGTTACTGCACAGGAATCCAAGAGTGGACTTG
>JAEWBS010000109.1 GCA_023391005.1 Bacillota bacterium | reverse complement strand
GCTCTGCTCAAGCCGCTGTCTGAATACCGCCCCAAGGCGGACCACGAAAAGACGGTGGACGAAATGAACATTGAAAGGGGGGGCACCGTTTGAACAGTGTCGTCATGGGCACCACAATCTTGTTTGGTATGCTGGTTTTTTTAATGGCGCTGCGTGTGCCCATTTCTTTTAGTCTTGGCATCTCGGCGCTGGTCACAGCGCTGTATCTGGATATTCCATTCCTGAACCTATTTCAGAAAATGGCGACCGGAATCACGAGTTTTACCTTTATGTGCGTGCCGTTCTTTATCATTATGGCGCAGATTATGACCGACGGCGGCATCTCCGACCGGCTGACAAAATTTTGCAACGTGCTGGTCGGCCGCATGCGCGGCGGCACCGCGATCGTCAACTGTGTGGTTTCGATGTTCTTTGGCGGCATCTCGGGCTCGTCGATCGCCGACGTTTCTTCTATCGGCGCTTTTCTGATTCCCGCTATGATCAAAGAGGGGTATGACGCCGATTACAGCGTCGCGGTTACCTGCACAAGTTCGGTCGAGGGCGTCATTATACCGCCCAGCCAGAATATGATTTTCTATATTGTGGCGGCCGGCAGCGGTTTATCGATCAGCACCATGTTCATGTGCGGGTATATCCCGGGCGTTCTTCTAACGCTGGCGCTTTGCGTTTGTTCCTACATAATCGCGGTCAAAAAGAAATATCCGACCTCTCAAAAATGCTCTTGGAAAGAGAATATCCAAATCATTCGAGAGGCTGTGCTGGGCCTTGTAACTATTCTGATTGTCGCTGTCGGCATCACGGCGGGTATTTTTACCGCGACCGAGGCCGGCGCAATCGCGGCTGTATATGCGCTGCTGGTTACCGGCTTGGTCTACCGCACAATGAATTTTAACAAGCTCATCAACTGTCTGCTCAAGTCTCTCAAAACGCTGAGCACCATTATGGCGATTATCGCCACCTCCAGCGCCTTTAGCTATGTGCTTTCTTATTTAAAGGTGCCGTCGAGAGTAGCCGCGGCGCTCACAGCGGTTTCAAGCGAGCCGGCGGTTGTCATGCTGCTGATGGTTCTCATGATGATTGCGCTAGGGTGCTTTATGGATATGGGCATTCTGATCATCCTGCTGACCCCGATTCTGTATCCCGTGGCGATGTCCATCGGCTACAACCCCTATCATTTTGGTCTTATTGTCGTACTTACACTGGGTCTTGGCCTACTGACGCCGCCGGTTGGCACCTCGCTTTGGGCCGGCTGCGCGATTGCAAATATTCCGATTGAAAAATCGATCAAAGGCTTTTTGCCCTTTTATCTAACCTATTTGTTGGTACTAGCGTTGATTATCGTTTTCCCTTCCATCAGCCTTATTCTTCCGCGCAGTTTGGGTTATGTGGTTTAACGACCACCGGTCTCCTGATCCTGCCGCCCGCAGGCGGCGCTGCCTATCGAAAAAGCCCGGCGAAAGCCGGGCTTTTTCATATTCATCGGCATATTTAAACGAAGGGGAGAAAAGGAGCCGAACATCATCGGCACATATCCGCCGTTTTATTATTCCCAGATGATGATGTCGTTTTCCTTGAGCATCGTTTCCAGCCAGTTAAGCGCCTCGATGGACTGCGGAGAGGCTCTTCTTCCGAGCTCCTGCACCAGCGCTTCTACCACGAGCAGCGTGGGCAGTCTGCCGGTTTTGGCACCCAGCGAATCGGTGTTGATAACAGCCGAGGCAAATTTAGCAATCGGATTTGTCGCTGCGTTGGTCACCAGTGCGACCGGCACACCCTTTTGATGGCATTTTTCAGCAAATTCCACCGTTCTTCTTGTGCAGGGCCAGTCAGAAATCGCAAACAGAACGTCGCCCGGCTTCATGTAGAACAAGCTGTCAAACACAAACTCCTGTGAGGTGGCCAACTGCTTTATGTTGGGCAAAAACAGGCGGACTGAGTCCTCAAAATAGCGCCCGGCGGCATAGCTGCTGCGGTAGCCAATAACATAGATGCACTCGGCCTTTTGCAAAAGTCGAATGGTCGTCTCAAAATTCGCAAGATTCTGGGCTGTTTGCAGGGTGGCGGCAACCTCGGAGAGATCCCGGCTAATGCGGCTAAAGGCATTGCCCGAAGCATCTTCCTGACTGGTCAGAGATTTCTTCATATTGGCGTACATGGCGCTTTCCAGAATGATGGCGGCGCTGATTAAATCGCGCTTAAAGTCATTATAAGAATCGTACTTGAGCGTCTGCATCAGCCGCATGACGGTAGTGGTGCCGACCCCCGCCGTTTCGGCCAGCTCAGAAACGGTCATCGTCGCGGCTTTATTATAGTTGGCACAGATAAAATCGCAAAGAATTTTCTGTTTTTTTGGAAGCACGTCTTTGATCTGAAGAATATGCTCTATCACGGAAACGTGTGTGTTGTTCATGGGGCTACCTCGCAGTTTCTCAAAAGAAGCGGGCCGCGCCGGGCGGCGAGCTGTTGCATAATTTTAGCAGTATAACGAATTAGTAAATATTATATCGCAAAATCAAGGCCGCAGTCAATAGAACCGGTTTTATGTCGATGCTATTATGCTAATAAGGAATCAACGTTCCTTTAAAAGGAACAAAAACACCGTTTGCTTTTTATGAGGAATGACAAAAAGTATATTTTTATCTAAAAACGGTTGAAATATTCCTTTTTTAACATTATAATCTACTTGCGGACAAAACCGCCAATAACATGCGAGGAGAGGAAACACATGAAGCAGCGAGAAATTGTGTTTTACAGCGAAGGCACTAAAATGTCGGGAACCATCTATCTGCCCGACGATTATCAGCAGGGAGAAAAGCGCCCGGGCATTATCGCCAACTCAGGTTGGACGGGGCTCAATAAGGTCTATCCCGCCATGTTCGCGCGGCAGATGACTAAGCGCGGCTATGTTTGCATGGGCTTTGATTACCGTGGCTTTAAGCCGTCGGGCGGCATCAGTGGTATGGATAAATACACGACGCTGGAGATGGAGGTTGACGACGTCAATAACGCCATTACCTTCTTTAAGCACCAGCCTGAGGTTGACCCGAACAAAATCGGCCTGATCGGATGGGCTGTCGGCGGTGCGGTTTGCATCAACGCCGCTCACCGCGACAAGACGGTCAAGGCGGTCGCCTCGCTCAATTCTTTTGTCGACGGACGGCGCTGGATGCGCATGGGCATGGGCAACGACAAGTTCTACAAAATGCTGCGCACCCTCGAAGAGGACAAATATAAGCGCGTAACCACCGGCGACCCGGTGCTGCGTCACCCCTATGAGTTTTATCCCAATATTGACGAGTCGGGCGACTTTTATGTCGAGAAGACGCTTACCGGCCTTAACGGCGGCCTGACCGACGCGATCGAGCAGGATTATAATGAGCCGTTCCCGACCCCGATGTCCAGCATCATCGCGGAATCGTTTGTCCGTTTTAATGTGCAGGACCTTCTGCCCAAGCTCTCGCCCGATTGTGCCGTTTTCATCGGCCACGGAAAATATAACGAGCTGCACGACCCCGAGGAAGCGGAGGACGCCTATCGGCTTGCCAAGGAGCCCAAGAAGCTCTGCTACGTCGACGGCAAGCACAACGACTGGATGTTTGACGAGGACGCCCGTCTCGATGCCATTTGTACTGAAATGGACGGTTTTTTTGCACAATATCTCTGATATCCGTCCCATACTTAATGCGCGTTGTGCCAAGCGCGTCGCACAGCGCTCTGACAGCGCGGCAGATACCGCATAAAAGGGGCTGCTTTTTGGGCGGCGCTCAACGCCAAATACCGTTATGCTGGACGCCTAACGGTTCACACACGTTTAAATCCGACAGTTATCCCTGCTTTGTTGCTATGCATTCTTTCGGCCGCACAAGGGAATCACCCCATACGCAAGCGCCGCCCACAAGATTGCCGACACGGTAGGGATATTTGTCAAAAAGGGGGCTATCCCCGGCTGCCGCGCTAAATGGGCGAACCAATAATGCCAGATAGAAAGAGGAATACAGGATGATCACCACGAGTCAAACCTTTTATAGCAATACCCATGCACTCAAAGCCAGCCTATACCTGCCCGACGACTACCGCCCCGGTGAAAAGCTGCCCTGCATCATCGCCAATTCGGGCTATATAGGTCTGAATGTGATTTATCCGGCGCTATTTGCCCGTGCGCTAACTGCCAAGGGCTTTGCGGTGTTCGGCTTTGACTACCGCGGGTTTGTGGAGAGCGGCGGCCCCGCGGGCGTCTGCAAGCTCGAGGAGCAGGTCGAGGATATACGCAACGCGATCACCTTTGTCGGAACGCTCGACGAGGTGGACGGCGGCAGGGTCGGTCTTATCGGCTGGGCCATGGCGGCCGCAACCATTGCAAAGGTTGCGGCGGTAGATAACCGCGTACGCGCCTTAGCTGGCCTAAACGGGTTTTATAACGGCGCCCGATGGCTGGCGAGCGTCTATTCTTACTATGACTTTGTGAAGATGCAAAAGGAGATCGAGGAACTGGACAGAAAAATGGTTCTGACCGGCGAGCGGACTTTTGACAATCCGTTTCACTTCTATCCGCTTGACCCTGACACCGACGGCGTGGTGAAGAGCAGTTTGTACACCGTCAAAAATTACGGTCAGGATATCTCGCTGGAGATCGGCAAATCGATCATGGAGTTTGACGCCGAAAAATATGCGTCTTACATCAAGGTTCCGATGTTTGTCGGTCACGGCCGCTACAATCTGCTGCACCCGGTTTCTGAATCGCAGCTCTTTTTTGATAAACTGTCCTGCGAAAAACAGCTCTATCTCATCGACGGCAAACACAACGACTTTATGTTTGACGATCACCCGGTGTTTGCAGAGCTTATCGAGCGGCTTACGGCCTTCTTCGCCGTTCTCTAACAGAAAAAGCACCCATGAATTGCGGGAGGGATCACTATGGACAGACAAGCTGCAAGAGAATTGCTCAAGGGCGCATATGACCTGCACGTACATACGGCGCCATCCCATTTTAAGCGCGCACTCGACGATTTTGACCTGCTGTACGAGCTGGAAGCGCAGGGTATGGGCGGCGCGCTCATCAAGAGCCACTATGAGCCGACGCAAGCTCGAGCGCTGCTTGCAAACAGCCGCAACGATACAAGCGCAAGGCTGTTCGGCGGTATCGCGCTCAACCACCCGGTTGGCGGGCTTAATCCTTACGCCGCCGAAAGCTGCCTGAACATGGGCGGCAGCATCGTCTGGATGCCCACGCGGGACGCGGCCCACTCGCTTTGCTTTGGGAATATGCCCGGCGACTTCTTTGACCGGCCCGGACTGACCGTTCTTGAAGCGGATGGCGCGCTTAAGCAGGCGGTGTACGAGATTATCGAGGTCGTGCGCAAATATGGCGCTTATATCGCGACCGGGCATTTAAGCTTGCCCGAATCGCGCGCTGTGTGTCACGCCTGCATTGACATGGGGGTAAATTGCATTCTGACGCATCCCGACTGGCACCGAACCCAAACCAGCCTGCAGGAGCAGTTTGAATTTGCTCAGGCGGGTATTCTGATTGAAAAGGTATGGGCGACCGTCGCCGACGGTGATATCACCGCCGAGGCGCTCGGGCATTCGGTTCGCGTGCTGGGGGCGGAGAATATCTTCATGACGACCGACCGGGGGCAGGCAGGGATGGAATCTCCGGCCGAAGGAATGCTGCGTTTCGTCGAATGCATGCTTGGCTGCGGCATCTCCCATCGCGACATTCAACAGATGGTACTGGATAACCCGCGCAGAATCGTTCAAAAGAGATAGTTGGCGGCCGAAAGGCTGCTGTAAACAGCCTGTTCAATGATAGAAAGGTGGATTCTTGTGGCATTTGGACCTTATAACATGCTGATGGATTTTTCCCTAATGTCTTTTCTGCTTTTAATTGCCCAGATACTCCGCTCCAAGGTAAAGCTGCTTCAAACCTTTTATATCCCTTCCTCTCTGATCGCGGGTTTTCTTGGCCTTTTTGGCGGCCCTCAATTTCTCAATATCATTCCATTCAGTGATAAGGCCTCAAGCTATGCCTATATGTTGGTGGTCGTCCTGTTTGCCACCCTGTTCATCGGAAATGAGGATAAATCCTCCCTTAAAAAGGTGATCAACGATGTTGGCGATACCTTTACGCTCAATATGGGGGCGGAGTTCCTACAGTTTGGCGGTGCGCTGCTGGTTGGCGTATTTGTGCTGGGCGCGCTGTTCCCCGAGCTGCATCAGGGCTTTGCGCTTTTGGCGCCCGCCGGTTATGCGGGCGGACACGGTTATGCGGCCGCCATTGGCGGCGCGATGGAAAGCGGCGGGTACGAAGGGGCGGTCACGATCGGCCAGACCTTTGCAACCCTCGGTCTGCTGACGGGCCTCATTGGCGGCATGATTATTATCAACATTGCCACCCGAATGGGCGCAACCCGCTTTGTCAAATCAGCCAGCAGCCTTCCTGAAAGCATGCGTACCGGTATGGTTTCGCCCGGCGAACAGCCGTCGATGGGCAAGTCGACCACCAGCCCCATGGCGGTGGACCCGCTGGCTTGGCATGTGGTGCTCGTTCTGGTCGCCACCGCGGGCGGATACTACGCAACCAACGCGCTTCAGGCATGGGCGGTGAAGTTCATTCCCAATATCAGCGTCCCTATGATGAGTGTGTCGATGCTGGCGGGTGTTCTTCTTCAGATGATCCTGCGGGTTAGCAAATATGACCGCTATGTGGATAAGGAAGTCATCACAAGAATCGGCAGCGCGGTTTCGGATTATTTGGTCTGCTTTGGCGTTGCCACCATTAAGATTTCGATTGTCGTTCAGTTTGCGGTGCCCATCGCTATTATGTGCCTGTTCTGCATCATCTGCGTATTGTTCTATCTGTTGGTATGCTCAAGAAAGCTGTTCCACAACTTCTGGTTTGAACGCGGCATCTTTATCTACGGCTGGACGACCGGCGTTGTCGCCATCGGCGTGACACTGCTGCGCGTGGTCGATCCCGAGTTTAAGAGCAACACCCTTCAGGACTATGGCACGGCTTACGTCTTTATTGCTGTTATCGAGGTGTTTCTGGTCAGTATCACACCGGTGTTGGTCTTACAGGGCTATGCCCTTATCACCGGGCTGGTGCTCGTCGCAGCCGCGGCAGCTTTGCTGGGCGTTACGGCGCTTCGATATGGAATCAACCGGCAAAAGGTGGATGAGCTGCGCCCCGGAGAAAAAGAGATTATCGAGGCCCACTGAGAAAACGGTTCGCCGATACGACAGCAGATGTGCATGAACTGAAAAGAGGTAAATGTTTAATGATGAAAAAAACAATGGCCCTTTTCCTCGTATGGTGTATGGTATTGTCCGCGGGATGCGCGCCCGGCGTTTCTTCGACGCCTTCGGCCTCCGCGTCCGCATCGGCTTCATCGGCCGCTTCATCCGAAGCGGCCCCGCCGGTCGAAAGCGCTGTCCCGGCATCCTCTAAAAAGACGCAGGAGCCCTTTGTCGCTGCCGCCATGCAGTTTAACCCCGTGCTCTACAATCTTGACGACAATCTTCAAGGGCTCTATGCAGAATCTCAAAAGCTGTTTGAACAGGGCGTGACGCTCTTGTGTGCGCCCGAAATGTGCACGACCGGTTATCAGTATAAGGACCGGTCGGAGATCGCGCCTTATGTCGATACCGTCCCCGGCAAAACCACCGACCGCCTGTCCGAGCTGACCAAAAATCACGGCGCTTATCTGGTGTTCGGCATGGCGGAGAAGGACGCGCAGACCGACCTGTATTACAATACAGCTGTGCTGCTTGGCCCGGACGGCTACATTGGGAAATATCGAAAGACGCAGATGTGGGAGGCCGAAATGCACTGGGCGGCATGGGGCGACCTTCAGGTACCGGTGTTCAAAACCGACATCGGCAATATTGCGCTGAACATCTGCTTTGACGCGGCCTTTTTTGAACCCGCCAGATTGGCGGCGCTCAAAGGCGCGGACATTATCGTATCCCCTGTAAACTCTACCTCTCAGGCGATCGCCTCCGCACCGGCGCGAGCGGTGCAAAACGGCTTGTATTACATCTGCATCAACCGTTCTAACTCCGAGCTGGAATATCACAACGTCGGCGCGTCGTCGATTTGGTCTCCTCTGGGTAAAAAGCTTGCGGAGGCGCCTTATCTCAAGGATAAGAGCATGGACGACACCACAACCACCCATATTCTGGCCACCATCGACCCGGCGCTTTATCAGAACGCGAATAAGCAGCGGGTACAAGAGCGCCGCCCTGAGCTGTACAAGGATTTGATGCTGCACATCGGGCCGTGGAACTACACAAAAACGCCGGACCCCAAGGAGATAAAGGCGCTGGCGCTTCAGTATGAGCCCGTTGCGGGCGACCGGGCGCAAAACCTGAAAACCGTCGAAACCCTGCTTACGCAGGCGATCCAGAAAAACGGGCAAGTCAATCTCGTCGTACTGCCCGAGCTGTCGCTGACCGGCCCCGCCGATCTGGTCGGAGCCGATAAGCTCAAAGGGGTTGCCGAGCCTGTGGGCGGCGCGTTCTTTGAGAAAATGCAGGCGCTTGCCAAGCAGCATGCAACAGCCATTGTATATGGCTTTGCCGAAGAAGAAAACGGGAGCTGCTACAACAGCGCGGCGCTGATCTCAAAGGACGGCAAAACCGAGGGCGTGTACCGCAAAACGCATCTGAGCGCTTCGGATAAAGCGTGGGCGGCCGCAGGCGACAAAATTGATATCATCCAAAGCGCGGATCTTGGAAAGGTTGGCATCATGATTGGGGAAGATGTCTGTTTCCCCGAGGTTGCCGGTGTACTCGCGGTTAAGCGCGCGGACATGATTGCGATTCCTTCGGCTTGGAACGGGCAGTATGGCGCGGATTTTGAGATATCCCCCGAGCTTTCCGCAAACCGATATCCCGAGGGCAGCGAGGTTTTATGGGATGCTGTAGCAATTGCCGCGCAAAGCTACACCGTTGTAGCAAACTTTGTAGGTACGGCCGAACGGTACAGTGGGCGCAGCAGTATGTATACGCTTGACCCGCTTTATGGACTGGATCAGCCGGTTGTCGCGTCCGCTTCCGAGCAACAAGCGCTGCTGTGCGAGTTCAGAACGCTTCAGCCCGAGTGGTGGTTCAATCAGGAGATGATGATCAATTCCCGAAGAACGCAAAACTACCTCCCCCTTATCCAATAAATCGCAGCGGCTCCTCCGGCGGATATCCTGCCCGCCGGGGGTGCCGCTGTGCGTTGGCAAAAAACGGCTTCGCATCACGCGCAAAACGCTAATTCAAATTTAAACCAGCTCAACACGGTATTTTTCGAGCCAGCAATTTACAACAGATAGGCGATTTGCTGTGGCTCCGCCATATCACCAGCCTTATTGTTTGATAAATAGATAGAGGATCGCCAAAACGTGGCGATCCTCTATCTATTGCACTAGACCACCGCCTGTGCCGGTGGAGTCCTCCATTTGCTTTAGCTTTAAACATTGAGCAAAGCGAATGACAATAGATTGGCTCATTGCAAACAAAAGCCTTACGTAGTTCACTGCTTTAGCTGATGGTTTTTGCGTTTGCCGCCGCGCGCATGGCATTGCCCGCGGTTATGAACCCGCGCATTGCTGCAAATTAGCTTATTCTCAATGTCATCGGCTTTACCATGCACCCTTGCGCATTGCCGCCCCAATTTTATTCGACTTTCCGTCGGTTTGTTCTGCACACATTCTCATAGATCGCGCCATATATGGCAAACTATTGATATTCATGTGGCAATAAAGGAATAAAGTGTGCGAAAACGGCGCCAAAATCGTAAAACAGGCCGTTTGGCCGCGATATTTAGCGGTATGCGGCGGAGATATTTTGTTAAGCGGCTGCAACGTATACCGATGCGCCGGGTAGGGCACGCTTCAAGATGTTCTCATATAGGAACAAAGTACGGACTTTGAACGTGATGCCAAAAAAAACAAAAAAAATGATAAAATGAATCCATTTTTATACAATGTTTGTGTAAAAAGCTCGTGTTGATTGCTAATTGAAATTAAGAAATAATCATATTAGAATCAAAAGGGAACAGTGTTCGGAAATTAATCAAAAGGGGGTCCATCGGTTTGAGCGAGCTTGAGCATCGCACCACGGCGAGAATTTTTGATGTTCTGGAGGTTATCGCCCAGCACGAAAGCGGCATCTCTTTTTCTGATATTGCCCGGCTGGTTCAGGTCCCCAAAGGCAGTCTGCATCCGCTTTTGGCAACGATGGTTAAGCGGGGTTATTTGCACTATAAAGAAACCGAGAGGCGCTACTATGTGGGCGCCGCGCTCTTTGTACTGGGGCGGGGCTATATCAGCGCCAACGATATTCTGGATTCGATTGCGCAGGAGGTGCGCAATCTGGCCGCCAAGGTGGAGGAGACGGTGTTTTTCGGCACGCTCGATAACGGCGATATGCTCTATCTGGCCATGAGCGACTCCTTCACCAAAATCAAGGTGATATCCGCCCCGGGGCGTAAATTACCCGCCTATTCCACCGGTTGCGGCAAGGCGCTGCTCAGCCAGTTTTCCCCGGCGCAGATCAAGCAGCTTTACCCGAACGGTCTGCATAAAGTTACCCCAAACACGATCAGCAGCTTTGATGAGCTGAACCGTCAGCTCGCCGAGGTGCGCCGCACCGGCTTTGCCTACGAGCAAGAGGAATCCACCCAGTATATCTGCTGCGTAGGGGTGCCCATCTGCCACCAGTCCCGCTATCTGGCAGCCTTAAGCGTCGCAACGCCGGTACTGCGTTACAGCGCCGAGAAAGAAAAGCAGGTCAAGCTGCTCATGCTTGAGACCAAGGTCTGCATCGAGGCAATTATATCCAGCAATATTGCGAGATGGAACTATAGCTGACCGTTCTTAGGTCGCGACAATACAGGAGAAGGGAGGGATGCGCCATGCAGGATTTGGTAACCATCGGCGAAACGATGGTGGCGTTTATCCCGGGCGAGCAGGGCTATATCCGCTATTGCCACAGCTTTGGCAAAAAGACGGCGGGGGCCGAAAGCAACGTGGCGATCGGCATGGCCAAACTCGGGCACACCAGCGGCTGGGTGGGGAAGATTGGCGAGGATGAGTTTGGCGAGTTTATCCTGCGCGAGCTCAGAGGCGAGGGGGTGGATATCTCCCACGCCATCAAAACCTCCAGCGCCCCCACCGGACTGATGTTCAAGCAGTTTGACGCCCAGGGACAAACCAGTGTTTTCTACTACCGCAAAGACTCGGCGGGCAGCAGCCTTTGTCCCGACGATATCGATCCCGATTATATCTCCCGCGCAAAAATACTGCATATTTCGGGCATTACCCCGGCGCTGAGCGAGAGCTGCGCCAGCACCGTTGCCTACGCGGTGGAGGTTGCCAGACGGGCGGGCTGCCTGATCAGCTTTGACCCGAATATCCGTCTGAAGCTCTGGAGCGCCCAAAGCGCCAAAGCGGCTCTTTTTCCGCTGCTGTCCCAAAGCGATATTGTGCTGCTGGGAGAGGATGAGGGCGAACTGCTGCTCGACACAAACCGGCCCGAGCAGATGATTGAGCGTTTGCGCGCCATGGGCGTGGGGCGTATCGGCCTAAAACTCGGGGCGCAGGGTGCGCAGGCCGCCGACCGAACCAATACCTTTTTGATACCGCCGGTCAAGGTGCGGGTGGTTGATACCGTCGGCGCGGGTGACGCTTTTAACGCGGGCTTTTTGGCCGGTGTTATCGAGGGCCGGGATGTCGAGGCCTGCGGCCGCATGGGTGCGCTCATGGGGGCCATGGCGGTCTCGAGCTATGGCGATGTCGAGGGGCTGCCCAACCGCAAGGCCTTTGACGGCTTTGCCGAAAACGCCCATATAATCTATCGGTAACCGGTAAGCAAAATAAAACGACGGGCTTTATTAACAGAACAGACGGCCCGGATCGCCGCCCGGCAAAACGGACGGCCAACAGTTATGGCGTTACGTTCCATAGGAGTGTGCGATAAAAGTAAAAAGAAAAAAAGGAGAACAGATCATGAAAAAACTATTGTCCATTTTAGTTGCTTCTCTGATGCTCTTAACCCTTTTCGCCGGTTGTGGCGGGAAAGCGCCGTCATCGACAACCCCCAGTCAAACGCCCGGAAGCTCCGGCGCCGGCCAGCCCGCCGCGTTGGATTATCCCAAGGCGCCCGTCAATGTCATCGTGCCCTACGGCGCGGGCGGTGGCACCGATCTGGTTGCCCGTGCGCTTGTCGATAACGTCAAGGATCAGTTTCCCAAGGGCATCGCCGTTGAGAACCGCACCGGCGGCGGTGGCGCTGTCGGCATGTCCTACGGCCAGAACGCCAAGGCGGACGGCCACATCATCACGATGATCACCGTTGAGCTTGTGACGCTGCCCCATACCGGCACCGGCGGCGATATCTACTACGACAAGTTCACCCCCCTGCTCATGGTCAACTCGGCCTACAGCGCCATCACGGTTAAGGCCGATTCGCCTTACAACAGTCTGGAAGATCTGATTGCGGACGCAAAGACCAAGAATTTGCAGATCGGTAACTCGGGTGTGGGCGCTATCTGGCATCTGGCCGCGGCCGGTCTGGGTCAGGCCGCCGGCGTGGAGTTTGTCCATGTGCCCTTTGAGGGTGCCGCACCCGCCATTACGTCGCTCTTAGGCGGCCATATCGACGCTGTTTCGGTCAGCTACGCCGAGGTTTCGGCGCAGGTGGATGCCGGCGAGCTCAAGGTTCTGGCCGTTCTGGCGCCCGAGCGCATCGCTGAAATCTCCGATATCCCCACCGCGAAGGAGCTTGGATACGACGTGGCCGTCGGTACCTGGAGAGGCCTCGGCGTGCCGAAGAACACCCCCGCTGAGGTCGTCAACTGGCTTGAAGAAGTCTTCACCGCCGGTGTTGAGAAGGACAGCTTTAAAACCTTTATGAAGGATTCCAACAACATCATCGAGCTGCTCAACAGCGCCGATTTTGGCAAAAAGCTGGCCGCCGACAACGAGTTTTATAAAGAGCTGATTGCTTCTCTGGGGCTTTAACAGGGCGTTGCCGGCCGCGGCCGGTCGATGAGCGCTATTTGTGAGGAAGGAAGACGTGATTGATGCGTCTTCCTTCCCTTGCCCAAATCAATCGCATTTGTACCACAGGGAGGTTGTTTACTTGAAAAAAGGGAATTATATCATAGCCGGCATATTTTCCGCTCTGGGCGTCTTTGTCATCGTCCAATGTCTGTCGTTCCCCAAAGGCCGCGCGGGCATTCCCGGCCCGGGCATGGTTCCTATCATGGTTTCGGTACTGATGATCGTGGCGTCGATCAGCCTGCTGATCTCCACGCTGCGCATGACGCCTGCCCAGGATGTTACGCTGGGGTTGCTTACCGAAGGCCATAAGCGGGTATATGTCTGCATGGCCATTCTGGTGCTTTACCTCATTGCGATGCCGCAGATCGGGTTTTGCGTCACGAGCTTTGTGCTGCTGTTTGGGCTGATAAAGTGGTTTGGCAATTACCGCTATTGGGTTTGCGCCGTGGTCTCCGCCTTTTTGACCGGCATTGTCTTCGGCCTCTTCAGCGAGGTGCTGCATGTGCCGCTGCGGTTTGGCCTGCTGTTTTAGAGCGCTTAAAAATACGGAGGAGGAAACCATATGTTAGCCGAGGTATTTGCCGCGGTATTTAATCTCCAGATTATTCTGTTTATCTTTTTGGGGGTTGCCGCCGGAATGTGTATCGGGTGCCTGCCCGGTCTGACCGCCACAATGGGCGTGGCGCTGGTGCTGCCCCTGACCTTTGGTATGGACGCGGCGCCAAGCATCCTGCTTTTGGTGGGCGTGTATGTGGGCGCCATCTATGGCGGGTCGATATCGGCCATTCTGCTGCGCACGCCCGGAACCCCCGCATCCGCTGCCACCGTGCTGGATGGCTACGAATTTTCAAAGCGGGGCGAAGCGGGACGGGCATTGGGCCTGTCCACCATCTCATCCTTTATCGGCGGCATTGTCAGCTGCATTTTTCTCGTGCTGATCTCGCCGCAGCTGGCTAAGCTGGCGCTGCGTTTCAGCGCGCCGGAGTTCTTTATGCTGGCGGTTTTTGGCCTTTGCATCATCGCCAGCATCTCGGGCAAGATGCTGTCAAAGGGCATTATCTGCGGCTGTATGGGCATTCTGTTGGCCTGTATCGGCATCGACAACATCAGTGGATATACCCGTTTTACCTATAATAACGCCAATCTGCTCAGCGGCATCAACTATATACCGGTGATGATCGGCCTGTTTGCCATGTCTCAGGCCTTTGAAAGTTTGGAAACCATCAAAGAAAAGAGTATCATCAACACCAAGGTTCAAAATGTTATCCCCCCGAAATCGGATTGGAAGCTGATGGCAAAGCTGGCGCCTATCTTTGGCACGGTCGGCACCTTTATCGGCATTATTCCCGGTGCGGGCGCGGATATCGCGGCTTTTGTCTCGTATGGGCAGGTCAAAAACCTTTCCAAGCATCCCGAGCGGTTTGGCACCGGCATACCGGAGGGTATTATCGCGCCGGAATCCGCCAACAATGGCGTCACGGGCGGGGCGATGATTCCCATGCTCACGCTGGGGGTACCGGGGGACGCCGTGGCCGCTATTATGATCGGCGCGCTCACGGTGCAGGGCTTGCAGCCCGGTCCGTTGCTTTTCAAAGATAACGCAATCTTGGTCTACACCATCTTTTTAGGCTCTTTTGTGGCCAACTGCTGCATGGTGTTTCTGGGGCTTTCCTGCATCCGGTTATTCACCAAGGTGCTGTCCATCCCCAAGCCCATTCTGGTGCCCGCCATCTTTATGCTCTGCGTCGTGGGCTCCTATGCGATGGCCAACAACTTTTTCGATGTCGGCGTTATGCTGTTCTTTGGTATTGTGGGCTACTTTTTGCAAAAGCTGGAGGTTTCGGCCTCCCCGGCGGTGCTGGGCCTTATTCTGGGCCCGATGGCTGAAAGTAACTTCCGCCGAGCCCTGTTGATGTCCGGCGGAAACTACGCCACCTTCTTTTCAACCGTCATCTCAGTCGTTTTCGCGGTGCTGATCTGCATTTCATTGCTTATCCCAATCATGCAAAAGCGCAAATTAAAACGGAATGCCAATTAAGACGCGTGCGGCGTATGCGGCCCTGAGACTTCTTAAATGCCCATTTTCATCCTGTTGTTTCTGTGCGCAAGCCCGCTGTTTTGGCAGGCTTGCGCATTTTATATTAGGCGGCATGGTGGAGATGCTATTCATATCCTACAAATTGGCCCGGCTTGCCGGCGGATGGAGCTCATATCCGCGCTTAAAAAAAGCCGCGACTTGAAGGCCTTCGCGGCTTGGATTGTAAAACGCCGGTCGGCGTGCTATACTGAAGCATAGTATATTTTTCCATAGCTTCAATTTTGCCCCATAAGGAAGAAAGAAGGTTTACGCTCATGCACCGCTCATCCCGCTTTCAAGCCGTCCTGATTTTTTGCGCCGCGCTCATATTGAGTCTTTCGGCCTGCTTTAACCGGTCGTTGGAGAAGCCCAATCCGCTGGGCGCGCGCCTCTCGCAGACGCCTGCGGCATTCACGATTCAGGAGGGGCCGTTTACCTACGAAAAGGATATCATCACAAATCCGGACAAGATTGATGCTCTGACACAGCTGCTGCGCAAAGCAAAATGGGAGCCCGCGCCGGGTGGGCCCGAGGGCGCCGAAAGCCTGCGCCTGCAACTCGACGGCGACAGCGACGCGCTGCTGGTGTTTTTTGCGCGCGGCGACGGCTCGGCCCTGTGCCAAAACAGCGCAGGGGAATACTACGCCCTCGACGCAAAATCCTACGACCAATTATATGCGCTGATGACATGGGCCAAAGGCACGGTGGTTTCGCAGGGCGAGGTGCTCGACCGCCTTTGGGAGGAGTATCTGCACGACACCTACTACACGCTTAACAACGGCGGCACATGGTCTTCCGCCGAGGAGCTGCGCGCAGAGTACTTCGCCGAATACGCGCTGTTTCAATATTTAAGCCGCGACTATCTCCAAAAAGGCAACGCCATACCCGCCGCGCCTGACGAGAGCGGCATCTGGTGTGTCATGGGCTCTAACGGCGAAAGCGACCGGCTTTATATCACGCGTGCCGCCGTCAGCGCATACGCCGTAAAATATCTGAATTTTCCGGCTGATTACGACCCGCTCGCTTACAGCGAGCCCCCGCAGTGGGCATACGATTCGGAGCTGGACGCCTTTTATATCAAGAACGGCGACATCAAGAGCATGGCGCACCAAAACTTTGCGCCGAGAGTGCCGCGGAGTGATTACGACTCGGGGCTCGAGCAGGTCCGCATGCGGGACGACGGTAGCATATCCGCCGTATACGCCAGATATGATCTGCTTGACGACCGGCGGGTGGTCGAGTTTGCGACGGTTTACCGCCTGCAAACGCGTGCTTCCTCCGACCCTCTGTACGGCGAATACCCCTATTATTTTACGGGGGTGGAACGCATCTATGTGAATAACGGACAGACTTCGGTGACGGTGGGGGAGGATACGACCCGCCGTGTGCTTGACCCGAACACGGCTTTCCCCCAAAATGCCTATCCGCCGACGCTGAGATTGCTGGCCGAGAATGACGGCACTCTGATATTTCAAGACAGCACCTATGACAACAACGCGCTGTTCACACTGCATTTGGTTGACAAGAACAACCTCTCGCTGATTAAGCGTGTGTCGCCGCCCGACAAGGTTAGAAATGACGGCTATGACTTTTTTGGTGTGGAACGGCGCGGCGACCGCATTTACGCGCGCATGCGCGACCGCATTCTCTCCTACAGTCTGACACTGGAAGAGGAGCAGGAAATCGCTCTGCCCGCGCCGCTCTTGGCGCTCAAGGACAGCACCTACGCTTTCGACGCCGATGGCATAGCGCTGCGCAGCTATTACAGCGGTTACGATTTCAATGACGATTTCTCGCGGTTTGCCTATGTGGACATCGAGGGATTGAAGCTGCTTGACGCTGCAAGCGGCAAAGCCTCGCTGATAGATCCGGTTATCCCGCAGCGCACCCCGATGGGCATGGGCAAGCGGCTTCATTCCACGCCGCGTTTTGTCGATAACGGCAAAAAGCTGTTAGCGACCTACAGCGGCTACGAGAGCAACGCCGGCTGGCTGCTGTACGACCTTGCCGCACAAAAGAATCTTAATATCAGCGGCGGTGGATACGGTTTTGTCGGAGAGGCGGGGGACAACGGCCTGCTGTTTATCGATTATGACTACAGCACGCAAGGGCATAACGCCGTCTTTACGCGTTTTTCAGATGGCGCCATGCACACGCTGTCGCTGCGCAACACGATTGCCCAAACCGATATTCCGACCGGCGGCTGGTATGTGATAAACGACCGCTACGTCGCTTTTGTCGTCAGCCCGCCCGGCGCGTCGGATGGCGTCTACCGGCCCGAGTACTGGATTCACCGGCTCGACCTGAACACGCTCGAAACCAAAGAGCGACTGCTCAGTGTAACGGGTGCCCACGAGGTCAAGCTCTGGGGCGTGCTTGAGGATGGCACGGTTCTGTATAACTACTATTATAACCCCGCCGAGAAAGAAACGGGCTTTGTCAGATAGCCCTTGTCGGCGCCCGGCGCTTTAACGCGCTGTATCCGGGCTGATAGCGCGTGTTTGCGGCGCAGGCCCAAAATGCCGCCCACTTACCAAAGCGGGCGGCATTCATCATGCCGGCGGCAATACTTTTGATGCGCGGTCGGCACTCAGCCGCTGGCACCCGATTCCTTCGGCGCCAATTGCGCCTCCGAAAGATACAGCGCAATCGCATCGTCCAGATAGCCAAAGGGCAGCAGATAATCGGGAATGACGTCGGCAGACAGTACAAAATACAGCAGCAATCCGCCGTACAACAGCCGGTTTTCAGGAACCGTATCGGCGTCGCAGTATCGGTTAAAGTAGTGCCGAAGCTTCTCCGCTACGATGCCGCAACCGCCGACCGCCTCAATCTTATCGGGAAAGCAGCGGCGGATCATTAAATCGCCCTCTGGGGTCGCGGCGTATTGCCGGTATTTTATCAGATCGCGGTCTATCTGTCCGGTCAGGGCGTCGAGGTCGATTCCAAAAGAGTCCAAAAGTTCGGACAGTATCGACGGGAGCTGGCGGTCGTTGTCTGTTACCGGATGCTCCGGCGCGCCGACAAAGCCGGCCGCCCGCAGAAGCTCCTGCATGGGGATGCCCAAATGTCTGGAAAATGCCTGTAGGTGGAGCATTCCGAGCGCCTGTTTGCCGCTCATAACCCGGGAGATTGTCGAGGCGCCGAGCCCGGAAGCCCTGCCGAGCGCCCGCATCGAGAGCCCCCGGTCCTTCATGGCGGGCCTTAATAAATCGCTGATATTTGACGTGTTGTGCCCGTCCATGCCGCACCTTCTCTTTTCATTGCTCGTTAACAACAGAATATGTTGAGGGCCCTACAAATGTGCTGCGGTGTTGCGGTTCGGGCAACGCGCGTAACAGACGCGGTAACACCCTGTTCCAAGAATGAATAGGATGCAATAACATCCCAAATTCAGAGAGCAGGTGTTTTTTCTTGATATCCGTGTTGGCCATTACCGAAGCGTTGCTGATTGTCACCGCGCTTTCTATGGACGCGTTCGTATCTGGCTTTGCCTATGGCGCAAACAAAATCAAGATTCCGTTTTCATCCGTTACGGTTATCAATCTCATTTGCAGCGCTGTCCTCGCGGTATCCCTGTTTTTTGGCGGTATGGTTGGCCCCTATTTATCGGGGTACCTGACCACGGCCATCTGCTTTGTTTTGCTGCTCGGCCTTGGCTTGTCAAAAATCTTTGACAGCGCCGTTAAATCTTTTATACGAAGGCGCAATGCTTTTAAAAAGAAGATTCATTTCTCCGCCTTTCATCTGGGGTTTGTGTTGAATATATACGCCGATCCGCAGGAAGCCGATCAGGATCACTCTAAAACCCTCTCCCCAAGGGAGGCGGCCTATTTGGCGCTGGCGCTGTCTCTCGATGGCCTCGCGGTTGGCTTTGGCGCGGGCATGACCAATACGAGCCCTCTGCTGGTTGTGGGTTTCTCGCTTCTCTCCGATATGATCGGCGTCATGCTTGGCTGCTGGCTGGGCAACAGGATTGTGCGGCAGCTTCGGCTGGACTTAACTTGGCTGAGCGGCGTTTTGTTAATCGTTTTGGCTGTCATGAAGCTGCTTTGAATCCCCAGTAAGAATGGCTGCGTTCTGCTGACGATTTAAATGGCCTGCCGTGGTGCTAAAAGATCCAGACGAAAGTGCCTCCCGAGGGCGCCGATATGCCTGCGGCGTATGACATAAAAAAGACGCCCTGCGGTGAGTCCACGGTATTATAGGGACAATTTATGGAAAGCAAACCGAATACGAAAAACGAGGGTAGGAACCAGCATTAATCGGTTCCTGCCCTCGTTTTTCGTACATAGTTGCTATTTGCTTTTCTCACACCGTCCTTACATGTTTCGTAAGCGTCAACCTTGACGCTCCTGTCGAGTGAACCATCGGCGTAGAAGTAGTACCAATTGCCGGATATTATCCAACCGTCCTTGGTAAAGCAACTGGTCTTTTTAAGCGTTGGCTCCGCCGATAACCTACCAGCCAATCAACGTCCGATGGCCAGAATAGTACCGATGATTGTGGCCGTCTTTCTCCCAGCCAATTTTCAGTGTTCCAACGGTGTTGAAGAAATACTTCACGCTGTCAATCGTTCGCATACTGGTAAGGGACTTGCCATCCTTGTAGCTGATCCACTGGCCTTGGCGGTTGCTGCCATCTATCATAATGCCCGTCTTGAACAGCTGTTACTACTATTTTGTTAGCATTGTCAACGTCGAAGCATCCGCGTATGTTGCAACGGTATGTGTGGCAGGTTCTCACAAGCAACTGTGTGGTTGGGTACAAACTGCCCGTTTCCATATTCATATGACAAAGAAAACATTAAAAATGTTGTCCGTACACAAGCTGTTATAGGTATTTCGTTATTTTATTTACTGAAATTCCAGAGTTCTATTGATTTTTTCGTTTAGACGAAGCATAATAAAATAAATATGCTGAGCTAATTGGAGGCTACTGTGATGAATGGGTACATGACGGTTCAGGAAGCCGCAAAAAAGTGGTGTGTTACGTCACGTCAAGTTCAACTCTGGTGCAAAGAAAATAAAATTCCGGGCGCTCAGATGTACAGCCGTATCTGGATTATTCCAGAGACCGCTAACAGGCCGGAGGCAAGGCGTAAAGCAAAATAACATTACCAGTATGTGAGATTTTTCATATATCAAGGCATACAACAGAGTGAAGGAGGGGTATACATATGGCTCAAAAAACAAAAGAGCAGATAAGCTATAATATGAGCCAAGTGCATAGCACCGATTCGGCTCTTGAACGAGCATTCGTCAATGAATTAAAGCGTCGTGGCATCACTACATATTCGAAAAACGATCGCTCTGTTTTTGGAAAGCCTGACTTTGTCTTTAAGGCTCGTAAAATTGCTGTTTTTTGTGACAGCGAATTTTGGCACGGATATGACTGGGAAAACGAAAGAAAAGCTATCAAGTCTAACCGTGAATTTTGGATTCCAAAGATTGAAAGAAATATTAAACGTGATAAAGAAGTTACTGATAGGCTGAAAGCCGAGGGTTGGACTGTGCTGCGTTTTTGGGAACACAGAATAAAAAAATCGTTGAACGAATGCATCGATGAAATTATAACAGCACTCAGAACACCAATGCCGCAGATACCGTACAGAACGATTGATCTTTGTGCGGGAATCGGAGGAATAAGGCGCGGTTTTGAATTGACCGGATTTTTCAAAAATGTTTTATCAGCAGAAAAAGATGCATGGGCTTGTAAAACGTATAAGCACATTTTCGGCGAAGATCCTAAGAATGACGTGACTTCCGAAGAATTCAAACTACTCGTTGATCGGACGCCCTACGATGTGTTGCTCGCAGGTTTTCCGTGTCAGACTTTCAGTAGAGTTGGGTTGGAAGAAGGCTTTGAGAACGAAGAAAAAGGGAAGATATTTCACCATATAGTTGAAATTATTGAGCGTACGCGTCCGTGTGCTTTCCTTCTTGAAAATGTTGATCATTTGGTGACGCACGATAAAGGCGCTACATTCAAGTTTATTATTGAAGAACTGACCTTAAGGCTTAAATATAAAGTCATCGGTGTTTCACTAAACAACGACGGCAAACCCGTTTATACAGGCAAGGATTTTATTCGCAACTCACGAAATTTCGGAGTTCCTCAAAATCGTCCGAGAACATACATCATCGGATTTGACAGCGAACGATTTCCGACAGAGCTTTTGGAAGTGTTGCCCACGGAAATCCCGAAAGAGCGAGAGGAAAAAATATACACCGATTTGAACGATTTGTTGGAACAGAATGTGGAAGCAAAATATTACATGGCTTCCGGCTACCTTGAAACCCTCAAACGCCATCGCGAAAGGCAGGAAGGCAGAGGTTACGGCTTTGGATACCGTGTGGTCAACGAGGAAGGAATTGCTTCCCCCGTGGCAAACACTTTATTGGCAACCGGAGGTTCCGGCAAGGAACGTAATCTGATATATGATCCGCGAGAAGGAATCGGCGGTACGGAAATTAAGGGCAAAAAGACACCGCTGAACGACGAAGGCATCCGTGTAATGACTCCCACCGAATGGGGGAAATTACAGGGTTTTATAAATTATGCGTTTTTGGACGAGAACGGGCAAGAAGGCTTTTCTTTCCCGGACGGCATCCCTGACGCCCAAAAATATAAACAGTTCGGAAATTCTGTTACCATTCCGGCAATAGAAGAGATGGCTAAGTTTATTGCGGAGTGCTTTGAGATACTCTGCCGTAAGATGTAGTAGGAGGACTCGGATATGACTGACCAACAAATCCTGTGTCGACTTACTGAAAACTGTGACATCTTTTTCGAAAATTCACTAATATCCAAAGAGCTTATTATCCAAAAATATGTTGATTTTTTTGTGAAATCAATTTTTTCTAAAGGGCACTCATCAAGCGTGGCGTTACACACGGGGTCAGTGTGTTTTGATATTGTTGCCTTTATCATGGCGGCTCTTGCTTGTGTTTCGATGGATGAAACCGATGCTGATGAAATTATCGCTTCTTTAAATATTGGCGATTTGGTGCTGTATAACAATGTACGCCATCGTTGGCTCGGTTTTGATACAAGAAACGAAATGCAGTATATGAAACTGGAGCAAGACGGCAAGAAGAACTATGGCAATACAACTTCTTGGTTACCTGTCGAGCGGAATAAACATAAAATCAAGCCATATAACGGTACCGCTGTTACAACTGACGGCAGAGGCATACGAAGAAAGAAATCCAACCGTTCTGATTTTATTTCGTATATTACTGGGAAACCGTTGTCAGAAATTCCCGCCACAACCGGCGTTTCGGCTGTCATTGTGGCAGACAGAGCAGTGTTTGACCGTATTCAAAAAGGTGTTCGTATAGAATACGACGGAAAAAGTATTACTCTTCTTGATATCGTTCCGGCATCGTATTACACAGACGGCGAAGAACCGTATCAATTTGGAAACAATCCTTCAAAGGCAGAACCGGTACTGAAAATTGCCGGAAGAGTGTCAGTAGCCCGTGACCTTGTGCTGGACAAGCACGGAAACAGGGCTGTTGGACTTATGGTTATTGGTTCTGAACCCGCATTGAAAGGTGCCTCGGAACTTGAGGACTTGCTCGAAAGAAAGTCTTTAAAATTTACGCATATTTCCATGAGCATTGATTCTGAAAATGTCGAAAAGTATGTCGACAAAAAGGAAATATCTGCGTTTTTTGCTTGCACAAAAGATTTTTTGCTTCAGCATTTAAAACCAACTGTAGTTTATAATCCGTTTACTGACGAGCTTGATAAACAAGTAAATAATATCGTCAATAACGAAGTGAGGATTGATGTAATCGATGGAGGTTGCTCTTGGGATGTCTACAGAGACATTAGAAATACACTGTTTATTATCAGGCAATCGAACTGGGATGAGGAGAGAAAAAAGAACTTTATCGTTCCGGCGCATTCATTACTTAACTTATTTACCACCGCTGTATTTCCGATGGAAGCAATGGAATCATCGGTTGCAAACGGTGAACTTCAACTCGGTGTCGCTTCCCCTTGCGCCAAAATAAACGAACTTTGGAAGGCGGCAGAAAGCTCCGGCTCTTTTGAATTGCAGTGCATTTTTGTTGCCGATGCTCTGGATGATTTGTATAAGTCTATTTTGAAGGATTCCCCCAAATATCAGGCTCTTCGTGAATTGGTAAAAAACTCATTTGGTGAAAAAATAGCTATCATTATTCCTAAAGCGTATTATGCTGATATTTTGAAAAAGGAACCTCTTTTCTCCGACAAACGGATTTACATAATGACCGCAAACCGTTTTGACACAAGCCAAAGCTATGATAAAGTGATTGTTGTCGGAGACTTTTCTGGGAAACGGTTTGACGCTCTGAAATGCAGAGCTACCGCCGATATTATCGTGCTTCTTTATGAATGCGAGACCCACTGGTTCAAGCGCAGAAAGCGCAAAGCTTTAAAATTCGAAAAGAAGCTTAATTTAATCAGCGGTCTATATAACAATTTAGACGAGAGTGCTATTGACGAATTCGACGAGGATGACGAAACTGTAGAGCGTTTCGAAGGCGAGTCTTTAGATTTGAATGAATATGTAGATACAATAAGCATCTTTGACATTCGCAAGTTTGTCGCTGGAGTCGATGCTACCGGTGAAAATGCACAGATGTCGGAAGTTACGGCTATAGGTCGCTTTACAAGCGGCGAGCAGATAATGTTCTCCAGGTTTTACAAAGCGGTTGTATATAATCCAGCATACAGCAAAGAAACGATATCAGAAACTGATGTCGATAAACTAAATGCTGGTGACAGACTCGTGTTTACAAAGCGTGACAATTTCACCAGAAACATTGTTGATACCGTTTTTGACGCTTTGCAAGCTTCGCGGAAATTAAGCAAGGATGTATGCGACGCCGCAGATAAAGCATTTTGGTGGAAAGAAATTCTTCGTGATTATCAGAAATCAAGAAATCTGTCCTACAGACAGCTTGCGAAACAACTAAATGGGTTCGGCTGTACCGTTCAAGAACAAGGCATACGACAGTGGCTCGTTTCCGACAGCCACATTGTGGGTCCGAGAGAAGAATCCACCTTGCGGCAAATTGCGGAAATGACACAAGATCCCGATTTACTTGGTGATGTGTCAGGTTATTTCAACGCTTGTAGAACCGTTCGACGGCAACGCAAAAAGATTCTAGAACTTATCGCAAAAGCGATTGAAGATAAACTGAGCAGAAATCAGTCACCTCATGATAGCGTGCTTGAAATCGTTTACAACAATGTCGAGAACCTGTCGGAGATATTGGAATTGGAAGTCATAACTCTATTGGATGAGGGCGTTTCGGTTCCGATTAACCTTATTAACAAACCTATTACAGATATGGAGGTTATATCATGACAAGCAACGAAATTCGGAACCATCTTATTAATGCCCGAGATGAATACATCAACTTGATAAAGTCCGAACTTCTCGGACCGGGCTCGGAGTTTAGCGTTCCTGACATTGAACATGAATTAATCTCCAGCAGTCCGATGAGCCGCTATTCCGTAGGAATTCTGTATCCGCAAGGGAATCAGGTGAACCAAGATAATGACGAAACCGTGCCTATAACCGAAACGAAAGAAAGCGTTTTTGAAGATGAATCTGCGATTGGAGAAACGGAACCGTCAGAGTTGGTATTGACTGAAAGCAAAGGCAACCGCAGCTATGAATTTGACGAAACCGCCGATGAGAACCTTGATGAGGAAATTGAACTTTCGGCGCAATATATGCCTTCTTCGATGGGGATAACATTCATCGTCAAAGGCTCGGCGGATATCGTTCGCGGGAAGGTTTCTCTTGCCACCTACAGAAACGCCAAAATTCCCGATTGTGTGGTGCCTTATACTCCTGCCGACGGAGCGGATGACTATGTTGTGCCGTCGGAGTTTTCGCACATCATGAATTATGACAAAGAGGAAAAAGTTTTCCGTCTGTTAAGGTCGGTTCAGAAGAAAGAAATTAGGGATATTTTCGAGCGAGACACAATTTCGGAAACCGATCACGATATTTTGAAACAGCCTGCTTATCGTTTGGCGGAGCTTTGTCGTTCAGCTTATGTTCGCGAGCCGCACAATGATATCGAATTCGTCCTTGATTTTTCCGGAAGTGATTATATTGATGCAAACAGGGATATTGACGGAACGACGGCAAAGGTTACGGCACTCAGAACAAAAATTTCCGAAGGCATATGGTCACTTAGCATAATGCTCGTTAACGGATTATCTGAAGTGCCTGCGAAGGCATATCATTGTATTTATCAGCCCGTTTTGGAAATCTCTTCTGCGGATAACGATTTTGTTTTTATTGAAAGCAGTGCTGAAGCCGATATTGACAACATGGACGATGAAGAGCAGTCACTTGACTTGCTATACAGAGACAAGAAAATTTTTGGAACCGGGCTTGGCGTGTCCGTGGATTGGAATATTGACAAAAACGGTGACGGCAGTATCTGGAGCGATTATTTCCCGATTTCCGAAGTGCCGCCGATGAGTTTTGACCTGCCGTCAAACGATAAAATATCGGTTGAGCAGTTATCCATGAAGTATCTTTCCGATTTGAACAAAACGGACAAATCTACGAAACTTGGTGCCTTACAAAGTCTCGTGGACTTATACAAAGCATGGGTTGTTGAACTGGAAGGCATCACTTCAACGCTTGATCCGAGATACAAATCCGCCGCTGCCAAAAACATCGCCGAATGCAAGCGAGCTTATAAACGAATGTATTCTGGGCTTGCCGCACTAGAAAGTGATGAGAAAGCATACTCCGCTTTTGTCCTCGCGAACAGAGCCATGTTCATGCAAAGGGTACACCTTCGGATGCAACAACAGACTTCGGATACTGACCGTTATCCCGGTGATGAAAAAATTGCAGAACTTCTTCAAGATATGGATTATCGTCAGCAGGATGATAAGGACTGCCGATGGCGTCCGTTCCAGATTGCGTTTCTATTGATGGACATTAATTCTATCATAAACGACGAATCACCTGAACGGGATATCGTTGATTTGATTTGGTTTCCCACAGGCGGTGGTAAAACTGAGGCTTACCTTGGATTAACTGCTTTTACGATCTTCTATCGCAGACTGACACATCTTACCGAGTCAGGCGGCACGGCGGTTATTATGCGCTATACTTTGCGCTTGCTTGCGGCTCAACAGTTTACCAGAGCGGCAACGCTCATCTGCGCCTGTGAGTATATCCGCCAAGACTGCGAAGCCAGAAAGCGCGTTTATCCGGCATATCCTCTTGGCAAAGAACCGATAACGATTGGTCTTTGGATCGGAGGAAGTCACATTCCGAACAAAAATGATGATGCCAATTTCCATCTTAAGAAGCTACTTGCCGTTAAAGATCATTTCTATGTGAGGAATGAGAAAGATCGTCACAACAAGTTTCAAGTTTTGAAATGCCCGTGGTGCGGCACAAAACTTGTTAAGGATGATAAAGACAAAAAGCTCGTCGGTTCTTGGGGATATAAAATGCGGGACGGAAAGCACTTTTATATGTCTTGCACACATGAAGATTGTGATTTTACGGCGAAACTGCCGATTCAAATAATCGATGAGGAACTCTACAACAATCCTCCGACACTTCTGTTTGGTACAGTTGATAAATTCGCCATGTTGCCTTGGGACGGTCGCATCGGTTCTTTCTTTGCCGTGAATAGCGACAACCGCGCTCCCGAACTAATTATTCAAGACGAGCTTCATCTTATATCGGGAGCCCTCGGAACGATAGTGGGTCTGTATGAAACAGCCGTAGATGCTATTTGCAGTCAAAAAGGGGTGCGTCCGAAAATTATCGCTTCTACGGCTACAATCAGAAGAGCCAAGGAACAATGCTCGGTTTTATATAATCGTGATGTTGTTCAATTCCCGGCACCGGGATTGGATTCAGGCGACTCGTTCTTTGCTCGTGAAGCGGAAATATCTTATGAAAACGGAGTCTTCGGACGAAAATATGTCGGGCTTATGCCTTCCGGCAAGACTAAGGCAATGATGGAAATTCGTGCAATGGCGGCTTTATTACAAAGGATTCACATGATGAAATTGCCCGATGAAGTCAAAGACAAGCTATGGACACTGACCGCATATTTTAATAGCTTGAAAGATTTGGGCAAAGCTTCCACACTTGTGGAAGATGACGTTAAAGACTTCATCATCCGAACCGCAAACAGGCTGTTCACATCGCGTCGTTTGATTGTCAGTGCGGATGAGCTTACCAGCCGTGTCACCACTACCGAATTAAATGAAACGCTGGATAAACTTGAAAAACTGGAATACTCACGAACCAATATGAACAATAAACGTTATGCTTCCAACGTTCTGCTTGCCACAAATATGATTTCCGTCGGTATTGATGTTGCGCGATTGAATGTTATGCTTCTCATCGGACAGCCGAAGCTGACCAGCGAATACATTCAGGCATCCAGTCGTGTCGGTCGTTCATATCCCGGAGTCGCTTTTGTGCAGTATGATGCGACAAAAAGCCGTGACCGTTCTCATTACGAGCGATTCAGAGCCTACCACGAGTCCTTTTATCGATTTGTTGAACCCACCGGAGCCACACCGTTCTCAAAACCCGCACGGGAGAGAGCGTTACACGCCGTTGTCACGGCAATGATAAGGCAACACGCGGGTCTTGCGGAAGACAAGGATGCGATAAACTTCGACAAGGACTATTTCGAGGATGCCGTTCAAGAAACCGAGCAATTTATTCTCGAAAGAATAAAACAAATAAACACTCGGGCCGATAACGAACTTGAGGATGACCTCGCTGAAGTGCAAGCAGAAATCGAGGATTATATCGAGGATTGGCAGAAATATGCCAAAACCGCCCAAACCTCAAAAACTGCATATTACTTCGGCCGCAGGTTTATGGTTGCACCTCCGAATGCGGGTTTGGGAAGATTGTTAAAACAGTATAATTCCGGCGGCAAAGACAATGCACGAGAAACACTGACATCCATGAGAAATGTAGATACGCAGGTGCTTGGTGAAATCGTGATATGGGAGGGAAACTAAATGGAATATCAAATTAAAGACAAGGTTGCCCTCAACAAGGTAACGCATTCCGTAAGAGCGGCTCAGGCTGTACTTCAATACGGTGTGGGAGCCATGGTTGATTTTCCGGATCAGACGCTTATAACCGCTGCCCCGGAAACTTGGAGCGAAACCCAGAGAATCTATGATGACCGTTTTGCCAAAGCCTTGGGAGTTGACTATTTTGCTTTACCTACAAAAATATCATACTCTCGTTTTCCGGAATGGTATTTTTGCCCCAAGTGCAGAAAATTTCAGCCTATCGATAAATGGACAGCGGAATATCAAAAGCGTTCCAACCCGAAATCTCTTGAGAAAGATCCGCATATGGCAAAGCACATGCAATGCATGGATTGTAAACAAGATTTGGTTGTTGCCCGTATTGTTACCGTTTGCGAACACGGACACATAAATGATTTTCCGTGGGTAAAGTGGGTTCATAAGCAGAGTAAGAAACCAATATGTGGCAATCCCTCACTCTCATTCAAAACTGGGGCTTCAGGCACAGAAGGTCTTGAGGGTTTGAGCATCTCGTGTTCTTGCGGTGCGTATACCACACTTAAAGGAGCGTTTGAAAAAGATTGCTTTGAAAAGCTCGACAAGGATGCCGAAAAAGAAATTTTTCGTTGTGAAGGCGGGCATCCGCATAAGCACGAAAAAGAAAAATGCATCTTGTATCCGAGAACAGTTCAGCGCGGTTCGTCGTCGGTTTACTTCCCTGTGGTTTACAGTTCTCTGGTTATTCCTCCGTATGCAGACAAGTTAAATGCCAAAATTGAAAAGAGCGGAGCTTTCGCGGATTGCATGACAATTATTGCGGATGAGGAGCCGGAAGACAGAATAAACATAATAACAAGAAGACTCCCTAAATGGGTTGAAAAGATAGCGTCTGAAATCGGTGCGCCGAAGTCAAGCGTGGAGACAATTTTAAGCAGGAAGTGGCTTGATGAATGCGAAACCGAAATTGATGTTACCAGCGTAAAATACCGAGCCGAAGAGTATGTGGCACTTAGCGGAGAAATAAACACGCCTTCCGGCTCTTTAGGTGATTTTTCGCGAGAAGGTATCCGCAAAGAACTTTTCCAAGATAAACTCCCACACATTAAGGCAGTTTCGCTGATTGATAAAGTCCGTGTGGTTAATGCGCTGATTGGCTTTTCCCGTATTAACCCCGTTTCTGGCAAAGACGATGACGGGTTTGTTCATGTTAAAGAGCCTGAAACTCACTGGTATCCCGCTTACGAAGTTCGTGGAGAAGGAATCTTTATTGAGTTCAATCAATCTGATATTGACGCTTGGATTGCCGCAAATCCTTTGGTTGTTGAGCGGACTAAAAAGATTAATGACAACTACGCAAACTCATTCTTTGCGCTGAATCATCCGCGAACAATAACGCCTAAACTTTTATTGTTGCATACCATCTCACATTTGCTTATTAAGCAGTTAAGTTTTGAGTGCGGTTACAGCATTGCCAATCTGAGCGAGCGTTTATATTGCGCCGATGAAAGTGACGGTAAAGAAATGGCTGCTATCTTCATCTACACAGCAAGCGGTGATTCGGAAGGCACTCTTGGCGGTCTTGTTCGCCAAGGCAAGCCAGACGCATTCCCGAAAATTTTCAAGCGAGCAATTGACGGTGCGAGAACTTGCTCAAACGATCCCGTGTGCATTTTGAGTCATGGACAAGGACGCGAATCCCTCAATCTGGCAGCTTGTCATGCCTGTGCGCTGTTGCCGGAAACTTGTTGTGAAGAGAGAAACGGATTCCTTGATCGCGGTGTTGTAATCGGAACTTATGAGAATCCTCAAATGGGGTTCTATAATCAATTTTAGTAGTTTTTATCTGTTTACCATAAATCTATGGTTTTTTTGTTCCTGACATATATCAAAATAAGAATCCTTTGTGTAATAATACATCCAGTAAAGTGCCGTCCGAAAAAAATCGGGCGGCACTTTGCATTTTGGTTTTGTATCCCCCTATAAAATCGGCTTAATAGCGAGTGATGTTTGTACAGCGTTTGGAATTTTTCCGTGCAACCCATGCCCCAAATCGGCTTAATAGTGAGAGGCTTTTTCATCGTTTGAAAAATAATTCCGTCCAACAGCCCCCTGAAACCGGCTTAATAGTAGGAGGGCTTTTTACCGGGTTGAAAATTTTCCCGTGCAACCCGTGTCTGAAACTGGATTAATAGTAGAGGGATATTTTTATTATCAAAAATAATTTGGTCCAACTACACTGCAAAATCGGCTTAATAGTAGGGGGCTATTTGAGTTCCTCAAAAAATTATCCGCTCAATCCACCTCTGAAACCGGCTTAGTAGTGAGGGGATTTTTTGGGAAGCTGAAAGTTTAATGGCTCAACCTACCCTTCAAATCGGCTATATAGTAGAGGAACTTTTTATTAGAGAGAAAAGGAGAAGAAGAAAATGAAGCAAGAACCATTCGTCATGCTGCCAAGAAAAATCTTTGCATATCGGCTGCCGCCAATCGCTTTTGCCGTCTATTGCTACCTGCTGTGCTGCCATAACAAAACAAAGGGCTGCTATCCCAGCAGAGCGACCATCGCCAAGGCCTGCGGCATCTCTGACAGTTCCACAGGCCGCGCAATTAAGGAGCTGAAGAAACGCTGCCTCATCCGTGTGAAATACAACTTTGGCGACGGTCGCCAGCGGAACAACTCCTATGAGATGCTCCCTCTGAATACTCCCTCGGTTCATGGTGAGCCCCCTCCCTCTGTCACATAGCAATAGGATAAAACAAGAGAGAATAAAGAAGCACCCAAGTAACAAGAAATTATTACAGAAAGAAGAAATAGGCCGGTGTCAGCTTTGCTTTTTTTCTCTGATGATCATCCCCTTTCGGGGGAGATCTGAGGACTCCCTCCTATGCCCCTTGTTTGCCCCTGTGTCACCCCGTGTGCCACTTTGACGGACGAGGTGGCATCCCTAAGCAAAAGTAACGTGAGGGCTTTGTGCGGAACTGCCGGGAAAGAAGCCGCTTTACCCAAAGCCGCCACCTCACATGGTAAAAGGGATGAGCAGGATAAAGTCAGGTGTCCGCAAGCGGCCCCCTGACAGTCACAGCGTCCCGCAGTGCGGGGCGCGGAGCGGGTTTTTATGGTGGTCGGAGAAGGTGATCGAAATCGAAACAGGTATTCCTTCTGGAAGTCTCAAAGGCGGAAAGTTCAGCTATTCCGCAGTTTTTCCGGACATCCGTAACGGAAATTCAATCAAAAAAGGAGAGATGCACGATGCATGACGACAACAAAACCAAAGTAGGAATTCATATGAAACCCGAACTGTTGAAGCGGGTGGATGCGGAGTATCCCCTCTATGATTACCCCAGCCGCAGCGCCTTTGTGGGTGCTGCCACCGAGTTTTATCTCGGGTATCTTCACAGCCAGAACGACACCGACTACATGAACAAAACCACCCTTGCGTTTCTGGAGAATCAGGTGACAAAGCTGGATGCGAAAATTTGCCGACAGCTGTTTCGGCTGTGTGTGGAGCTGTCCATGGTGGCTCATGTGACTGCATCAACCGTCTCTGGGGCCGATGAAGAAACGCTGAAACGTTTGCGCCAAAAGTGCATCAAGGATGTAAAAAACACCATCGGCAACATCCGCTATGACGACATCTATGCCTATCAGCATACAGATACCGAGGGGGATGACGATGCCTAAGACAGATAAAATAACGGTGTCCTTGCCGGGAGATACCCTGAAGCTGGCTGATGAAAGATATCCGGAGTTGGGCTTTCCCAACCGCTCCGAGCTCATCAATGCTGCCATCCGTGAGTACCTCAGCCGAGATCTGATGCGGCAGTTTACCGGTGAGTTGGTGAGTGTCTACCAACAAATTGAGCGCAGTGAAATCAAGGAGCTGGAGCGGCATCTCTCCAAGCTCTCCTACAAAATTGCCGTGGAACTGGCACAAATCTATATGCTGCTGGCAACCGGCATGGATATTCCCTATGATGTTGACCGCAGCCTGCGGGGAAAAGCTGTTAAACTGGTGAACCTGCATAAGGGCTTTGTTCCTCTCTCCAAGGCCGTACAGGAGGCCGAAGAAATTGCAGAAATCGGAGAGGAATCTGAAAACTACTTTTGACCATGAATCCTATGCCGCCCTTCTCCGGCGGCAGTACATACCCTGTAACCGCAGGGAAAATCAAAAAAGGAGAATCTGTTTATGAAAAATCAAAAAATGATTGGCAGCTATGCCGCCAGCAATCCCCGCACGTCTGCCCCCTTTGGGTATCCCGTCTTTACCTTTGACGATACACTGGCCGTTATTTCGGAGGAGGGATTCTTCTGGGAGAGGGAAATGGTTCTGGAAGGAAAGGCCTTCAAAATCCGTTCCTTCTTCCGTCCTGTCTCTTCTGAAACCGTCACGGAAAAATTACTTCGTCTCATTGAGATGGAGTAAAGCGGTTAATTTTTTCTTTGGCATAGACTTGTGCAAACCGTTGCAGTATGATGTGTAATACCGTATTCGGTTTGCCGGAAAGGAGCTCACAGATGAAACAGGCAAACGAAAAATATACAATTCTATACGCAAGATTAAGTCAGGACGACGGCAGTCAGGGGGATTCCAACAGCATCCAAAACCAGCGGATGATGCTGGAGAAGTATGCAAAGGGCAATGGGTTTGACAATGTAAAGTTCCTCTATGACGACGGTTACTCAGGCACGAATTTTCAAAGACCGGCCTTTCAGGAGATGCTTGCGCTGGTGGAAAACGGCGAGGTGGCCACCATCATCGTCAAGGATATGAGTCGATTTGGGCGCGAGTACCTCATGGTCGGCCAATACACAGAGCTGATTTTCCCAAGCTACGGCGTGCGGTTTATCGCCATGAACGATGGTGTGGACAGTCTCTATGGGGACAATGAATTTACCCCTTTTAAAAATATCATCAACGAATGGTATTCAAGAGACTGCAGTAAAAAGGGAAAGGCCGCCGCCAAAATCAAAGCGGAAAGCGGGGCGAGGGTTGGTTCAAGACCGCCCTTTGGGTATCAGAAAGACCCTGCCGACCCCAAGCGGAAGATCATTCCCGATGAGGAAACAGCGCCCATTGTCCAGTACATTTTCTCTCTGTGCCTTGGCGGGAAAGGCCCCACTCAAATTGCCATGCAGCTTCGCAAGGAGCAGATACCAATCCCCGCCTATTACTATTACAAGAAAAACGGTGTTAAGATTGTCGGCTTCGATTCGGTTAAGCCGTACTACTGGATCTCCACAACGGTGGGAAAGATACTGGAGGATGAGGTATACCTCGGGCATACCATCAACCTCAAGTACACCACCCTGTCTTACAAAAACAAGAAGCGGGTCAAGCGTCCTGAAAATGAGCAGATTCAAATTGAAAACACCCATGAGCCACTGATAGACCAGACCACTTGGGACATCGTACAGGACATCCGCAGGCACAAGCGCCGTCCTGCTAAGATGGCGGAGCAGAATATTTTCTCAGGTCTGATTTATTGCAAGGATTGCGGAAAGGCGCTGG
>JAEWBS010000070.1 GCA_023391005.1 Bacillota bacterium | reverse complement strand
CGCGGGATGCACAAAGGGAGGATTCTCAATGAAAACGCTCAGACGCGTTTCAAACGCGGTAAATACGGCCGTTAGCTATGTCGGCATCGCGTTGTTTGCCGTTTTAATTATCGCCTGTATTGCACAAGTCTTTTTTCGCTTCGTTCTGAACAATTCGCTGTCCTGGACCGAGGAACTGGCTCGGTACTGCTTTATCTGGATGCATATGATCGGCGCTTCGCTGCTGATCGGAGCCGGCGAGCACGCCACCGTTACGGTCATCATGGACCTGCTGCACGGCGCCGCCCGCAAGGCGCTCGACGTGCTGATCGAGCTTGTGATCTTTTTCAACGGCGCCGTCATGCTGCATTCCGGCATCATGCTGTCCTACAGCTCGCGCACCAACCTAAGCACCGCCATGTCAGTGCCCATGTGGGTTATCAACGCCTCGGTCGCGGCGGGCGGCCTGCTGCTGATGCTTCAGGCCGTTGTCAAGATTGCGGTCGTGCTGTGGGATAAGCCGCAGAAAAGGGAGGGTGACGCACAATGACGCTGGTATTAATCGCGCTTTTTGGGCTGATGCTGCTGGGGGTACCGGTGGCCTTTTCGATTATATCCGCCGGTATGGTCTACTTAAACGTGACAAACACCAGCTTTCTGGTTGTGGCCCAGCGCCTCGTATATGGCTTAAACTCGTTTACGCTGCTGGCGGTGCCGCTGTTTATTCTCGTGGGCAATCTCATGGATTTCGGTGGCATCTCCAAGCGTCTGACCGACTGGGCCAAGAGCCTCTTAGGCTGGATGCCCGGTGGCTTAGGTATCGTCACCGTGTTTAGCTGCGCTATTTTTGCGGCGCTGACCGGCTCGGGTCCTGCCACCGTCGCCGCCATCGGCTCGATTATGCTGCCGTCCATGTCCAAGGCCGGCTATTCAAAAGAAAGCAGCGCCGGACTCGTCGCGGCCGCGGGCGCACTGGGCCCCATTATTCCGCCCAGCATCCCGATGATTATTTACGGCGTAACCATGAGTCTTTCGATTCCCGCCATGTTCATCGCCGGCATCGTGCCCGGGCTGGTTATCGCGGCGGCTCTGAGCGTTGTCAACGTCATTTTTGCCTTTAAAAACCCCGAGGTTTTAAAACACGCGGGCCAAACGAAATTCGACCTGAAATATTCGCTCAAAATGTTCTGGAAGGCGCTGGGCGCACTCGGTCTGCCGGTGCTGATTTTAGGCGGCATCTACGGCGGCATTTTTACCCCCACGGAATCCGCGGCGGTGGGCATCGTGTATGCGTTGATCGTCGGCTTTGCCCTCGGAGAGCTTAAAGTCAAGGATCTGCCGCGCATCCTGATCTCCTCGCTCAAGACCTCGACGATGGTCAACTTCATCATCGCGGCGGCCTCCATCTTTTCGTGGGTGGTTTCAAAGTCGCAGATCGGCGCGGCCATTTCCGCCGCTTTTATCTCACTGGTCAACGGTGACCGCAATGTGTATCTGTTCGTGCTCGTTATGATCCTGCTCGTGGTGGGTTGCCTGATGGATAACGTCGCGGCAACGCTGATTCTGGCGCCCATCCTGATTCCTGTCGGCATCTCACTGGGCTGCAACGAGCTGCATATCGGTATGTTGTTCTGCATCTGCCTTGTGGTTGGCTTTGTCACGCCGCCCTTCGGGTACAACCTGTTTACGGCCGTCTCAATCTCCGGCTTGAACTTTAAGCAGATCGTCAGAGGCAGCGCCCCCTTTCTGCTGACCGAAATCGCACTGCTGTTTGTGTTCGCCTACGTGCCGGGCATCATCACCTGGCTGCCCAAGCTGATGGGCTACAGCTACTGATACCGCACCCGGCGCAGGCAAAAATTAAAACGCCCGCCAGCGGCGGCCTGCTTCCTTTGGGGCAGGCCGCTTTTTGGTAAATTTTTTAAACCTACAGGCAGCGGGACACCGGTATTAAAATCTGATATGATGTAATCATCGACAGAGAATTACAAAAATCGGGAGGGACGGGCCAATGCGAACGGGATTTGAGATTTTTTTGCTCGTGGCTGAAAAGATGAGTATTTCACACGCGGCACAACAAGCGTATATCACCCAGCAGTGCGTCAGCGACCATATCAAGCGTCTTGAAAATGAATATAACGTCAAGCTTTTCGAGCGCAAGCCCAAGCTGAGCCTGACGCCCGCGGGCGAGGTCATGCTCGAAAGCCTGCGCAACATCCGCATTCTGGAAAAGAATATGGACGACAGCCTACACAGCATGGCCAGCGGTGAAAGCGGCTCCTTCACACTTGGCATCAGTACCTCCCGCGCCTCGGTCATACTACCCGGCGTGCTGTCGCGGTATTATCAGCTGTTCCCCAGAGTGAATATCTCCTTTTGCATCGAGGATACCAAGATTTTGGAGGAGCGGCTGCTGCGCGGCGAGATCGATCTGTTCATCGGCGTGAATACCGACCCCGACCCAGCCTTTGACATCCACACGATGGCGGACGACGAAATTCGGCTCATCGCCTCTTCCCAGTTGCTGCGCGCACATTTTGATGAGGCTCAGATCGGCAAAATGAGCGGCGGTGTCAACCTCAACCACTTCAGAGGTATCCCCTTCGCCCTCAGCTTCAAGACCGGAAAGGTCAACCACGTGATCATGGAATATCTCAACTACCATCACCTGCGGCTCAACGTTGTCTATAATATCAGCGACTGCGAAGCGCAGATTATGCTGTGCGCCTCGGGCGTCTGCGCGTCGCTGTGTCCCCGTATGCTGCTGAATACGGCTCACCGGCACAACCTGACCAGCGACGAACAAAACAGGTTATATATGTTCCCGATCAGCGGGCTGGACAGGCCGCTACATATCGATATGGTAAGCCACAAGGGCGCGATACAGCCGGCCTTCATCCGCAGTTTTATCGCGCTGACGCAGGAGGAGGTCAAGCGGATCAGCCGGCAGTAAGCCTGCGTTGAAATTTTCGGTTACACTTCCAAACGCGTGTCGGCCAAGCCGCCAAATCCGCCGCAGTCAGGCTGTCAAAAGGCCATCTGACTGCGGCGATATTATTTTTAAACAACATCTATATATCTATGTCTCAAAAACTTTTAAAGATTTTGGGCAATTGATGCCCAAAGTGCCGAAAAAGCGCATCCCAATTGACTTTGCCGCCGCAAAATGTTAGTCTAAAGTGTATTTTTCACGCAAATTTTACATGTAGCCGTCTAAAACGCGCAGATGCGATAATAAGACGCGATGATTAAGGGAGGAAGGCTTTGGTGAAGCGCGCAAAGGGCGTTACCTGGCTGCTGCTGATGCTGCCCGGCATTCTATTTGTAGCCGTTTTTATGCTGATTCCGCTCTGCCTGCTGGCGGTCACCACCGTCTCGCCGCACAGCGGCAGCTTTTCGCTGAGCGCTTATTTTGAGATGTTCGGCGGCGAATATTTCCGTCAGGTGTTTTCGCGCAGCCTGCGGTTGAGCCTGCTGAGCACGGCGGTCTGCGCGGTGCTCGGTTTTCCGACCGCATACTATATCTCGCGCTTTTCAAAGCGCAAGGGTCTGCTGATGGCGCTTGCGGTGTTCCCGATGTTCACAAGCCCGGTCATCCGCTCGTTTAGCTGGATGGTCATCCTCGGCAAAAAGGGCATCGTCAACAGCATGCTGGTGGGCAGCGGGCTTTTTGAAAAGCCGCAGAGCCTTTTGTATAACGAATTTTCAATGACCGTCGGCTTTGTGCAGCTGTTTTTGCCGCTGATGATCCTCTCGCTGATAGGCGTGATGGACAGCATCCCCGACGAGCTGAGCCTCGCCGCCTGCAATCTGGGCGCGACGCGGCTAAGAGCATTTTTCAGCGTTGTGTTCCCGCTTAGCATCTCGGGCCTTGTTACCGGCAGCGTGCTGGTCTTCACCGGCTGTCTGACCGCCTACACAACGCCGCAGCTTCTGGGCGGCACCGACACGCGGGTGCTCGCGACGGTGATCTATCAGTACGCGATGAGCCTTGGCGACTGGATGCAGGCCGCCGTTGTGGCCGTGACGATGATTGTCGTGACGGTGGTGGTATCGGTTGTCTTTAACGCGGTGAGCATGCGGATTAACCCTATGGCATAAGGGTGCTTGCCGCCGACCCGTTTTGCGGACTTTTGTATCGGCGGCATCCCTGTAAACCGCCAATTCAGCCAAAATCAATCGCTACGCCCGTCGGACGCGGGTGCAAAATAATATATGAAACAGACGCTCGGAGAGGATGTGCCACCTGTGTCGCTTCTGGAACTGCAAAGCATTACGGCGGGCTACGACAAAAATGTGATTCTCAAGGATTTTAACTTAAGCGTGGAAAAGGGCGAACTGCTTAGCCTCTTAGGTGCGAGCGGCTGCGGCAAGACGACGACGCTGCGCCTTGTCGCGGGCTTTTCTGAGCCGATGAGCGGCCGCTTTATGTTTGACGGCCGCGACTATACCCACGTGCCGCTGCACAAGCGCAACTTTGGTTTTGTGTTCCAGAGCTATGCGCTGTTTCCGCACATGACCATCTTTGAGAACGTCGCGTTCGGCCTTAAAATGCGAAAGATGGACACCGCCGCGATCAACGCCGCCGTGCGCAGCATTCTTAAAACCGTTGACCTTGAGGGATTTGAGCGCCGTCTGCCGCGCGAGCTCTCGGGCGGACAGCGGCAGCGCGTCGCGCTGGCGCGCGCGCTTGTGGTCCGGCCCGATCTGCTGCTGTTCGACGAGCCGCTCTCGAATCTGGACGCCAAGCTGCGAGTCAAAATGCGGGTCGAGATCCGCAAATTACAGCAGGAGCTGGGCTTTACGGCCATCTATGTCACCCACGATCAGGAAGAGTGCTTCGCCATAAGCGACAAGGTCGCGATTATGAATAACGGCATCATCGAGCAGCTTGGCGCGCCAAGCGACATCTACAACAACCCCAAAACCGAATTTGTCGCCCATTTTGTGGGCTTTGAAAACTTTTTTGACCTCACCCGTACCGGCGAAAACAGCTTTTCAGCCGCTGGAATTCCGCTTGCAGTCGACCAACCCCGTGCGGGCGACCGCTTTAAGGGGTGCATCCGCCCCGAGGATATTTGGGTTTCTGCCGCCGGGGCCAAGGTCGCCAACGCCGTGCCCGGGCGAGTGGCGGTCAGCACCTTTTTGGGCAAGCGCAACCAATACAACGTCGAGACGCCCATCGGCGAGCTGGTGGTCAGCACCAGCCAGGAGCAGTCCTTCAACATTGGCGACGCGGTGACGTTGTCGTTGGTGTCGAATAAAATTATTTTGATTTGAGAAGCTGTTGCAGCTCTTTTGTGTCCGTGCTTTTGAGCATTATTTTGCGGAATTTTTGGCGCGTGAAACGCAGGCGAGTATTTTCGCCCGCAAGGATGCCCCAGCGAAGGAACCGCAGAATTTCGCCCAAAATGCGGGTGCGGTAAAGCTGCCAAACAGACTCTCCACGGAAGGATGAAAAAACAACATGCGTAAAAAGGTTTTAACCCTTGTTCTGGCCGCGGCAATGGCCGCGCTTTCTCTCTCGGCCTGCGGTGGCGCTTCAAGCGCGCCCGCCGCGCCGTCTGCGCCCGCTTCTTCCACGGCTGAATCCGCCCCCGCCGCGAAGCCCTTTGAGGGCCAGACCCTCTCGATCAGCACCTTCAGCTTTAACGCCGAGCTGCTGCAAAAGAACATCTATGACCCCTTCATGGAAGCCACCGGCGCCAAGCTGGTCGTCGACACCGGCAAGAATGCCGAGCGCGTGACCAAGATCAAGGAGTCGCCCGAGAGCTATGACATCGTCGTCATCGGCGACCTGTTTGTAGCCCAGCTGGCCGAGGCCGACCTCATCGACACCGTCGACCGTGCCGCGATGACCAACCTCGACGCGCTTTACGACTGCGCCAAGGCCCCGATGGGCGAGGATTTTGGTCCCGCCTACACCTTTAACCGCCTCGGCATCGTCTATGACGCCGCCTACTGCGAGGTCGACATCAAAAACTGGGCCGACCTGTGGAACCCCGAGCTGGCGGGCAGCATTGCGATTCCCGATATCACCACCACGACCGGCCCGCTGTTCTACTACGCCACCGCCAAGGCCTTCGGCCTTGAGCCCGGCAAGGACGACGCCGCGATCTTCGCCAAGCTCGGCGAGCTGAAGGCCAACGTCGTCAAGACCTATACGAGCGCCAACGACACCATTACGATGCTCAATCAGGGCGAGGTAAGCGTCGCCGTGCTGCTCGACTACAGCTACACCGCCGCCAAGGGCGCGAACCCCGACTATGTCTGGGTCGACCCCGCCGAGGGCAGCTTCTCGGGCTACAATATGCTCAACATCATCAAGGGCAGCAAAAACAAGGAGCTGGCCACCGCGTTCATCGACTTCTACCTGAGCAAGGAAGTTCAGCTGGCCGAGGCGCTTGACGGCGTCGACAGCCCGGTGCGCACCGACGTTGAACTGACCACCGAGCAGGCCGCCAACTTCACCTACGGCAAGGACACCATCGACGCGCTGATGTTCCCCGACTGGAGCGTCTATAACGCCAACAAGGCGCAGTGGATCGACCAGTGGAATGCCATCTTCTCGGTGAAGTAACCCTTTAAACACCAACCCCGCCGGTGGCACAGGCATTTTGCGATGGCTGTGCCGTAGGCGACTGACATGACGCGCATATCCCCGCCTTTGTAGGGGATTTACGCAAGAAAAGCCCGCCCACGGCAGGCTAAACCGGCGCGGCGGACTCGCGTTCGAGACGCGCCAAGCTTTGATATCGAGCTGTTTCTTAACGCGGTCTTTGAGGGAGTGACGGTATGAAAAAGAGCAGAACGCTGCTGACGATGACCATTCTGGTGTATGTCTTTCTGGTCGGCCCGCTGCTGGTGATTGCCGCGGCGTCGTTTAGCGACACCGCTTATCTGAAATTCCCGGGCGAGGGGTTCACGCTCAAGTGGTACGCGCAGGCGCTGACCATGAAGGCGTTTATCGAGGCGGCCAAGATGAGCTTTTTCATCGCGTTTGCGGCGACACTCATTGCGCTGCTGCTGGGACTTCCGGCGGCATACGCGCTCAACCGCTACCGCTTTAGGGGCAAGGAGAGCATCAAGCTGCTGTTTTTGTCGCCGGTGCTCATTCCGTGCGTCGTGCTCGGCTTTATGATGCTGCGCTACGTCGTCAAGCAATATGCGTTGCCGGTCGTGCCAAGCCTTTTAATCGGCCACACGCTGCTGAGCATCCCGTATATCATGCGGGTGGTCACGTCGAGCCTCGCAAACTTCGACTTTGCGACCGAGGAGGCCGCCGAGAGTCTGGGTGCAACCAAGCTGTATACGTTTTTTCACATCGTGCTGCCCAACATTAAATCGGGCATTGCGTCGGCCTGCATTATGGCGGTCATCAATTCGTTTAACAACGTGTCGCTATCCGCTTTTTTGACCGGCCCGGGCATTTCAATGCTGCCGATTGAGATGATGAGCTATGTCGAGTACCATTTTGACCCGACCATCGCGGCGCTGGCCACATTGATGATGGTGGTGACAATGGGCGTGATGCTGTTGATTGAAAAAACGCTCGGCCTGCAAAGCGTTGTGTAAAATAGCGAATTCTGTTTGTTCCATTTGAATACCATAAAGCGCCCCGCATCCGTTGTCGTTGGATGCGGGGCGCACGCTTTTGCGGCTGTATTAGAAATTAAGGTTTTGATCAAGCAACGCGTATAATCATGTCGTTCTTAACACTTCAAAATCAAGCGGCGGCGCGGGTAAGGCGCCGCCGCTTGATCATTTAATATATAGCCAAACAAATAGAAAACCAATACGTCTTAGCAGCCCGTTTTGCGTCTGACTGCATTGTCGTCCTTGAAGGGCGTCGCCCATCCGTGTCCTCCGCCTTGCCAGTCACAAAACAGTTCCCCAATCCTGTACCGCTTTTCTATTGGGGTGACTATAACATCTACTTCAAAAGCGCGGCAAAATCCGCGTCGGGCAGGGTGGCCCCCTCAACCGCGACAACCGCCGCCGCCACGCGGTTGGCCAAACCCAGCGCCGCCGACAGCGGCAGCCCCCGGCACAGCCCGAGCATCGTCGTCCCCGCGTGCGCGTCCCCCGCGCCGATAGTATCCACAACCGCGCCCGAAACGCCGGGCAGCGTATAGGTTTTGCCGTCGGGGTTCATCCAAAACACGCCTTGCTTGCCGAGTGTGACGATAACGGTGTTTTTTGTTTTGTTCATCAGGCTGCGCGCCGCCGCCGCGACCGAATCGGCCTCGCCCAGCGCCATCGCCTCCGACGCGTTGAGATGCAAAATCGGGTGCAGGGCATACAGCCGCGCGTTTTTTTCCTTTGGAATCCGCACACCGGTGGGGCCGGGCGCGTAAAACAGCGTCTGAATCGGCGCGGCCTCGAGATAATCGATCAGTGCGCCGCCGGTTTTCTCCTCAATCTCCAGCCCGCAAACATAGCCCAGATCAAAGCGCTTGCCGCTGTGCGGCTGCATCCACGCGGGGTCAAAGGTATATTCCACCCCGTGGTACGACACAAAGGTACGCTCGCCGCTTTTTTCGACAAAGCAATAGCAGCAGCCGTTTTCGGCCTCGGGCAGGTCGATATAATCGGTAAACGCGAGGGCGTCGAGCTGTCTCTTGACAAAGCCGCCGAACACCCCCTGCCCGCCCACCGGCGTGATGAAGGTCAGCGGCACTTTAGCCCGCTGCAAAATGTTCGCGACGTTATAGGCGCAGCCCCCCACCGCGAAGCGCTGGCTCTCGGGGTGCAGATCCTCCTCGGTTTTAGGCAGATGATCTAAGCGTATAATGACATCCACACAGGTGGAGCCGATGACAAGCGCGTTTTTCAAAACAGGCGTCCCCTCTTTACAAAAGAATCACTTTGACATTGTATCAACTTTGGCGAAAAAGGTCAATTTGTGCTATAATATTTTCTGAAAACGACATGTTGTGAAAGAGGATCTGCCATGTATGAAAAGATGATAACGCTGGCCGACACGCTAGATGATAAGCTGACCGCCTACCGGCGGGATTTTCACCGTTACCCCGAGACGGGTTGGCTTGAGCTGCGCACGAGCGCCATGATCGCCCAAGAGCTTGACCGGCTCGGCTACGAGGTGCTGACCGGCAGGCAGGTTTGCCGCGAGGGGGCGCGCATGGGGCTGCCGACTGAGGGCGAGCTGTGCGAACGGAGCGATCAGGCGTTGGCACAGGGCGCGCCGGCCGACTACTTGACCGACGATATGCGGCAGGGCTACACCGGCGTGGTCGGCATTCTGCGCTGCGGCGCGGGACCGGTCGTCGGCCTGCGGTTTGATATCGACGCGCTGGGCATGCAGGAATGCGCCGACGACACCCACCGCCCGACGCGCGAGGGCTTTGCGAGCCAAAATCCGGGCGTGATGCACGCCTGCGGGCACGACGGGCATGCCGCCATCGGCCTTGGCGTGGCCGAGATGCTCATGCAGCTAAAAGACTCGCTGCACGGCACCGTCAAGCTTTTGTTCCAACCCGGGGAGGAGGGCGCGCGGGGCGCGGCGGCGATGGTCGCAAACGGCCTTCTCGACGACGTGGATTTCTTTGCCGGGTCGCACATCGCGCCCGACGACGGCCCCGACGACGGCGATGTGACCCCCGGGACTTATGGCTCGCTCGCGACGACGAAATACGATGTGATCTTTAAGGGCAAGGCGGCGCACGCGGGGGGCTTCCCCGAGCAGGGCAAAAACGCGCTGGTGGCGGCGGCCTCGGCCGTTCTGGCGTTACAGGCCATTCCCCGGCACTCGGGCGGGCAGAGCCGCGTCAACGTCGGCACGCTTGTGGCCGGCACGGGGCGTAACGTCATCGCCGACACGGCGCAGATGCAGCTCGAGGTGCGGGGCGAGACGACCGAGATCAACGCCTATATGGCCGAGATGGCCGAAAACGCCTGCAAGGGCGCCGCGCTGATGCAGGGCTGTTCCTGCGAGCTGATCAAGATGGGCGAGGCGCAGGGCCAGCAGAGCGATCCGGCGTTTATCGACCGCATCGCGGCGCTCGTGCGCGCCCAACTGCCGGACTTTCGGGTCAGCAGCTGTGAGAACGCCCAAAACTGGGGCAGCGAGGACATTTCGATCATGATGAACTGCGTGCAAGCGCACGGCGGACTCGCAACCTATATGCGCGCGATGACGCCGGTGGCCTCGCCCCAGCATACCGTCCGGTTTGATTTTGACGAGGCGGTGCTGGTGCGAAGCGTCAAGCTGTTTTGCGCCATCGTCTGCGACCTGATCGGCGAAGGCTGATCGACAAAAAGGAGAACGCCATGAGCCGTATTTTAATCGACAACGTCACGGTACTGACGCTGAATCAGGACAACACGGTGCATCCCAACGGCTGGCTGCTGACCGACGGCGATAAAATCGCGGCGGTGGGCGGCGCGCCGTTTACAGGTGCGTATGACCAGCGCATCGACGGCGCGGGCGGCATTCTGCTGCCCGGCTTTGTCAACACGCACTGCCACATCTCGATGATGCCGTTTCGTTCGCTCGGGGACGACTGCCCCGACCGGCTGCGGCGGTTTTTGTTCCCGCTCGAGAACGAGGCGATGACGTCGCGGCTCGTCTATCTGGCCGCCAAATACGGCATCTGTGAGCTGCTGCTTTCGGGCGTGACCACCTTTCTGGATATGTACTACTTTGAGGACGAGGTGGCGCACGCCTGTGAGGAGCTGGGCATCCGGGGGTATCTGGGCGAGACGATCATCGGCCAGCCCACCTGCGTGAGCCCGAACCCCTACGGCGGCTTTGACTACCAGCGGGATTTTCTTGAGAAATACCGGCACAGCAGCCGGATCCACCCTATCATCGCGCCGCACGGCACGACAACCTGCGACGCGGCGGCGCTGCAAAGGGCGCACGCGCTCGCCGTCGAATACGACACACTGTTCACGCTGCACGCGGCGGAGATGGATTATGAGATGGCGCATTTTGAGGACCTTGGCACCACGCCGATCGCGTTTTTAGACCGGATCGGCGCGCTGGATGCGCACACGCTGCTGGCGCACGCCATTCATGCCACCGACGCCGATCTTGATTTGACCGCCCAACGCGGCGCGGCGGTGGCGCATTGCATCGCGAGCAACACCAAGGCGGGTAAAGGCGTCGCACCGGTCAAGGGCATGCTGCAGCGCGGCATTGCGGTCGGGCTTGGCACCGACGGGGCGTCCTCGGGCAACACGCTGAATCTGTTTGATCAGATGCGCTTGTTCGCGAACTTCCATAAGACCGCCAACCGCGACCGCAGCCTGTTCCCCGCCGGTGAGATTGTCCGCCTTGCGACGGCGGGCGGCGCAAAGACGCTGCGCAGCGAGCGGGAATTCGGCAGTCTGGCACCCGGCATGCAGGCCGATCTGGTGCTGGTTGAAACCGATTCGATCAATATGTTCCCGGTTTACGACCCCTTTTCGGCGCTTGTTTATTCGGCGAATGCGTCGAACGTGCGCACCGTGCTCGCACAGGGAAAGATTGTCGTGCGGGATAAGGCGCTTGTGGGTCATGATCTTGCCGATATCCGCGCCGAGCTGCTCGCGGAAATGGGGCCGTTTGTCGCCGCCGCCGAAGCGTATCGGGATGTTTTATAGCGGCACTTTATGGTTAAAGCCGTGCAAATGGCAGCTTGGCGTTTCTAAACTCTAATTTGCGCAGTTTTTTAATTTAGGCACTTTTGCATCGGCTTTTGGCGGCGTCAAATTGACGCCGCCTATTGTTTTGTGCGTGCCTAATACGGTGATTTTAATAGCCCCATTAACGGCAGAAGCCTTTTGCGCTGATGTACAGCAACGATTCCACCGCCCGGCGATTGTATGTTCTGCGGAACATGCGGGCGTCTTTTACTACGTTACAGACGCGAAGCGCCTCGCGGGCGGGACGCCGTCTTCCCCCGTGCCCCCTAACCTCCAATGGATTTTGAAATGACGCAGGTTGGGCGCTTAAAAACACGATTCTTGACCATATGCCCCGCATGAGGATGTTAACTTCCCACCAAACGTCAGAGGGCGCGCGCATCCAGACTTGTTACGTGATTATGCGTGCCACCTGCACGTTGATCGCGCCGTCGTACGGGTAGCATATACTGGAGACACAAAAATAAATAGATGCTTCAATAAAGTAAATACTAATAAAGATTCGATGTAAAACCGTCTCAGATGATACTATTTTTGTTGCAAACGACGCTTTTTTATGCTAATATTGTCCTGCTCTAAACAATACGGCGACATGCAAGGGAGGGAAAGCCGCCATGACCAAGACCCAAATCAGGGCTGCCGTCGCCGCCTGTCCACTGTTTTCAGGTTGTGAATTTGACGAGGGCGCGCTGACCGCACAGAGCTTTAAACGCGGCGACGCCGTGGCTGATGCGCTCGATGGTGAGCCCGTGATCGGTATTATCGCTAAAGGACGTGTGGGCGTTTACGGCATTTCGCCGGGCGAAAGCGCGGTGAGTCTTTCGAGTCTGGGCGCAGGAGAGGCATTCGGCATCAGTAACCTGTTTACTCAAAGCGCGCTGGAAACCCGCCTGTGCTGCCGTGAGCGCACCGACATCGTCTTTGTGCCAAAGCGGGTATTTTTGCAGATGCTGGGCGCCAGCCCGGTACTGGCTGAGCGCTATATGACGCTGTTAAACGGCAAAATTCGCTTTTTGCTGCGGCGCGTCGCGCTGCTGACGGCGCATTCGGGCCGGGCCAAGCTGGCCGATTATCTGATGGCCAACGCCGGCAGCGACGGCACCGTATGGCTCGACTGCTCAAAGGCGCAGCTCGCAACGCTGCTGGGCATGAGCCGCGCCGCGCTGTTTCGGGAGCTCGCGGCCCTCTCGGACGCTGGGCTGATTGAAGTGGCAAAGAACCGTATCACGCTGCTCGATCGCAAAGCGGTGCTGCGGCAGATTCGGCCCGAGGGCAGCGGGTGAACGACGTACGGCCTGTCTTATAATAAGGTGATCAACCCTCATGCAAGGGGTGCGGATTGAAATCTTGTTCCAGACTTTGCAGACACAACCGCACCCGTCGTTCCTCACACGAGGGGCGTGGATTGTAATAAACTAGAAAAGGATTATGAATCAACATGAAAAATTTACTCGGGTTTATACTGGCCTTCGCCCTTATTCTGGGCGGCTGCGCCTCCGCTTCCTCCTCCTCGCAGTCTCCGTCGGTACCCGCGCCGTCAGAATCCTCCTCTTCGCCTGCGTCCGAGCCGGTCGAGCCGCTGCCCGTCGCAGCGCTCAAAGGCCCGACCGCGATGGGGCTGGTCAAGCTGATGGCCGACGACGAGGCGCAGCACCGCTACAGCTTCACCATTGCGGGCTCGGCGGATGAAATCACCCCTAAGCTCGTAAAGGGCGACCTTCAGATTGCGGCCGTACCGGCCAACCTCGCTTCGGTGCTTTATAACAACACTCAGGGCGGCGTGCAGGTACTGGCCATCAACACGCTCGGCGTGCTCTACATCGTCGAAAACGGCGACGATATCCACACCGTTGAAGATCTGCGCGGCAAGACGATTCTATCGGCCGGCAAGGGCGCCACGCCGGAATATGCTCTGAATTTTATGCTCGAGCAAAACGGCCTTGACCCCGAAAAGGATGTCACAATCGACTTCAAGTCGGAGCACAGTGAGTGTGCGGCGATATTAAACACCAAAGATAAGGCAATTGCCATGCTGCCGCAGCCCTTTGTTACCGCCGCCCAGATGAAAAACGACCAGATCCGCGTCGCGCTCGATCTCAACCGCGAGTGGGCGCAGGCACAGGAAAATCCAGCGTCGCTGATCACCGGCGTCGTGGTGGCCCGCGCCGATTTTGTCAAGCAAAACCCGCAGGCGGTGCGCGATTTCCTTACCGCCTACAAGGCGTCGGTCGACTATGTCACCGATCCGCAGAATATCGAGCCCGCATCGGATCTCGTCGCTAAATACGACATCGTGTCCGCCGCCATCGCCCAGCGCGCGATTCCCCAGTGCAATATCACTTTGATCACGGGCGAGGAGCTGCGCGCACGCCTGAGCGGCTACCTGTCGATTCTGCACGATCAGAACCCCAAGGCTGTCGGAGGGGCAATACCCGGTGAAGACTTCTATTTCGTCGGCTAGTCCGTTGCGCAAAGCGTTTTTAAAGGGCGGCGCCGTGCTGTTCTGGCTGCTGCTGTGGCAATTGGGCAGCATGGCGCTGTCGCAGGCAATTTTGCTGCCCGCCCCCGCTGCGGTATTGGGGCGGTTGGCGGCGCTGTCGCTGGAACCCGCGTTCTGGCGTTCGGTCGCGTTTTCGTTTGGCAGAATTGCGGCCGGATTTTTTGCGGCGCTGCTCGGCGGCACACTGCTTGCGGCCGCCGCCGCGCGGTTTGAGCCGGTCGAGCTGCTGCTCTCACCGCTGATGGCGGTCATCAAGGCCTCACCGGTCGCGTCGTTCATCATTCTGCTGCTGCTCTGGGTGCCGTCGCGCAGCCTGTCGATCGTCATTTCGTTCATGATGGCGCTGCCGGTTCTTTACACCAATCTCTGCGAAGGGCTGCGTGCCACCGACCCTGACATGCTTGAGCTGGCCGAGGTTTTTGAGGTTCCCGCCGCGCGACGGGTGCGCTACCTCTACCTCTCGCAGCTTTTGCCCTACTTACGCTCGGCTTGCGCCGTCTCAATCGGCCTTTGCTGGAAATCCGGTATCGCCGCCGAGGTCATCGGCATTCCGAAAGGGTCGGTCGGCGAACGGCTCTATGAGGCCAAAATCTATCTTGATACCCCCGACCTCTTCGCGTGGACGGTGGTCATCGTGCTTTTAAGCATGCTGTTTGGCCGCCTATTTCTGGCGCTGCTCGACGCTCTTGTTCGCCGCATAGAAAGGATGTGACCGCCATGACGCTGATTGCCGAGTCGCTGACCGTCCGCTTTGGCGCGCACACGGTGCTGCAAAATTTCTCCCATCAGTTTGAAATGGGCATCACCTGCATTCTCGGTCCCTCGGGCTGCGGCAAGACGACGCTGCTGCGTACGCTGATGGGATTGATTATCCCTGATGCGGGACAGATTCGCTGCGATCCGCCCAGTTTTAAGAAAAGCGTCATGTTTCAGGAAAACCGCCTGTGCGAAAACATGAGCGCCATCTCAAACCTGCGTTTTGTCTGCCCTATGCGAACAAAGCAGGAGATGGCGCAGGCACTGGCGCTGGCTGGACTTGGCCAAAGCCTTTATCTGCCGGTGAAGGATTTAAGCGGCGGCATGCAGCGCCGCGTGGCACTGGTCCGCGCGCTGTTGGCTGATTTTGATTTGCTGTTTTTGGATGAACCGTTCACCGGGCTTGATGAGCCGACGCGCGATCGCCTGTTGCCGTTAATTGCGCAGTATGCCAATGGAAAATTGGTGTTGCTTGTGACCCATGATGAATTGCTGGCCGAAAAGCTTAATGCCCGGACACTGCGGCTGGGCTGAGATAAAGCTTTTTGTTGCTTAAAGCAAAACAGTGGGTATGCCGTTCGTAGCGGCCATCATAAAGCTGCACCGTCTATTTTGCGTGGCGCACAAAATGCTTCCCCATTCACAAAACCCAGCCGCCCTGCCAAATTGGCAGGGCGGCTTTGCATTTAATTGCACGGCGCATCTTCATTGTCGGTTTTTACATTTTGCACTAGCGCTAGAGCTCGCGCATCAGCTGAAAGGTTTGCATAAGATCGAGCACGCCGTAGCCCCACTGGGGGTTGGGATATTGGATGCTCTCGCTGCGCGAGCAGCCGCGAATCAGGTAGGCGCGTATCTGATAAGTACTAAAGGCTATATCATTCCCTTCTACCACACCCCACTGCATCATCAGCGCGCAGGCGCCCGCGACAATGGCGGCGGCAATGCTCGTGCCATCCATCCGTCCATAACCGCTGGGGTAATAGCCGCCGATATTGACGCCGGGCGCGACGAGGTCGGGCACCAGCATCTCCACGCGGGTGGGTCCCCACGAGGTTCTGGCGTAGAGGCTCTCTTGCTGGGCGTCGTACGCTCCACAGCAGATAGCCCCAATTGTCACGCCCGGCACCGTGACAGTGTAATAGGGTGAGGTGGACAAAAACTCCACCTCAGGGTCGACAAATCCGGTTATTGGCAGCCAGGCGTGATAGGTGCCGTCGAGAATGATATCGCCATGCAGCGTGATGGTCCATATTCCCGGGGAGGCGCGGATTAGCCGCACAACGGTCATCTGCGCGCCGGTACCCTCCATGGGGAAATAGTAGCTGACGTCAATGGTGGAGGGTTCCATGACCAAATTGGTCGTACGTGAACTGCCCGCCTTGGCCGGCAGCCTGCCCACCGTCTCACCGGCGGGCGAGGTAACCGAAACCGATATCCGGTCCGACACATTGTTCCAAATTGAAATATAAACATCCGACTCACGGTCGCCGATCTTTAAGTCGATGTTCTGCATGTCACCCTTGGCGCTGATGACCCCCATTGTGTGATGCCGCGCCTGACTTTCGTTGCCCGCCGCAATGCACAGGCACACGCCGCGCAGGTTTGAGACGCCGCTTAAATATTCCGCGAAGATGCTGTAGCCGTCGTGGCTGCCAAAATTGCTGCCCAGCCCAAGGCAGATAACCACCGGTTTATTGAGCTGTCGGGCCCGCATGAGAATATACTCCACGCCCAGCATCACCGCGCTCGACTCATACGCGTTCTCCTGATTTTCGGGGACGAGGTAGCGCTCGAGATAAAACGGCCGGGCCTTGCGCAGCTTGACGGCGATGATGCCCGCGTCGGGCGCGGCGCCGATAAAGTCGCCTGAAGCGCGCCCCGCGGCGACCGAAGCCAAAAAGGTACCGTGCCCAACCGTATCCTCATGGGGAACAATCTCGTACGGGTTGGGAGAACGCAGCGCCTCGTTGATCTGCGCCTCGGTATATTCTGTACCGATCCAGTTGGGCTCGGGCGGCGGGCCCTCGGCGGTCTGATCGTAGATGTAATTGATCTTGGTTGAGCCATCCTCATAGCGAAAGATGTCAAGCGTATAATCAATGCCGGTGTCGACAAAGCCGAGCAGCACATCGCGCCCCATCAGGTCGAGATAGGGCTGTCGGTGTACCTGTAAAATGCCGCTCGCCTCAAGGCTCGGGCGATCCAAGAGTCCCAGGACCAGCGAGGCCGCGCTGATAAAGCTGCTGCCCAGCTCAGCCGTAATATCCTGAAATGCGCGGGGTCTCGCATAATAATAGGTATACCGCCCCGCAATCGTAAAAGCCGAGGCTATGTCGTTGTGCCTGCGTACATAAGCCTCAAAGATGTCGCTATTACGCACCACAAAATCCACAACGTCCGGCTCACGGATCAGTTGCTCAAACAGCACCTGATTTTCTATGATATCTATCGGAACGCGCCCCCTCTCTGGTTGAGGATCGTCAGCTCGCTCATCGTGTCGCAAAGGTTCAGCGCGCCATAGCCCCACTCGGGGTTTGGGTAGGTGCGCGGAAAGCTTCTGCTCGCGCTGCGGCACAGAAATGCCTTGATCCGTTCGCCGTATAAAAACGGGTCGTTGCCCTGAATATTGCCCCATTCGAGCATCAAGGCGGCCGAGCCGGTCACAAACGGCGTCGCAATGCTCGTGCCGGTAAAGCGGTCGTAGCCGCCCCCCGTTTTAGCGCTTAAAACGTTGACGCCGGGCGCTACTAGATCGGGCTTTTGCCCATAACGGCCATAGGGCATGCCCCTGCCCGAAAAATCGGTGCTGGTGTTGAGCAGTGAATTGTAGGCCCCCACCGAGATAACCTTGTAAGCCGTGGCGGGTATTGTGATGGTATTTTGAATGTTCGGCACCAGAAAGGCGGTTTGCCGCGTGACGGCGTCGGTCATCGGCAGCCAGATATCAAACCGGCCGTCGATGATGCGGTTGCCGGTGTAAGCCAGACGCCACAGCCCCTGAGGAATCACCTCTCCGATTGCGTTGAGCGAAAAATAGACCTCCTGGTTTGTCGTATAGTGGTTGGGCTGGCCGTAAAGTACCGATACCTGAACGCGGTCGAGCGACGTGATGGTGACGCTCTGGGTGGCGGCGATGTTGCCGGTCGACTGGCCCGAGGGCGAAATCAGCTCAAAATCGATCGCGTCAACAAAATTCTTCCACAGCGTAATGTAAAGGCTACGCACATTCTCGCCAATGACCATCTCAGCATAGTTGACCCGTTTTTCAGCCGCCACACCGTGGAAATGATGCCCTGCCGAGCCCTCGTTGCCGGTCGCAACGCAGATGACACTCTTCCAGCGCTCCGAGGCCGAGTCGAGATATTGCTCAAACAGCGAGTTGCCGTCGTGCGAGCCCTCGTTGGTGCCGTTGCTAATGTTAATCGCGACCGGTCGCTCGAGCGTTGTCGCAATATCCAGCGCAAATTTGACACCGCGCATAATCGCGGTGCTCATCGCAAAGCCGATCGCGCCTGAGCGCTCAAGCTTGACGACGATTAGCTCGGCCTCGGGGGCCGCGCCCACGTCGCGCGCGTCGTTGCCGTTGCCATTGCCGGCAGCGACGCCCGCGACGGCGGTGCCATGCCCAATCGTGTCGCGGCTGGGCACAAGGCTGTAAGGGTCTGGGTTTTGCAGCGCGGCGTCGATCTCGGCCTTGGTATACAGATGCCCCTTGCCAAAGCCGGACGGCGGGATGCCCTCGATACCCTGATCCCACAGGTATAAAACCCGGCTGGTGCCGTCGGTATTTCGAAAGTCGGGGTGGGTGTAGTCTATGCCCGAGTCGATAATGGCAATGAGCACGCCGTTGCCGCGTAGGTTAAAGCCCCGCTCACGCTGCACGGGCGGTATACAGGATTGCTCCATGCTGCGCTGTAGCATATAAGCCATCGCTTTAGGCATCTCGAAATATTCCACGCCCCGCACGGTAAAGAGCTTGGAAAAGGATGTGAGCGGAATGGTCAAAATCGCGTAGTTCTCGTTAAGCTGCTCGGGTATGCCATCGAGCTGCCTTGCGATCTCCTCAAGGCTACCGTGGAATTTGATGATGACCTCAAGCAGGTTTTGTTCGGACAGCATGTCGGTCGCAAACCGAACGTTAGGCTCAAGCGGAATGAGTCGGTGATCCAAGAATCCACCTCCTTTAGCTATCGGGCCGATGATCACAAGCGCGCTTGGCACGCGGCCCGTTTCTCAGGCTGATAAACACCAGCCAAGGCGCATCGGCTGCACGGTTTTAGTCAAACAACATGAAAACAGAAGCAGAGTTAACGCGGATATTTTGTGTGAACCAGGACAGAAGCGCACGGGAGGGGGTAACCCCGACTAAGGACGACAACGCGACGCGACGCAAATATCGCGGTTGAACTTATTATTCAGATACGGGAACATTCTTCAACCGCGTGCAAGCAAGATGCTGGCACGAATCAGCGATAAGCGCATCTGCTGTAGACCGCCAAGACAACCGAATTTGCGGATTGTTCGACTATTACCCCACCCCCGGCGTCGTTTTTGTCGCTGCGGGCAGGGTGATGCACACCTTTTTGCGGCACTTTTATCGGCGTTTAGTATGATCGCCACAGGTATTCTATAAAAATTGCCGCATATAATCATATTATGGAGGTGGATAAAATATGAGTCCAAACAATACAACCGGGCAATTGACCAGCTTGGGCGGGCTGGCTGTGAACGTCAATGCCATGGTGACCAATTTCCCCGTCGACAGCGCGACCGTCAGAATTATTGAACCGGGAACCGACCGGGTCATCGAGGAGCTTAAAACCGATTCCTCCGGTATTGCGCCGACCGTGGAGCTCGCCTGCCCGCCGCTGGACTATTCGCTCGAACCAATGAGCCCCAAGCCCTATGCGGAATATGATGTTCGGGTGGAAGCGCCTGATTTTGACGGTGTCACCATAAACGGCGTGCAGATTCTGCCCGACGTTACGGCGCTTCAGGGCGTCAGCGTCACGCCGCGTGTCGAAAGTGAGGGCGCGCCCGAGGTTATCGACATTGTCCAGCACACGCTGTGGGGCATCTTTCCGCCCAAGATTCCCGAGGCCTCGGTCAAGCCCCTGCCCCAGCGTCAGGGCTATGTTGTGCTGCCCGAGCCGGTTGTTCCCGAATATGTCATCGTCCATCTGGGCAGACCCGCCGATGCCTCCGCCAGAAACGTTTGGATTCCGTTTAAGGATTATGTCAAGAACGTCGCCAGCTCGGAGATTTATTCCACCTGGCCCCAGCAGACGATACGCGCCAACGTGCTGGCCATTCTCTCGTTTGTTTTAAACCGCGTTTACACCGAATGGTATCGCGGCAAGGGGTATGATTTTACCATCACAAATTCCACGGCCTTTGATCAGGCATTTGTTTTTGGGCGCAATATCTTTGAGAACATCTCGGTGATTGTGGATGAAATTTTTACATCCTTCATCACTAAGCCCGGTATTCGTCAGCCGCTTTTTGCGCAGTATTGCGACGGTGTGCGCATTCAGTGCCCAAAAAACCTTGAGCAGTGGGGCTCAAAGGGATTGGGCGATCAGGGCTATGACGCCTTGAGCATTTTGCGCCACTATTACGGGCCCGAGGTCTATCTGAGTCAGGCCGACAAGGTCGAGGGGGTACCGATATCCTATCCGGGAACCGTCCTGCAGATCGGCTCATCGGGGCGGGATGTACGTACGATTCAGGAGCAGCTCAACAGCATTGCCGGTCATTTCCCAAAAATCCCGAAGCTGCGGGTGGACGGCAACTACGGCGAACAAACCGCCAATTCCGTTAGAATTTTTCAGGAAGTCTTCCGCCTACCCCAAACCGGCTCGGTCGATTTCGCCACCTGGTATGAGATCTCAAACATCTATGTCGGCGTAAATAAGATGTCGGAGGGGTATCAGTTCTAGTAACATATTTTGCCGCGGACGGCCTAAAAGGCAGGGGGAACCGGATTACTCCGGTTCCCCCTTAGACTGTCAAAAATGCGATTTAGTAAAGCCGAGCACCGGGGGAATCGTGTGAAAAAGGGGGGTGAGTCCCCACTTTCGCGTTGAGGCGCACATAGTGCGCCGGCCAATTCCTATTTCGACTGCAGGCGGCAAATAAGCACACGTGCCCGTTTTGCCCAGCTTGGCGTAAAAGGCCGAAGCGTAGCGAAGGACCTTTTATGCCAAGCTGAGAGGGAACCGGATTGCTCCGGTTCCCTCTCTTCGTCGTATCAATGGCTATACAGACCAGCGTCATTTCATATATGTAACAGGCCCTTGTTTTAATACGCAGTTGACAAAAGGCCCTTTTACCCATTATTATAGCGTGTACATGCCCTCTTTTTTGTGGTGAGGCAAAGGAGGAAACATGAAAAACATCGTTCCCGGCGAAAGCCCCTGTCATTGTATCAACGTTCGCAGAACCGCCAATCTGCTGACCCGGTTTTACGATAAGGCATTGGCGCCGATTAATTTATCGGCCAGTCAATTTTCGCTGCTTAACAAAACCAAAGAATGGGGTCTCTGCAATAAAAAGTGCGCTGGCACAACACAGCGGACTGGACCGCACAACGATTATCAGGTACTTGAACACCCTTCGCGACAGCGCACTGATCATAGAGATTCCGAGAACGGACAAGCGTAACACGCCCGTTCAATTAACGGATTTGGGTGAATCGGCGTAATAATGGGCCTCCTCCTGTGGAAACAGGCGCAGGATCAGGTTAATGCGGCGCTTGGGCCTGAGCGTATAGCGTGTTTAAAAAATATTTTGGCAAAAGAAATGCTATAACCTATAAACCGGGAGGATTTATGCTTAAAGAGAACAGCGGCGTCAATGTCGTTTTCAGAGTGATACTGTTTACACTTGCGGGTAGCTTTCTATACGCTATGGTATCGGGCATCCGCAATAATTACGGCATTATGCTAAACGATATCGTCTCTCATTCGGGAATTTCATTTACCTCCGTCAGCTTTGTTCTGGCTGTGGGCCAGCTCATATTTGGCGCGGTTCAGCCCGCATTCGGCATCTTGGCGGCTAAAAAAGGGAGTATATACGCCTTGGTTATAGGCGTCATCCTGACTGTTTCAGGAATGTTTCTGCTCCCGTTATGCAAATCCATACTGACGCTGATGCTGTGTTTGGGTTTTATACTCCCGGCCGGTACGGGCGCCGTCGCATACGGTGTCATCATGGGGGCGATCAGTCCCAAAATCCCACCAAAAGCATTTTCCGTGGTTTCGGGAATTGTCAATGCCAGCAGCGGCATAGGCAATACCGTCATGTCGCCGATTATCAATTCCTTAATTAAAACCGGCGGCCTAATGCACGGCATGCTGATGCTGTCGATACCGGCGCTTTTGATGCTGCCTGTTTCGGTTCTGTTGGGGAAAAAGCCTAAAATCGTTTCCGATACCGCAGCCATCGGACAAGCCACACCCAAATCTAAACAAGACGCGACAGGCGGTCTATTCAAAAGGGCTTTCGGCTCAAAAGCCTACTTATATCTCATGCTCGGATTCTTTACATGCGGCTTTCATATGGCGTTGATTACAAACCATCTTCCGACTCAATTTGTCTCGTATGGCTTTTCATCTCAGGCTGCCGCGAACGCCTTTTCTATCTACGGCATTACAACCCTTGTCGGCGCAATTACAAGCGGCCAGTTATGCGGAAAGCGGCGCATGAAAAATATTCTCGGCTTTATTTACGGACTAAGGCCGATAACTATTGCGCTGTTCTTTTTACTGCCTAAAACCCTCTTCGTTCTGACCGCCTTTACCGCCCTGCTGGGATTGTCGGGTTCTTCAACGGTTTCGCCCGTTTCCGGGATCATTAATAAGACCTTCGGCGCTAAAAGTATCGCCGCCCTGTTTGGCTTTGTGCTCTTCATCCATCAGATCGGCGGTTTTTTAGGCGTCTGGCTAGGCGGTGTATGCTTTAGCGCAACAGGCAGTTACACGCTCATCTGGTCTGTGGATATCCTGTTGAGCACTGCCGCAGCCGGTATCAGCCTTATGATAAAGGATTGACTACCCGCCCGCTCGCGGGTGCTTGTTTGATAAAAGCCACCCTCGTTTTTCAAAGTGAAAATGAGGGCGGCTCTCATACTATGAGAGGGAACCGGATTGCTCCGGTTCCCTCTCGTTTTTTGTCGTCTTAAACCCCGTCAAGCCGGGGCCGACACAGCCATCGGCTGCTGCGGCAGCTGGCGCACAACATCACACTTCGGCGTGCGCACCATGCAATACTGCACAAGATCAAAATGACTGCGCATCATTTCATGCAGTGTAAAGCCGCAATCGGTATAAAACTTCAAATTCTGTGGGTTATGCGTTTCAAGCGTGACCAGCAGGCCCTTCTCATCCGCATAATCAAGCAGCGGGCCCATTAGGCGGTGCGCAACGCCCGCGCCCTGACATTTGGGATCAACGGCCAGATAGATGATGTGTATCCGCCGTTTGGTCTCCAGCCGGTCGAGCCACTCGGAATTGAGATATTTTCTGCCAGCAAAAAAATTGATCAGCGTACTAAGGCTCCAATCGCCTTTTATAAGGCACATGTCGCTTTTCAGCGCGTAGAACGCCTCGGTGGCGTAATACTGCAGACGGTTATAAGCGGCTGTCTCATCGTCGAGAATCATTAGGCCGTTCATCTCGGGCGAGTCGGAAAACACGTCGCAGGTGTCATACATCTCATGCACGTCGCAATTAAAGAGGCCGGGCAGCGCTTGCAGGCGGACTTTATCCTGCGGAATCAGCTTTTGGTACAGCGGGTCTTTTTCAAAGCATCTGCAAAGTATCTGGATAGCGCGTGGAAGATCTTTTTTGTTTAGACGATATAATTGGTCGGTGTCCAAAATCATCCGGCTTTCCTAAAAATATTTTTACTTTTTGATACCGATATTCCATTATACGATGCTATTCATCGTCGGGTGTCCAGAGAATAATCCCCTCCTGACCTGAGCCCTCTTCATAGTCGGCCTGATCCGTCTCCTCCGGCGGATCAGTCACGGTTTCTTCGCTATTGCCGTCTTCAACCGGCGGCTCGCTTTCAACAGGCGGCGGCGCGGGATGCTTGCGGTTCCACTCGGCCATCGCCTGCTGCTGTGCCTGCCACACCCGGGACTGCACCGCGTCGGAGGCGACATAACCCTCGGGATCAAAGCTGCCGTAGAAGAAGTCGTTTAGGATGCGGGTGGCTTCTTCGCGGTCGAGCATCATCAGGCTGCGGCCGTCGTCGGTGAGCTTTTTGCCATACATGCCCGAAAGCGGCAGCGTCATCTGCTCGAGCCGGACACCCAAAAACGCGGGTGCTTTAGGAATCAGCGCCGCGATGTCGCTCTTGGTCAGGTTGGTCTGCACCATCGGCAGCGCCACATCTAAAAGGCGGTCGAGCTGCTTGAGGTTTAGGCTCTTGGTCTGATCGATCGCGGCCTGCAATACGTTGCGCTGGCGCTGCACGCGGTGAAAGTCGCTGTCGATAAACCGCTGACGCGCATAAGCGATCGCGTCAAAGCCGTCGAGGTGGTTCAACCCCGGCGTGACGCGATGCTTGGTTGTCGAGTTGGTGTAAATTTCGCCGTTTAGGGCGGCGGCCTCGGTTTCGGTCAGCGTGATATCCACCCCGCCGATGGCGTCGATCAAATCCCCCGCGACGCCGACGTTGACCCGCACATAGCGGTAAACCTCGACGCCAAACTGCTCCCGAACCGTTTTGAGCATCGCGTCGGCCCCGCCGTAGGTAAAGACATGGGTCAGCCAGTCCTCCCCTACGCCCTCTATCGGCACCCCGATGGCGCGTTCTAAGCTGACGATGTGCGCCGTGTGGTTCTTAACGTCGAGGCTTAGCAGCATGCAGGCGTCGGCGCGGGCATTCTCACCCAGTTCTGAGCCAAAATCTCCTAGATCGCTTGACGCGCGCTCGTCGGTGCCCAGCAGCAGGATATTGATGTGGTCGAGCTTGCCAAGGCCCTTGCTCCAGGCGTCGGCGGGTTGATCCTCTCCTTTGTCAAATCCGATTTTATCAAGCTTTGCGTTGACATATATCGCGCCTGCGACAGCCAGCTCGGCCAGCAGAATCACCAACAAAATCGCGATCCATCCGCCGGGCTTAATGCGCTTGAGCGCTTCTTTAATATTCATACTTTAATTCCCTTTTTTGTTTTAATAAAGCAATACATCATGTTGTGCGCATTCCTCCTTCGTTTAAATGCTCCTGCAAAAATATCCTTATAGCTTATGTATCATACTCGCAAATATTGACGAAATCAAGAGGTTTTTGTATTTAAACTTTAACAATTTCATCTTGTCGCAAAAAGAATTTTTAAGACCGAATAAGGCACCTAAACAGTGTCTTTTTCCAGTATTTTTATTGCAACACGACAGCCAAAAAAATGTGCCGATTGACGCTCATTTTCTCTTGTTTCTCTCCGGCCGCTGCCCGTTTCTAAACCTAAGACAGGCGCATTATCCATTGGGAACGCATAAAACAGGGCGGCAAAACGCTTATAGCGCTTGCCGCCCTGTGCTATTAACAATGCCGGAATAAAAACGTACATCGATGCCTAAAAATCGTGGCGCGTGCTAAAAAATACGCGCCGGGGCGGCAGGCAGAATCGCCCGCCGTGCCCCGGCGCACGGAATTTAAGCTTGTTGTTGAAAATAACGGTCGATCAGTTAGGGTATCACCGCCGTTTGGGCGTTGACGCCGTCGGGAACTGACGCTTTTCGCCCGCTCAATTTTCCCACTCGGTGTGGAAATCGCCCTCTTTGTCCACCCGGCGGTAGGTGTGCGCGCCAAAACAGTCGCGCAAGCCCTGCACCAGCGAAGTGGGCATCGGGTCGGTGCGGTAGCTATCGTAATAGCTCAGCGTCGACGAGAGCGTCGGCACTGCCAGACCGCTTTGCGCAGCCGCCGTCACGGTCTGCCGCCAGCCGACGGACAAATCATTCAGCAGCGCGGCAAAGCGCGGCGAGAGCATTAGGTTGGGGAGACCGGGCTCCTCATGGTAGCTTTTCATGATATCGCGAAGCAGCGCGCTGCGGATGATGCAGCCCTCGCGCCAGAGCGCGGCGGTCTTTTCAATATCGATATCCCAGCCGAACTCACCGCTGGCCACCGCGATCAGCTCCAGCCCCTGCGCGTAGCAGCAGACAAAGCCCGCCAGCAGCGCCTGCCGCAGCATCTCCTCGGCCAGGACAGCTTTATCAGACGGAGCGCCCAACAAACGGCTGCCTGTCTGCCGCAGCGCCTTTTTCTGCGAGAGCGCGCGTGCGAACACCGATTCGGCAATGGTCGGGATATACACCCCGCGGTCGATGCCCTCGTGCAGCGTCCAGTTGCCGGTGCCCTTTTGTCCGGCCCTGTCGCAGATTTTGGTGACGAGCGCCTCATCGGTGTCGGGGTCGGTTTTGCCAAGCACCAGCGCCGTGATGTCGATGAGGTAACCTGAAAGCACCCCTTCACGCCAGCGCGAGAACACGTCCGCCGCCTGCGCCGCGGAATAGCCCATGCCTTGCGTCATTAGGTGGTAGAGGTCGGCAATCAACTGCAGCATGCCGTATTCGATGCCGTTGTGCGCCATTTTGACATAGTGCCCCGTGCCCTGCGCGCCCAGATAGTCGCAGCAGGGTGCGCCATCCTCGGCGCGGGCGGCAATGGCCTGTAAAAACGGACGGGCCGCCTCCCACGCGGCGCGGCTGCCGCCCGCCATCATGCTCGGGCCCTCAAGCGCACCCTTTTCGCCGCCCGACACACCCAGCCCAAGAAAATGAAGGCCCTTTTCGGCCAGCAGATCGCAGCGGCGGTCGGTGTCGCGATAAAGCGAGTTGCCGCCGTCGATGAGCACATCCCCCGCGTCAAGCAGGGGTAAGAGCGCCTCGATGACCAGATCCACCGGTCGGCCCGCTGTAATCATCAGCACAATGACGCGCGGCTTTTGCAGCGCGGCGACAAACTCTGCGTTCGTTTCAAAAATGTTGTAATCGCCCGTGTGGTTAAAGCGGCTGCGCTCGGCTTCATCCTTACTGGTCAGCGCCGTTTTAAAGCCACGGTTGATTAAGTTTTTCGCCATGCTGCTGCCCATGACGCCAAGGCCGAGCAGCCCGATCTGATGCGTCCCCATCAGAAGGTCCCTCAAGCGCCGCGCGCCGCCTGAATGTTCGCGATGAACTGGCGGGCGGTAGCGGTAATTTTGGCGTAGTCGCCGGTCTTGGCGCCCGCGGTCAGCGAACCGCCCGCGCCGACGGCCACAGCGCCGGACTTAATCCATTCCGCGACGTTGTCGACATCAACGCCGCCGGTAGGCATCATCTTGGCGTAAGGAATCGGCCCTTGGATCGCCTTTAATATCTTGGGGCCGAACAGATCGCCCGGGAAAATTTTAAGGATGTCACAGCCCGCTTCCATCGCGGTGATCGCTTCTTTAAGGGTCATACAGCCCGCCATGTAGGGCAGGCGGTAGCGGTTGCAGAGCTTGGCCGCGTCGGCGTCAAAGCAGGGACTGACGACATATTGCGCGCCTGAGAGAATCGCGATGCGGGCCGTCTCACTGTCGAGTACGGTGCCCGCGCCCAGCATAATCTGGTCGGGGGTATAGGTCTTGGCCAGCGCTTCAATAACACGGTGCGCGCCCGGCACCGTAAAGGTCAGCTCAATCGACGCGCAGCCCCCCTCAAGGCACGCCTCGGTAATGCGCTGCGCCTGATCGGCGGTCTCGGCGCGAACCACCGCGACCAGACCCTTCTCTTCAATACGTTTGATAATCGTTTCCTTGTCCAGCATACTGTTTCTCCTTTTATCGTGATATTTTATTAAGGTGGGCAAAAATTTCGGGCAATCCATCCTCAGGCTATACCGTTATTTTCATCATAAAATCACTGCGTATGCATGTTTTGCCTAAGGGATATGCTCGGGATTGATTCACTCGCGCCGCATGTTTGGGTTATAGTGCGACCGGCAGGGTGAACTATCTTTGTTTAGATCGTCAATTTATCTCACTAAAGTTTTGGATTTATTTAATTTAGATTAAAATTTTATCACTTATATTTTAAACCCAAATATTGCATCCGTCAATTACAGAATGATGTTTAGCGTCATTTTCAGGAGAATATTTCCGGTGATACCTATTTTAAAACCACTTTGTGCGAGATGCTGCGCCGCTGCTGTGGGACCAGATGCCGATACGGCCGTGACGGTATCAAAAGCACCGCCCGCGCCTACGCCAATATAGTGTGGGCGGCCTCTGATCACGCCGCGTCTAAGCGTCCCAAGCAATTTTAACCGCGGATGGGCATTTGCCATTTTGGCGTGGGCGTGATACAATGCCGGTGAGAACCACGATAAAATGACGCTAAGGAATGATCAGGATGCAAATTTTTACCGGCCGCCCCACCGACAGCGACGGGCGGATCAAACGTGAGCTTGATACCTACGACCTGCTGGATCGGCTCGGCATTGCGTATACGCGCACCGACCACGCGCCCGCCACGACGATGGCGGTCTGCAATGTCATTGACGCCGCGCTCGACGTGCGCATCTGCAAAAACCTGTTTTTGTGCAACCGCCAGCAGACGGTGTTCTATCTGCTCATGATGCCCGGTGACAAGCCCTTTAAAACCAAGGATCTCTCGGCGCAGCTTGGCGTGGCGCGCTTAAGCTTTGCAAACGAGGATTTTATGGAACAGTTTTTGGGCGTGGCGCCCGGCAGTGTCAGCATCATGGCGCTGATGAACGACACCGAAAAGCGGGTTCAGCTGCTCATCGACGCCGATGTGCTGGAGGACGAATTTATCGGCTGCCACCCCTGCCAAAACACCAGCAGCATCAAGCTTAAAACGTCAGAGCTGCTCGAAAAATTTCTGCCCGCCGTTGCGCATCAGCCGATTATTGTGACTCTGTAAAGCTGATTCGGCAAAAATAAACGCAGGAAAGCTACTTGCTTCCTGCGTTTTTTGATCGATATTTTTATTGTGTAAAGCTCGACCGCTAAGCCAGCTTTTGCGCCAGCCGCGCGGCAATCGCGTCAATAAACTCCGCGCTGGTCACGGCCTGTGCCTTAAAGCCCGGCTCGGTCAGGCTGATGAGGTCGCGGGTCATGACGCCGCTGTTGAGCGTCTCGACACAGGCTTCCTCAAGCGCTTCGCCAAACCGCACGAGTTGGGGCAGCGCGTCGAGCGCCCCGCGCTTTTTGAGCGCCCCGCTCCAGGCCCAGATTGTCGCAATCGGGTTGGTTGAGGTTTTTTCGCCCTTTAAATGGCGGTAATAATGCTGCGTGACGGTGCCGTGCGCCGCCTCAAACTCGGTGACGCCGTCGGGAGCAACCAGCACCGAGGACATCATCGCCAGACTGCCGAACGCGGTGGAGATCATGTCGCTCATGACGTCGCCGTCGTAGTTTTTGCAGGCCCAGATATAGCCGCCCTCCGAGCGGATGGTTCGGGAGATCGCGTCGTCGATCAGCGTATAAAAATATTCAATGCCGCTTTGCTCAAACCGCACGCGGTATTCCTCGAACGTCTCTTCAAAAATCGCCTTAAAATCGCCGTCGTAAATCTTTGATATCGTATCCTTGGTCGAGAACCAGAGATCCTGATTTTTATCAAGCGCGTAGTTAAAGCAGGCGCGGGCAAACGCGCGGATCGACTGCTCGGTATTGTGCTGCCCCTGCCACACGGCGGGGCCGCTGGCTTTAAAGACGCTGATCTCTTCGGTCTTACCGCTCTCGCCGACGAATTTCAAGAAGCACTCACCCGGCTCGTCGCTTTTGAGCTCCGCGGCCTTGTAAACGTCGCCGTAGGCGTGGCGCGCGATGGCGATCGGCCTTTTCCAGTTTCTCACGACCGGTTTGATCGCGTCGATGACAATCGGCTCGCGGAACACAGTGCCGTCTAAAATTGCGCGGATCGTCGCGTTGGGGCTCTTCCACATTTCGGTCAGCTCAGGATATTCCGCCATGCGTTGCCGGTTGGGGGTGATGGTCGCGCACTTGACCGCCACGCCGTATTTGCGAGTGGCGAGCGCGGCCTCGACCGTCACCTGATCCTTCGTGGCGTTGCGGTGCTGCAGCCCGAGATCGTAATACTCGGTTTTGAGTTCGACAAAGGGATGCAGCAGCTTTTCCTTGATCATCTGCCAAAGAATGCGGGTCATTTCGTCGCCGTCCATTTCGACGAGCGGAATAGTCATTTGAATTTTTTCCATAGTGGTCCCCTTTCCGGATGTATCGTTGTTGTTTTTGCTTGCTGTCGGCGTGCGGATACGCCTTAAGGGCATTCTCACATATTATTCTGTCCGTCAAACGCCCTCCTTCCCCAACAGGATGACAATCCGCTAAAATATGTCAGATTGTTAAAAATAACTCATTATGGAGTATCATACAGGATTTTTAGGAATAGGGGAACACGAAAAAACGTATGGCCGACATGGTCAAATTCAATAGCAGATAAAAGCAAGGACTGTTTTTGTACGGCCTGCCGGATAGTTCGGTCAATACGACGGCAGGATGAAGACGATTTTATAAAACTTAACTAAATTTATTTCTTAAATAAACGGGTGCTTGAATTAAAGAATCAACGGCCCGATATCGGCTTTTATCCGAGGCCACCTAATGTAAAAAAGCCTCCGCGACAAATGCCGCAGAGGCTTCTGAGTACCTTTTTATTGCTACTTGACCGCTTCAAAGCCCTGCGCGAGATCCGCGAGAATGTCGTCGATATGCTCGGTGCCGATCGACAGCCGGACCGTATTGGGTTGAATGCCCGCTTCGAGCAGCTCGTGCGCCTCCATCTGAGAGTGGGTCGTCGACGCGGGATGGATGAGCAGCGACTTGACATCGGCCACATTGGCCAAGAGGCTGAACAGCGAAAGGCTTTCGGTAAACCGGCGGGCCGTCTGGGCGTCGCCCTTGATCTCAAACGTGAAGATTGAGGCCGCGCCGTTGGGGAAATAAATGTCATAGAGCGCCTTGGCCCGGCCGGTGGCCAGCGCGGGGTGATTGACGCGCTCCACCTGCGGGTGGTTTTTAAGGAATTCCACCACTTTCAACGCGTTTTCAACATGGCGCTCGACCCGCAGCGACAGCGTCTCAAGCCCTTGCAGCAGCAGGAAGGAATTAAACGGCGAGATCGCCGCGCCTTGGTCGCGCATGAGGGTGGTGCGCAGCTTGAGAATATAGGCCAGATTGCCGCACGCCTCGGTGAACACCACGCCGTGGTACGAGGAATTGGGCTGCGACAAACCAGGGAATTTGTCGTTCTGCGCCCAGTCGAACTTGCCCGAATCGATGATGACGCCGCCCATGACGGTGCCGTGCCCACCAATAAACTTAGTCGCCGAGTGTACAACCACGTCGACGCCGTGCTCGATCGGGCGCAGCAGGTAGGGGGTGGCAAAGGTGTTATCCACCACGAACGGAATGCCGTGCCGGTGGGCGATCTCAGCAATCGCAGCAAGGTCGGCGACATCGGAGTTGGGGTTACCGAGCGTCTCGGCAAAGATCAGCTTGGTATTGGGCAGGATGGCCGCCTCCACCGCCGCGAGATCGGTGATATCGACAAAAGTGGTCGACAGCCCCTGCTCGCGCAGCGTGTTGGCGAACAGGTTGTAGGTACCGCCGTAAAGGTTTTTCGCCGAGAGAATGTGGTCGCCCGCCCGCGCGATATTCTGCACCGCATAGCTGATTGCCGCCGAGCCCGAGGCGGTCGCCAGCGCGCCAACGCCGCCCTCAAGCGCCGCGATGCGTTTCTCAAACACGTCGGAGGTCGGGTTCATCAGGCGGGTGTAAATGTTGCCGCCCTCGGTCAGGCCAAAGCGCCCGGCCGCCTGCGCCGAATTTTCAAACACATAGGCGGTTGTTGCATAGATCGGCACCGCGCGGGCACCGGTGGCGGAGTCGGGCTGCTCCTGCCCAACATGTATTTGCAGCGTCTCAAAGCGGTAGTTTTTTTCAGACATATCATTTTCTCCGTTTCTTATTTTGTAGGTGATTAACTTTTAAAGCGTCTTAGGATTTGCGGAGCTATTTTTCGTGGTGTAAAGAGCACACAGTAGCGCGGAAAATAGCCCATGAAACTGGATGGATTAGCATTAATTGCTTATATCGTAAAACACAAAGCGCCCGGGCTTGTCTTTGCGGACAGCTCCCGGGCGCGGTCGGCCAGATCGCCGCTTCATGCGCGGCAGGCTGCTGATACTGGTATTCCCACTAAAACGCGCTGATATGCCGCCGGCAAAGCCCTGCTGCGCACCTGCTCTGCCGACAAGCCACCGACGGCATTGTTTCTGCAAAGCGGCGTCTGCTTATCAACCCATTGCGTGTTCCACGAAATCTCAGTATAAAAGCATACAGCCCTTACACCCGAACCTGCTATGCGCCCGGGAGTAGAACATTCGTCCGCAGCGAAAATTGCTTCTGAGCAGAATCTCAAATATCGCTTTCATTTTCGCTGCCTCCTACATTCGATTAATTCATATTATTTATATATGATATGTATAAATAATAACGGTCCAAGCAATATTTGTCAAGGTCTAATTTTCGTATTTTTGCCATACAAAACCATGACTGGCAATACCAAAAGCCGCATTTTATCAAATGGTATGGATACATCGCAGATCGCAGCGCTGCCGCCCCCCTGCCCTACCGGCGCTGGTTTGGATGTAAGGGCAATTGCTGCACGTCAGCGCAAAATAAATATTCCCGCTTTACGACGGTTACCCTGTACGGGCTAAAACTAAGCACCTACTACCCGCACGGGGGCCTTAGCGTGCGCCGCCGTACCCAAGGCCTCACCGGCCTGACGGCGCCATAATCACATAACAAGTCCGGCACGCGCCCGCTGACATTGGGTGGTAGGCAACGTCCTCACGCGGGGCATATAGTCAACCACCGTATTCTTTAAAGCCCTCAGACCCCGTCGTTCCAAAACCGCACCGGCGGTCATGGGCGCGCGCGGGGAGACAGCGGCCCGCCCGCGAAGCGCTTCGTATCTGCAACTCAGTGTAAGACGCTTGCATGCTTCGCAGAACATACGGGCGCCGGGGGACATGCCCGCGCGCCAGCGCACCCTTTAAGCGGGGCAGACAATAACGTATAGGCTTAGATGCCCACAGCCGTGTTGCGAGTATCCGTTAAGAACAGCATGCCACCTTTTTACCTCAAGTAACAAAAGTAAAACACCAAACGTTAAAAGTACGGATGCCACCCTCATGGCGTCGGGAGAATTCTGGGCATAGGTTTTCCCACGTAAAACAGTCCCCGGACTGTTTTTTCTCCTCTCCTGCACCTTTTTCCATTAACCCCGCAAGCATGCGCGGCTTTGCCCCGAACCCCGTAAACTTTTTAAAAAGCTTGATCAAAACTTTAATTTCTAAGCGCTTCTCCAATAAAATAGACCCGTTAGACGCTTTAGCGGCCTGACGGGTCAACTATATCCCAATAAAACAAAAGCCACCACACAAAAAGCCCTTCTGCAACGAACCGACCTTTTATGGTTCAAATCACAGCAAGGGCTTTTTACTTTTACAAACACATTGTGCCAGCGCCCTTCAGGCCTCTTGACACTATTCGTAGCTCTTATAAGACTTATAGCTCTTGCGGTAATAGCTGCCGCTGGCGTCCTTGACATCGCAAACGATCATCCCCAGAATTTTGGCGTTGGCAAACTCAATACTGGCAATGGCGCGGCGCAGCTCATCGTGGGTCGACTGCCGGTGGCGCGTGCAGACAATCAGCCCCGCAGCATAGCGGGCCAGCACCAATGCGTCGGTCACAATGTTCACTGGGGGGCTATCGATAAAAATATAGTTATAATTTTTGCTGACAATCTCAATCAGCTTTTGCATGTTCTGCGAGCCGAGCAGCTCGGACGGGTTGGGCGGCACCTGCCCCGCCGTAATAATATCAAGGTTGGTATGCACCTGCTCATGCACACCGTCACCGACCTTGCAAAAGCCGCCCAGAATCTCGGCCAGCCCGATCGTATTTGAAATGCCAAAAATTTTATGCTGGGTGGACTTTCTCAAATCCGCATCAATGAGCAGCACCGACGCACCGGTCTGCGACATGGTTAGCGCCAGATTGGCACAGTTGGTCGATTTTCCCTCGGCCGCCAGCGCGCTGGTCATAATCACACATTTATTATCGCTGGTTGCCAGCGCGAACAGCAGATTTGTTCGGGCCGTTTTATAGGCCTCTTTAATCGCAAAGGCCGTGTCGTCGTTGATCAAAATGCCGTGGGTGCGTTCAGAGGCCTCATGCTTTCTGTGCAGGAGGGTACTTAAAACATTACTTTTCATAGCTTTTGTATCCTCCCTTAGGCACCGAATAAAAATCGGGAATCTCGCCGAGCACCGCGATGTTATAACGGCTGGTCAGATCCTCCTCGCCCTTGACGGTAATATCGAGCATCTCGAACAGCAGCACGAAGCCCGACGCGAGTATCAGCCCGAGCAAGCCGCCGATGATGCTGTTGCGCATCGAATTAGGCCCGCTGGGCCTTGCGGGCGGCTCGGCCTGCGAGATGACCTCCACCGAGCCCGCTTTGACGACGCGGATAATCTCAGTAGGGGCCAGCTCGGCCATCGTGTTGGCCATCTTGGCTGAAAGCACCGGATCCTTGCTCGTGACTTGAATGCTGAATACCTCGGTGTTGTTGACCGACTTCATCGTAATCATTTTGCTGACGTCCTTGAGCTCGTCATATTCAAGGTCACACTTCTGGGCAACCCTTTCGATAATCTTATCATTCTGCAAAATGACGATATAAGTGTTTACGAGCTTTTGAGAGGCGTTGATATCGTTGAGGTTGACGTTGCTCATGCTGGACTGATTATTGTTATTGACATAGAGCAGTGTCTGCGCCGTGTAAGAGGGTGCCACGAGAAATTTAAAGAAGACAAAGGTCGCCGCCGCGCCCAGCAGCGTCGCTGCTATAATAATCCAGATTCTTTTAAGTAAAATAGAAATGAGTTCCAGAATGTCGATTGAGTCCTGCAATGATATTCCTCCCAAAAGATGATATGCTCCCTGTAAATATTACACAAAAACACTTATTTTGACAAGCTTTTCCTGAATTATAACAGTTTTATTTTTCATGAAGGCCACAGGCTTGGTTGTACAGCATTTCAGAACGCTTTTCAATCTTTTCCAATGCCTGCTGTCCTCTTTTCTTCACAATAAATTCCACCGCCTGCATTAGATTAGGCGGGCGGGTGGTCAGGTTATGGCAATCGCTGCCTAAAAAATCAATCTTATTGTTTTTGAGTAATTCAAAAACAAACCGCCTTTTAAGCGGCGAAGCCAGAAACGACTCCGCGTTCACCTGCACCATGCATCCGCAAGATATCAGCGTCTCAAGCATATCGCGGCTTTGGGTGATGTAGCGGTACCGCTCAACATGCGCGAGTATCGGCTTAATGCCGTGGTTATAGCGCAGATCTTCAAGCAGGCGGAGCATTTTATCCTCCAGCCGCTCGGTGAAGGGCAGCTCAATCAGTGCAAAGTCGGTACCGCTGATGCACAGGCGGTGCAAGTCCTGATTTTTCATCAGCAGTGGGGATAAAAAAATCTCGCAGCCGACCAGCGCGGGCGTCTGCGCTTGCATCACTTCACGCAGCCGGTCATAGGCCGCCGCGCGCTTTTTTAAAAAATCGTCGATCGGGCTTTCGTAGGGATAAAAATGCGGCGTTAACACCACCGGCTGCGCAATTTCCGCCAGCATCCGGGCGGAAATATCCGCCGATTTTGCACCGTCGTCAATGCCGGGTAATATGTGGGTGTGCAGATCTAAAATCATATACATGGCCCCTTACAAACAGGATATGGAGCTTCCCTCTGTGTCAAGCCACGCAGCGGAAAGCTCCATAAAAGCCTGATGTCAAGCAATTATTTCGCGGTGATCGGCCCGTCGGTAATGATGATGGTATTGCCGAGCGTCGTGGAAAAGGTGATGCTGCCGTTAGCGTTAACGGTGTAGGTGGTGGTTACTCTCGTGTAGCTGTTGGTCGCCGGATCATACGAGAAGAACTGCAGGTTGGCGGTGTTCAGCGTGTTCAGGTTGGTCGGGGCAATGGTGAACTGCACCGTCGCACCGAAAGCGCCCTGCTGCGCCAGCTGCACCGACGCAAAGTTGTTGCTGAAGAACTGGCTGAAAACGCTCTCTACAACCGGGTTAGCCGGCAGCGCGCCCAGATTGATGTTCTGTGCAGCGGTGATCGTCTTAGGATCGATAACCGCCGTGTAGTTCGGCGCAGTAAAGGTCACAGGCTGAGTCGCCGCAGCGATGCTCTGCACGACGTTCTGGGTGATGACCGCATTGCCGGTAATCGTCACAGAACCGCCAGCTGCAACTGCCTGCGTCACAGCGGAGGAGGAAACAACGGCCGGAGTACCGGTAAATCCGCTGCTGCCTGCCGAGCCGCCCGTTGCGCTGCTATAGTCGGCAGCCATTGCAAACGAAGCCATTGAAACCATCATGGCTGCCGCAAGCATAAGGGACATTAACTTCTTCATGACAAATCTCTCCTTTAGAATAATGTATTTAACTAACGCCAAGTTGCTTGACTCCCTTGACGTTGAGTTATCGTGAAGTATCTATCCGGCAAATCGGATTAAAATGCGGCGCCGCAGCATGAAAGCCGACAGCCGCTCGATACAGAATTTACAGGTTCAGCACAGTAGGCGCGTTGGATTTTGCAGGTGCCCCCAAGGCGTCACGGCACCGGGGCTTTCGGGGTCAGCAGATATCCGAACACGAACGCCAACACAAAAATACCAAACGTCAGCGCAGCCACGGCGGGCAAATCAACAGTGAACACCCGCGTCAGTAACCTTTGCAACGTGATAAACGGCCACCGCCCCAACATCACCGACAGCTCGGACAAAAAACGGAGCAGTCCATCGTCGTAACGGGCGGCCCCCAACAGGCTTAGGCCCAGCTGGGGCAGCCCCAGCAGCGCAGCCACGGCGGGTAAAAAGCACCACCGCTTTAAAACGCCGTTTGAAAAGCCCAAAACCAGTAGTGTGAGAACAAACAATGCCGCAAACCCGGCCCGAAACAGCTGCATGCCATAGGTCAGCAACCAGCCCGCCGGAAGCGAAAGCAATGCGGGCAACCCGCTAAGATCCGGCATCGACCGAGCGCTTGAGACGTTTAGGCGATGGTTTTCCATTTGGTAGAAGGCACAGATCAAAAGCGTCGCCGCAACGAGCGCTACATCCTCAGCAAGGCCCGCCTTATGGCGGAAAATTACGTCCGCCAGCCGGTTGCCGGTGGTTTTTTCGGCCTTTTTTGCTACAGCCAATACTTTAGCCTCCTTATGCGTGCATTCCATCCAAAAGCGTGGTCTGTACGGCGGTTTTTGCCCCACCTGCACGACGATAATCGGCGGTGGCGGTCCGTTTTCGGTATTGTCCGGACAGCGCATAAAAGCTGCGCCAATCTATGTCCACCTTTGAATTGAATGCATTAATAGTCGCGAAACGCGTCTGAGAAGACGCTTTGATAAGGCACAACGCCGTTGTAGTTAATATCCAGCAGATGCTGGTGCAGTATGAGCATGGGAAACAACAGAATTGCGTAAGCCAGCACGGTGGCGACCAACGAATTTTTAGCGTGTTTAGTCAGCCGGTTCAGCCACTGTCTAAACAGCTCGGCCAGCTCGGCCGCCAGCAGAATGACCGCGGGTGTCATAAAAAACAGCGCCACACGCGACACAATGGCGTGCTTGATGCCGACCAGCTCAAGAAAGACGCCCCAATATAGCAGGTTGACGAGAAAAGTATTGTACGGCTGCTGCCGCACCAGAGGCTTATAGCAAATTAGGCAAACCGCCAGAAAAATAAGAAAAGCAATGCAGGGCCCCGGACTGGTGCCGTTTACGATTTCTCTGGAGGTTGCACCGTATTTTTGATAAGCGACGCTTGTGACCATTTCCAAGACAGCCTCGGACTTGAAGAACACCGCCGCGCAGAGCGCCAGCGAAACGGGCAGTGTCAATTTATTCATCGGCATGCGCAGAATGAAATAAAACGGCAGCATGACGATTGCCGAGATATGAAAAGTACTCGCCAGCAGCACTAAAATCGCAAACCTGAAAAACCGGCGCTGTTCAATATAGCGAAACGCGAACAGCATGATCATCAGCGCGGTGTACTGCCGCAGAAAGCACATGGAATTATACAAAAAACCAAAGCCGACGAACGCCGCAAAACTGACCCACACATTAGCCGAGCGCCGGTAGATATAGTAAGAAATAACGACGGCAAACAAAACCGCGAACGCTGCAAACAAAATATTGTAACCCAGCGTAAAGCCGGACAGCAGCCTGCTGACCGAGAGATAGCCCTTCTCAAACCGCATGCGGGAAAAATCTTCCCACGTCAGGAAATAGCTTTGAAGAAAGCCCTCCCAATAATTATAGTAGTCGGTGCTGACCATAAAGCGCAGGCCCGAGACGAGCGCCAACGCGACGCCGCAGAGCATACAGTAGGCCCCTTTGGCCCATTCACCGGGTAAAAACCGGTGCTGCAAAATGCCCGTGATGATGATGCCCAAAAGCAAAGCATGGTAAACTGCCAAAAGGTCACTTCCTTCGTATTGCCGATATTGACACCGCGCCTATAAATATGGCTTAACAGGTCGGCGCGCGCCATTGCTGCCCACGGCAGATAAAGAACATAAGTAACAAAGCCGATGCCCGCGTTAATCAATATGCAGGGCAAAAAACGCCACCGAGTGCGCTTTATCGAGCAGATGTACAGCCCGTCAGCGTTCCGGCAGGAACCGGCGCAGTCACGTCGGGGATGGGGGCAGGAGTGGCGACGACGGGTGTGCTGACCACCACGACCGGCGCGCCGACACGTACCCTGCGGAGCGACGGCGACGTCTCGGCGGCTTTAAAGCTGCGGTTGACCTCATCGGGCTCCTTAAAGGTGGGCACCACCTCGTGCAGCACGGTACGCAGGCGGTCTTGTGACTCGCTGCCGAGCGCCTCGCCAATACGCTTGAGCTTGTGCTCAATCTCCCGCTGGGAGATTTGGTGCTGGCTCTCGATAAAGATCTTTTTATTAGAGGTCGAAAGCAGATTCTCGCTGGCGGTCAAAAGCTCTTCATACAGCTTTTCGCCCGAACGCAGCCCCGTTTCAATGATGTCGATATCCTTATAGGGCTGATGCCCTGAGAGGCGGATCATATTCTCAGCCAGCTCGATAATTTTAACCGGCTGGCCCATATCCAGCACAAAAACCTCCGACTGCTCGGCCATTGTGGCGGCCTGAAGCACGAGCTGCACCGCCTCGGGGATGGTCATAAAATAGCGAATGATGTCCCGGTGGGTGACCGTGACGGGACCGCCGCGCTCTATCTGTCGCTTAAAGAGCGGAATGACCGAGCCGTTGGAGCCCAGCACATTGCCAAACCGCACCGCGACAAACTGTGTCTGGCTGACGCCCTTCATGCTTTGGAGAATCATCTCGCAAAAGCGCTTGGTCGCCCCCATAATGTTGGTGGGGTTGACGGCCTTATCGGTCGAAATGAGCACAAATTTCTCAGCGCGGTAACGGTTGGCCATCTGCACCATATGATAGGTGCCGAAAATGTTGTTCTTGACCGCCTCTTCGGGGCAAAGCTCCATCAGTGGGACATGCTTGTGCGCCGCCGCGTGAAAAACGACCTGCGGGCGATATTTCTGAAACAGGCTGTCGAGCTTTTCAAGATCCCGCACCGAGGCGATTTCTATACTCAGCGGCATATCCTGACCGTAGTCGAGCACCAGCTCCTGCTGGAGGTCGTAAACGCTGTTTTCGTAAATATCAACGGCGACAACCCGCTTGGGGCCGCATCCCATCACCTGTTTGCAGAGCTGCGCGCCGATGGAGCCGCCTGCACCGGTGATTAGCACCACCTTGTCCTTGAGAAAGCAGCGGACATTCCCGCAGTCAAATGTGACGCTCTCGCGGCCGAGTAAATCCTCAACATTTACATGCCGTATAGCTTGTTCCAGTATATCATAGTTATTTTCGAGCATCAACACGGTATCTGGTAAAATTTTCACATCACAGCCGGTACTCGCGCAGGCTGATACGACCTTGCGGCGCTCGCCGTTGCCGATCGACGGTATGGCGATGATGAGCTCTTGAATGTTGTACGCCTGACAATATCGCGTCACCGCGTCGATCGGCCCGACAATGCTCAGGCCGTGTATACGCTTGCCGATCTTGACCGGATCATCGTCGAAAAAGCAGACGGGCAGATAACTGCTATCGGCCCTGCGCTCAATGCCCTCAAGCAGCGCGACACCCGCGCTGCCCGCACCGACGATAGCCAGCCGGACACAGCCCTTGCGCGAAAGCTTTTTATGGCTGCGGTACTGCCGGTAACCAAAACGGGCCAACAGCATGATCAACAGTGCAAACGCCGCCGCAGTGATGCTGGTCACGGTCGGGAGTTTTTCGACCGGCAGCCACAGCGCAAGCAGGCTGTAACCCAAAAAGGCTGCGCTGGCGCTGGCGATAAGCGTCAGATATTCCTGTGACTCAGCGTAGCGCCACAGGCTGTCATACATCTTAAAGGCGAGCAGGCTGACGCTGTAGCAAAGCGCGACCAGCAACATCTGCGGCAGCAGCACACGAATATAAGGCCGGTCGAGCGCCCTGCCGCCCAGCAATAGCTCCACTAAAAAATAGCACCCGAGCGTAATGCCGATATCCATTAAAAATAGTAGTAGTTTGCGGAATTTACTGATGCGCAAGGCAAAAACTCCTTTACCAAAACGATCGATCGGCCTTCGGAGACGAGGCGCGTCACCATGGCCGGCGGCGTTCAATTTTAGCGGCGGCATTTGGCATGCCCCAAACTTGTCTTTGCTATACCTGCGGGGATGTCCCATCACAGGAGTCACTCAAACCAATAAAGTCAACAAAATGATATAATTCTCGTGACGGCTCCGCCTATTTTCCGCAAGATTATAGTAAATTATACCATGAATTGGAGGTAATTACAACCAATAAACCGGTTTATTTCCTCAATATGGATAACAACAAAATTTTATTGATTGTGTCGGATTTTATTGACTTTGACCACATTTGCAATTGATTTTATGGGCGATTTGGCGTATGCTATTTCTACAGCAGTTTAATTCATCACTTGAATTAATAACGCTATCTCGCTTGCATGCGCTTTTACTTCAAGATTCCTGAATATCTCAACCATAAGTTCAAGCGCGATATTTTAAAAATTTCCGGAAGGGGAACAGCCCACTATGCTCACGCTGGACAGTATTTATCACGCCGCATTCACGATGAAAAACGTCGTGCGCAAAACCGACCTGATTCACGCGCCCCGGCTCTCACAGGGATGCAAGGTCTTTTTAAAATCCGAAAATTTGCAGGTGACCGGCTCCTTTAAAGTCAGGGGGGCCTACTATAAGCTTTCGCAGCTCTCGGACGAGGAGCGCGGGCGCGGGGTCATCGCCTGCTCAGCGGGCAATCACGCGCAGGGGGTGGCGCTTTCCGCCGCGCGGATGGGCATTCCCGCAACCATCTGCATTCCGGGCTCGGCGCCGATCTCAAAGGTCGAGGCCACCCGCAGCTACGGGGCCAACGTCGAGCTGGTTAAGGGCGTCTACGACGACGCCGCCGCGCGGGCGTCCGAGCTCCAGCAGCAGACAGGGGCAACCTTTATCCATCCGTTCGACGACGAGCGCGTCATCGCCGGGCAGGGCACGATCGGGCTTGAGATTCTCGACCAACTGCCCGAGGTGGATGCCGTGATTGTGCCGATCGGCGGCGGCGGGCTGATTTCGGGTGTCGCATTCGCGCTCAAATCTTTAAAGCCGGGCGTCAAGGTCTACGGTGTGCAGGCGGCAGGCGCGCCGTCAATGCAGCGCGCCGTCGCGCAGCGCGAGCGCAAGGCTCTGCCCGCGGTCGCGACGATGGCCGCCGGCATCGCCGTCAAGATGCCGGGCGCTTTAACCTACGATATCTGCTCAAATTATGTCGACGAAATTGTCACCGTCACCGACGACGAGATCTGCGCCGCGATTCTAACGCTGATCGAGCAGCAGAAGATGATCGCCGAGGGCGCGGGCGCTGTGGCGGTCGCGGCGGTGCTCGCGCACAAGCTGCCGCTCGACGGCAAAAACGTGGTCTGCCTCGTATCGGGCGGCAACATCGACGTAACAATTCTCTCCCGCGTTATTAACCGCGGCCTGCTCATGGCGGGGCGCACGGCGCGGTTGCATATCGAGCTTTCGGACACGCCCGGGCAGCTTGTGGCTGTTTCGGCCATTCTGGCCGAGTGCGGTGCGAATGTCACCGACGTCGATCACAACCGAACCAGCAACAACAAAAACATTACCGACTGCTTTTTGGATATTGCGATCGAAACCCGCGACCACGCGCATGTCGAACAGATCAAAAAGGTGTTGACCGACAGTGGCTTTCATGTGACCGAGATATAAGCCGTTCGCGTACCGGCTATGCGATGAGGTGGGATCGCACCGCGCCGCACAGGGCTTCTCAGGGTGTTGGCGGCGCCGCGGTCAGATCAGATCGATTCCCGACCTGTGTCGTGCCGCACGGGCTGCTCGCTCTTTGCCGACTCAAGGCCCAACTCAATGATGTGCCGCAGCATTTGCGTCTGAGTAACGTCTTTAAACTGTTCTTGTTTTAAGCGTTTGAGCATCGGCTCCCATTCAGGCTGTAATGTAATCATAATTCTTTTGGGATTTGACATGATAACCACCTCCTTAGGTGTATCACTGAACCAGTCATTCACCTCTTGCCATTATATAGTATCCACAATATGCCTGTCAAGCTTGGTACTGGCCGAGCCTTTACACCGGTGTATCACTATGTTATGATATACACTTAAGGAGGCGATTTAAAATGGCTACTCAAAAACCGCGTTATATGATTTCGGTCGATCACGATATGTTTACCGCAATAGAAGATTTCCGTTTTGAACGGCGGTTTCAGACCCGCTCCGAAGCGACCGCCGAGCTGATCCGGCTGGGGCTTGAGACGCTGAAAAAGCAGCAGCAAGCGCCGACCGATCCTGGCGGGACGCCGCAAAATTAAACGGCTTAAATTGAGAAGAAAATCACCGGGCGCTTATGCTATAGCAGCAGCGACAGCGGTGATTTTTTTATCCGGCTCAAAATCATATGCTAAAAGGCGAAGACGCATGACATAAGACACGCTGTGGCGGACGGTTTGTGAAAACGGCGCTACCTTCAACGGCGTGTTTTACGCGGTTGAATCGACCGGCATTTTGGCCGTCCCGCCCGCAAGCCTAAGACCTCTAAGGTGGCGGCACTGTATGGAACACCGCGCGGCGCGCCTAATCAAATAAGAATGAGAATGACTAAAGCCGCCTGCGGCAGCGATTAAAATGAGACGGCTTAGAGGATGCACCGTTCTCGCCCCACTACCCGCGGGTTTATTATGAATACATTCGTCGCACATTGTGTTCACACAGGGCCGTCCCCTATGCGGGAGACGGCCCTGTTGGCTGTCCGGCTTTCGATAGTCACATATCCTTTACATAGGTATAGATGCCCAGCCGGTTATTGGTGATATATAAAATGGGAACCAGCAGCTTTTTGATCCCCGGCAGCAAACGCCGCATCTCATCGGTAAAATTGATCAGCCCTGTTTGCCGCAGCCCGGGGCAGAGGCGCACCACTTCGCTGCCGTCCCTGACGCCCCAGTTAAATTGCGCACCGGTTTTTTTAACGGTATCATGCATGCTTCCTTTGTTCACCAGCCCCTTGTACAGCAAATCAAAATGTGCCTCAAAGCGGTCAAAGCCGCCGGTCAGCACGCCAAGGAGCCGCGCGACCTCGCCCTCGTGAAGGTACATCAGCATCCCCTCCGAAATGATCAGCAACGGCTGCCCATCTACTTCGACCGCCTGCGGCCAAGTGGGGTCCAGCGCGGATTTAGGAATATCCCGCACGCGGGGATGCGCCTTAAAAAACAGCCCGCGCTGCGCGATCACCTCGGGGAAGTCGAGATTATACCAGCGAATCTTACCGTTATCCACACGAGAAAAGCGGGTGTCGAGCCCGCAGCCCACCGAGACAACGACGCATTCAGGATTTTGGCTGATAAACGCCCGCGCTTGATCATCCATCATTTTAGCGCGGGCGAGAACGCCGTAATAGGACATCTTCCCGCTTTCAAACTTAGAGAAGTCGTAGTCGATGGCCGCGACCATTTCGGCAGCCTTCTGGTCGTTGATGACTGGGGCGCCGCTCATCGCGTCCTTTGCCCTGATATAAAGCGTGATTAACAGCGTTTCCATGACGCCGTCAAGTTTAACCGGCATATTCATTCCTCCTGTATGATGTACTTGGAATTTGGTTAGTTCCAACTAACTTTCATATTGGTAACTATACGCCGCCCGGTCCCCTTTGTCAAGCATCTAATTGGATTTTACTGGAGAAAGTAATTGATCAGTGGCAAGACGAATTATAGTGGTCTTTAAGCGTTAAAAGGACCACCCCTGTGGGTGGCCCTTTATATAACTATACGAAATAGGCGTGATACGAATTTTGTGTCTGGCAAGGCGAAAGACGCAGGTGGGCTAGCGCTGATAGAAGGCTGATAACGCGGTTAGACGCATAACGCAGTTGATTTTATGCGTTAAAATATTATAGATATTTTAATTCACGTACCGCTGATAGGCGGCGCATACAAGCAAGATGCTGTTATCAATTAAAGTGGCAGGCTGGTCTGCTTCAGACCGCCAAGGTTACCCTGTTTTTAAGTTGTTTGATTATAGGGCTTGATTTTGAAAGCAACTTAACTTATTGACCGCAGGAGCCTATTGGTTGTCACATCACCTTATCCAGATCGCGCCGAAGCCGCTTAATAATGCGCTTTTCGAGTCGCGAAATATACGATTGGCTGATGCCGATCATATCGGCCACCTGCTTTTGGGTGCGCTCCTTACCGTCTAAAAAGCCAAAGCGCAGCTGCATGATCAACCGCTCCCGCTCGCAGAGCTTATTGATGGCGTCGGCGAGCATGCTCTTTTCAGCATCCTGCTCGACGGGGCGGTTGATCGAGTCGGCCTCGGTGCCCAGAACATCTGAGAGCAGCAGCTCGTTGCCGTCCCAGTCGATATTCAGCGGCTCGTCGATCGACACCTCGTTTTTTAGCGGCTGGCACTTTCGCAGATACATGAGAATCTCGTTTTCAATGCAGCGTGAGGCATAGGTTGCAAGCTTGATGCCCCTGCTCGGGCAAAAAGTGTTGACGGCCTTGATCAGGCCGATGGTGCCGATTGAAATCAAATCCTCCACCCCGAGGCCGGAGCTCTCAAACTTGCGCGCGATATACACGACCAGCCGCAGGTTATGGGTGATAAGCTGCTGGCGCGCTTCAAAATCCTTCTGCTCAAGGCGGATGAATATAACCCGCTCCTCCTCGCGCGAGAGCGGTGCGGGCAACGTCTCGGGGCCATGTATGTAATGTACCGCTTCGGTCAGCCCCATCCGCCACAGCAGCAGATAAAGCCGCAGTCGCAGCGCCCCGCAGAAGATCCCCACTGAATTTTTCATGATATTTACGCCCCCACTTTCTGTACTTTCTGGCTATACTTTATAGCGGATGCGGCATCCGCGTTGAAGGATCGGTCGATGAGGCGCCATCCAGCGCCTGCGGATTACAGACCGCGCGGTAATCGTCCGCGCCCAGCGGTCCGGCCAGCACCGCAATGTAGCAGTCCTTAATTTTTCGGGCCGCCTCACCCGGCAGGCGCACCAGCAACGTCTCGGGCAGAAAGGCGGGTAACAGTCCCGAGCCTTCCAGCGTTTTAAAGGGCACGAGCCGCAGCCCTCTGGGCGGCGTCGCCGCCAGATCAAAGCCCTTTAGCTCCGGCGGCATGGCGCGTCCGAGCGCCGCCTCTTCGCAGACGATGACTGGGCAGTGCGAGAACGGCTCGACCAAACTGCTGCCGGTGTCTAAAAGCGCGGGGAAGACGCTCACCGCCCCTGCGTGCAACACGGTTATTTCACACAAGGCCCCCTTGGGTGCACCGCGCGAGAGCAGGCGGGATAAGCCGCCCGCGATGAAATAAGCCGCAATGCAGCATCCGATGAGCGCCGCCGCGCCTATATCAAGGTAGACCGCCCCTTTTGAGACGAGCATTCCGCGCGGGCGCAGCGTCACCGACAACAGCAGCAGCAGGCCCGATGTGAGCAGACTGACCGTGAACAGGCAAAACACTGCCAAAAACACGCGCCGAACGCCCTTGCACCCAAAGGCGGCAACCGACATAACAGCCGTAAGCAACAGCTTATAAAAGAGCAATGCGACACGGTTATAAACCGGCACAAAGATGATAAGCGCACCAAAAGCGCCGAGCACAGCCGCCAGACACAGCCGCCAAAACACCGGCTGCCGGCGCAGCAAAAGCGCCGTTATCCGCAGCAGGATAAAGTTGACCATAAAATTGACGACGAGTAGAACATCGACATAGACGACGGTGGGCAAGGCTCTCTCCCCCTTGTACATAGGAGTATACCGCGACAAAGCTTCAATAATTGTCAAAACCGCAGAGCTTGTACCGGGAGGCCTTTGTCCAAGATACTGATTCTGATGCGGTTTCTGGGGACAATCCGGCAATCTTTTAAAAATTTTTAGGTCGGTGCGCGCCGTAAAGCGGCCACAGTCCCCTGCGGACGGCAACCATTCTGAAACCTTTTTTACCGCTTTGGCATAAGATGAAACAAACCATTTATTGGAGTTGATTTATGATGCCTTGCAGATGTAACAGCACTTCTGTCGCATCCGCTTCTGAAACAGAAAACGTCGCCGGAACCAGCACCAACAGCACGTCCGGCGGATGCGGATGCGGGAGCAGCCAACGCGCCGTCACAACGACGGTTTTGGGAACCAGCACAACCAACGGCAACAGCAACAACCTGTCTGACAATCGTGGACGGGGCCGCAAAAACACCGTTGCCGGAACCAGCACCAACAATAGTAACAGCACCAGCAGTCCAAGCGTCCTGTTCTGGCCCGATTTTGTCGTGCCGCCCAGCAACGGTTCAAACGGCTCAAACAACAGCAACCGCTGCCGTTGCTGCTGCTGTTGCCGCTGCTGCTCTTAGCAACCATCTACCTAACCCCGACGCCCGCCCCGCAATCCCGCAGCGCCGCGCACACTGGGCCTATTGGTCCTGACATACGCGGCATATACTGCGGGATTGCGGGGCTTTTTTAGAGAAAATGAATAATGCAAAATAATGATGCTATCAGCCGCTTTCATTATATTGATATTAACAGAATACCCAATAGCATTTATGGGCTGTCTTACCGATTTATCGGCAAGCGTTTGTGCCGGGGGTGCTATTTTTATAGCCTCAACCCCGCCGACCGTATAGCTATCATATTTTATCCCGAACAATGTTATTCGCATGCGGGCGTGAAGGCCAAGGTGAACGCGCCGCTTTAGCCATCTTATTGTAACCGCCGCCTCAGAACGGTTTTAACGCAATTTTTTGCGCCGCCCAAGCACTGTACGTTGCGTGAATTTAAACCACGGTTCAAAACATGGGACGCTTGTATACAGCCTTCGGGGCGTTTTGCGTTGTTTTTCGCTTTTTAGCACGGTATAATCAGTACAAACGTTCAAAAAAGACTGTGGAGGGATTTTTATGCTGCGACCGATCCGCTTAAAGCCCTTTGCGCTGGCTGTGCTGCTGGCACTGGCCTGCGCCTGCCAGAAGCCCGGCGCGGTCGTCGCCCCGGCCGGGCCTGAGCCGTCCGAGCCCGTTTACGCGCTGCCGGACATGCTCTTAGCCGCTGAGATCTATGAGACCTATTGCGGCGGCGCCGATTTTGACGGCACCGGCTATGAGACAACCGTCGGCTATGCCTACGGCTGGCTGGCGCGGCACGACCTGCTTGGTAACTTTGCCAAAACCGATGCCTCGGGGCTGACCTGCTATACGCTGCCGCAGCCGACCGCCGAGGCGATTTGCGGGCTGTTTCTCGGGGTGGATATCGCCGCACAGGGCGAGCAGTACGCGCTTGATTACTACCCCGATTATGACGTCGCGCTGCCCTACACGCTCAACGGCCCGGACAGGCTGCCGCCGCCCGAAAGCGACGGGAGCTACACACTGACCCTCGCGCGCGTCACACCGGATGGCGATATGCTGCGCGGCATGCGCTACCGCTTTGCGCCCGTCCTCCTGCAGCAGGAGCCGGTCGACCCGATCAGCCGCCTGCACCGCAACGGCGATACGGTCTGGCGGATTACGTCGGTAACCAACCTCTCAGAGGCCGCCCTGACCCGGGAACAGTATGAGGTTGTGCGCATCGCAACGGTCGACGGGCTGCTTGATATGGCGGCGGCGATTAACTCGGGCGACCGGCAGGCGCAACAAAAGCGCTATCTGCTCGAGGCCGACCTCGATCTTGAGGGCGTGCCGTTTGTAGCGATCGGAACCAACCGTCCGCTGCTGCCGGGGGATAGCCGCGACGACCGTTTGCCCGGCTTTAACGCCGTGTTTGACGGTCAGGGGCATACCATCCGCAATCTGGGGCTGCGGCTTACACCGCCCGACTCCCCTGAGATTCCGCTGATTGGCGGCTTTTTCTCAGTGATCGGCCCGGGCGGCGCCGTTCAGAACCTCACGCTGGAAAACGCCTTTGTCTCAACGCCGGTTACAGCGCTGCCCGCTGCCGCCGGGATATCCACCGGCCTGCTGGCCGGGCACTGTATGGGTCAGGTCAGCGACTGCCATGTCTCGGGACGCGTCGCGGGCAGCTACCAAACCGGCGGCTTTGCGGGGGTTATCGGCAACTATGCCGACGGCGACCCCGCCTTCTTTGCCCGCGTCACCGGATGCACCGCCAGTGTGCGCGTAGCGGGCGACAGCGAGCTCGGCGGCTTTGCGGGCACGCTGCACGGGGCGATTGTGTCAGACTGCAAGGCCGAGGGCGAGGTTATGACCGTCTCAAGCCAGCTTTACGGCGCGCCGAGGGCAGTCGGCGGCTTTTGCGGCTTTTCGGTCGAGGGGCAGATCGACGGCTGTGACGCCTCGGTGGATGTTCAGACGGCGCAGCCCGGCACATGGGTCGGCGCGTTTATCGGCTATAATCAGGGCAGCGTCACCGGCAGCCGCTACAACCTCGATAAAGCCCCCTATCTCAAGCCGGTCGGGTTTGTCTATCAAAATGCCGCCAGCGAGGTCTCGGCCTATTCGGCCAACGTCAAGCCGTTAAGTCGGACATAAAATGGCGGGCGGGCGATCAGCGCGATCCCGTCTACGTTTTAGGGATCCCCTTGTCCGCCCATTAAAAACCGGTCTTTTCAATTGAGAATGCCTGCCAAAAGGTTTGATCAATGCGCGCGTTTGTGGTAACCTTCTTTAGTAGGGGATTTTCGACAGGCTTCGCCCCGCGGCGCTGTCCGCCAAGCCTGATTCTACCGTTCATCACGTGAAGGAGGACTACCCATGACCCAAAAACAACGCGCCGCCGAGGCGGTGCGCCTTTTAAAAGAAGCGTATCCCGACGCGATCTGCTCGCTTGAGTACGAAAGGCCCCATGAGCTTTTAATCTCGGTGCGGCTCGCAGCCCAGTGTACCGACGCACGGGTCAACATGGTGACGCCCGAGCTGTTCTCAAAATATCCGACGCTCGAGGCGCTCGCGGCGGCAACGCCCGAGGCGATCGGCGAGATTATTAAAAGCTGCGGGCTGTATAAGACCAAGGCGAAGGATATTGTCGCGATGTCTCAGATGCTGCTTGAGGAGTTTAACGGCGTGGTGCCCGACTCGATTGAGCAGCTGCTGCGTCTGCCGGGCGTGGGGCGCAAGACGGCCAACCTCGTCGTCGGGGATGTCTACCACAAACCCGCCGTCGTGTGCGACACCCACTGTATCCGCATTACAAATCTCTTGGGGCTAACGACCGGCAAGGACCCGCTCAAGTGTGAAAACGAGCTGCGCGCCTGCCTGCCGATGACCGAAGCCAACGATTTCTGCCACCGGTTGGTGCTGCATGGCCGCGCTGTCTGCGTCGCACGCCGCCCCCAGTGCGGTGTCTGTGTTATGGCTCCGGTCTGCCGCTTCGCACATAAAAATAAGGATGAGAAGTAACCGCCCGACGTCGGCGCATCCAGTCCATCGAATAGGGAGGACGTACCTATGAAAAAGCGTATCGTCGCGCTGGCAGCCGCTTTTGCCGTTGCGGCGCTTTGTGGCTGCGCGGCCAACGCGCCCGCCGCCAGTGAAAAGGAGACGCCGCCCCCCGCGACGCCGTCGGAAAATTCAACTGCGGTTGCGGGCCAAATTGCACCCGCCAGCCTGACCGACAAGGAAGCGGAGATCGCCGCGCTGCTGGCGCCGGGTGTGCAGTATCAGATTTTTGAGTTTAAGCTGGCCGAGCCGGTCAAAACGGTGCACTTTAACCGATACCGCCTTGAAAACGGCGTCTGGACCCCCGAGGGGGGCAGCGCTCAGACGCTCAACGCCACGCACGGACGCATCGCGCTGGTTTCTGACAACAGCGCAAAGAAAAACCGCCTGACGCTGCAAAGCGAAGGCGGCGGCAGCGCGATCTCCTACGATCTGCCCGAAGGTATTGGCGAGGCTGGCATAACCAGCGCTGCCGCTTATTTAAGCGAGGCCGAGAAGATTGTTTATGATAAGGAAATTCCGCTGCAAATTCAGATTTTTACCGCGCAGAGCAGCCTTTCTTCCTACGATGTATCCACCTTTGATCAGCCCGCGCTGTACGCGCAGCACGGGTATGAGCATGTGTACGCGATTACAGTGACCTTCAGCCAGCAGGCGCTGGGGCAGGACGATGGAACATCCGGGCAGGCTGAGCCTTCTCCCGCCGGGGATGCTGCAAACCCATCGTCCCCAGCTGCCGCAACGGATTTGACGCCGGGCTCCGAAGCGCAGGCCGTCACCCCTCCCACGTTTGGAACGGGCGCAACCGGTCAATTAACGGACGATGCGCAGGTGATCTACGCGCCACTCTATCCGAGTTTTTCGCCCCATGTCAAGACGATTCCGTTTGACGTCATCAACGACACCGACAACGATCTCGGCACGGGCGACCATTTCAGGCTGCAACGGTTGGAAAGCGGCGCTTGGACCGATCTGCCCCGGCTGCCGCTGCCCGAAAATGCGGAGCCGCTCTACCCCGCCATCTCCGGCCCGTTTTGGCCACCCCACACCCGTACCCGGCTTGCCGCGACGGTTGATACAATAGACGGCTCTAAATACCCGCTCTATAGCCTGCCGCTAAAAACCGGCACACATCGTCTGATTGACGAATATAAAAACATCAGCACCCCGTTTGAGATTACCGACGCACCCTCCGAATGGCAGAAAAGCACCATTGAGCGGCTGAGCAAAATTCCCGCGTTTGTGGGCGTCACCTTTTCGCCGCGAGATTTCACCGTGCCGTTTGTCTGTCAGGGCGTCATGTCGGACAGCGACATTTCGGGCGTTAAGCTTTATGTCTTTTATTTCCCGGACGGGAAAGAGGCGCAGGCCGTTTTTAATGGCATCGGGCAAAACGGCTATGTTATTCCGAAATACATGCGCCAAAACGATGATATTACGATTTTAGGCTTGCAGCAATTTAACTGGGAGGACACCCCTCACTTCTATTTAGCCAATGGTTATGAAATTTATCTTTACTGCGGGGACGACGAAGCGATTCAGTCGCTTTTGCCCGATGCCGTCATGTTGTGAACCCAGCCGATATGTCGCAGTATAGCGAACAGTACGGTAAATGGTAGCGTGAATAGCGTTAAACCGCCATACGACGCAATCTGAAAAGCAAAAAGAAAGATTAAAAGCGCGGATGCCGCTTTGAGAGCGGTATTGGATCCCGGCATAGGTTCTCCCACGCAAAAACAGTCCCCCGGGCTATTTTGCGCCCCCTCCTGCGCTTTTTTCGATAAAGATACGATCGAGTTTGCCCCAAGCCCCGCAAGCTTTTGATTAGCATTTGGCAAGCGCAAAATAAGCACGGCGCAGCCGGGCTTATTCTCAACAACGCGCATACCATTGAGAATGTGAGCAAAAAAGCTTGACCAAAACTTCAATTGCGCAAGCTTACGCGCAATGCACTTTCAACAAGCTAAAGCCCGCTGTGACTCAAGTTCACAGCGGGCTTTTCAGCGCACCAACGATATGCCGTCAGGGCGTCATGCCGGGCAGAATGCGAATGGCGATATTGAAATAAACGAGCAGCGACATCGCGTCGACAATCGTTGTGATCATCGGGCTGGCCATCAGGGCCGGGTCGAGTTTGAGCTTGGTTGCGACCATCGGCAGCGTGCAGCCGACCACCTTAGCCGCCACCACCGTGCAGAAAATGGTCAGCGAAACCACAGCAGCAACGCTGGTGTCGCGATACATCAATATAATGCGCACGTAGTTGACAACCGCCACGCAGCTGCCTGCCACAAGTCCGACGCGAAACTCCTTCCAGAGCACCGACAGAAGATCTGCGATCTCCACCTCACCCAGCACAAGGCTGCGAATGACCGAAACCGAGGTCTGGCTGCCCGCGTTGCCGCCCGTATCCATCAGCATCGGGATAAAGGAGGACAGAATCAGGTTGGCCGCCAGCGCGCCATCATAACGCTGAATAATTATGCCGGTAAAGGTGGCCGAGAGCATCAGCACCAAGAGCCAGACAATGCGCTTTCTCGCCAGCGTAAAGACACCGGCCTGCATATAGTTCTCTTCGATCGGCTCCATCGCAGCCATTTTATAGATGTCCTCGGTGGTTTCTTCTTCCATAACGTCGACGATGTCATCGATCGTGATAATGCCGACCAAGCGGTTTTCGTTGTCGACAACCGGCAGCGTGAACAGATCGTATCTTTTGAATATATCGGCGACGTCGGCCTGATCGTCGTGCGTTTTAACCGCGATAATCTCGGTTTCCATAATATCGCCGATCAGTTCGTCGTCCTGAGAAGCCAGCACGTCGCGCAGCCGCACCGTGCCCTCAAGCTTTCGACGGGCGTCGGTCACGAACAAGAGCGAGATCGATTCCTTATCCTCGCTCTGGCGGCGTACCTCTGAGATGGCGCGGCGGACATCCCAGTTGCGGTCAACCTCCATAAACTCAATGGTCATCAGGCTGCCCGCCGACGCCTCGGGATACATAAGCATCACATTGATCTGTCTGCGGGTGTCGGGGTCGGATATTTTGATGACGCGCTTGACAATTGACGCCGGCATCTCGTCGAGGAAATCGACGGTATCGTCCATGAACAGCTCGTCGAGAATTCCCGCAAGCTCCTTATCGGTGATGCCCTCTACAATACGCTGCTGGAGGTCACGCTCAAGATAAGCGAATACCTCGGCCGACATCTCTTTTGGCAGCAGACGAAACAGCAGCAGCACGCGCGGATCTTCAGGATATTCGCCGATCGCCTCGGCAAAGTCCACCACATGCATCTCCTGAATAATGCGGCGAACCTGTAAAAATTTTTTCTCATCAACAAGCCCTAAAAGGGTCTGCAACTCCCCAATGGTCTTCCCTCCCTGTCTTTACGCCGCGGCAATTTCCATATAATATATTACCACGGTGCGCACGATTAATTGAATCGCATTTTTAACTTTTGCCGCCCTTTATAGTCCAACAACCTAATAATCGGATTGCCTTTGCGGTGTACCTTGGCGTTATCCTTGTCAGGCGCAACATATCCGCGCCGGGCCTGCGCCAATTTTCAAGTTGTTTGACTATATCTATTAAGCTTTCCCCTTTTTGGGCAGCAAAAAAATGACCTCAAAAATTTTGCGGTCATCGGCGTCAATGTATATCAAATTGAAAAGGCAACCAAAACAGGGCGCATTCTGTCCTAAAGCGCAATGACAGGACAATGAATGTGCCGTCGTAAAGGCGGTTTTCCATTTTGACTACTATGACCACCTGTTGTATCCATTCATTGTCACCTCCACTGCTTTTATTATCTCTATTTTATTGTAAATAGGGCCGATTGTCAATTCCGACAAAAAAATAAAATGTGCCGCAAGCTCGGGGGGAACTCCGTATGGGCTTTCCCACCGACGCTTGCGGACGGTCAACGGGCGCATAAAACGCGCTGTCCGGTCTTTACGCTACAGCGGCTTTCACGCCTTGCCTATAGCTTGCCAACGGTCAGTCCGCCATGACATAGCCGTCGAGGCTGCCGTGCTGCTCCCAGTAATCAAAGCGCTTCATCGTTTCGGTATAGGTCTCTTGGCAGACACCGGGCAGCGTGCCGCCTAGCACCTTTTCAGCGGCCTTAAAGCCCTTCTCGACCGCACCGCGCAGCGCCGCGATCTTCGATGTGTCCCCGCCCGAGAGCGAGACCGCCATATCCAACAGGCGGGTAGCCACGGCGTTGACGCCCCACGCACCGTCCTTGGCAATGGCCTTGGCCGCTGTTTCGGGGGTATCCTGCGGGCTCAGAAATTGCGACATCCAGCCGCTGGGGTTGCCCACCGCGTCCGACTGTTGCCCGGGCGCCGCACCCTGTGCCATCTTTGCGCGCGCGGCCTGATTGCCCATCATTTCGGTTATGAGCCGCTTCATGCGCCCGGCGCGCTCATCCTTGATCGCCTCAATTTCGCTACCGCTGAGTTTTTTCGGCGGGCGGTAGCCGACTTCGGTTGATTCGTCCGCCTTGGCACGCACAAAGGTGTCTTCCTTGCCGCGGGCGGCGGCCTCATTGGCCGTGTCCTTTTCAGACGCGGCGCCATCGGTTTTCTTTTCGGCAACGGTCTTTTCAGCGCCCTGCGTATAGCGCGCGCCGGACGTAATCTGGCTGATTGCCATTTCAATTCCTCCTTTTGTGCTGTAAGATCGGGCATAATGATTCTTATTATTATAATCGGTCGTTATTTGCAAAAGTTAAGCCCCGCTTGACGCTTGCAGCGCGCGAACGTTTGTGATAGGATTTTAATAGGAATTTTATAGCAACGGAGGATTTTAGCATGATGAATGTATTTGAATGCATTAAAGAACGGCGCAGCATACGCGATTTTGAAGAAACCGCTGTGCCGCACGCGCTGATTGAGGAAATTGTCGGGGCGGCGGCGTTCGCGCCCTCTTGGAAGAACACCCAGATTACCCGGTACATCGTCGTCGAAAGCCGGGATCAGATCGACCTGCTCGCCGAGCAGTGCGTCATGGGCTTTGCGCCGAATACCGCAACGATGAAGCGCGCCGCGGCGCTTGTGCTCGTCACGATGGTAACCGGGCGCTCAGGCTTTGAGCGGGACGGCTCTTTTTCGACCTCAAAGGGCGACCGTTGGGAGATGTTTGACGCGGGCATCGCGACTCAGACCTTTTGTCTGGCGGCGCACGCCAAAGGCTTGGGCACCGCGATTTTGGGTATCTTTGACGAGAAAAAGGTTGAAGAATTGTTTGGCTTACCTGAGGGCCAGCAGCTCGCCGCCATCATCGCGCTGGGCTACCCCAAGGGTCAGGCGGTCGCCCCCCGCCGCAAGTCGGTCGAGGAGCTGCTTTCGTACCGGTGACCCGGTAATATTTGTCTTGGAAAAACCCTGTTATTGCCTGATCTGTCACGCTTTATATTGCGTTTCTGCATTATTTGTGCTATTATGACGTCAAACGACTAAATCCGCCCCTTACAAGGGGATTTATCTGGCGTTTAGGGTGCTCATATTTGAGAGGGGGACTTCTTTTGAATCACGACAATTTTATTTCTGCTCTCAGCGCGTCGGCTGATGAAATGAAAGGCAAATATCTGACCTTTTGGACCTTCGGGCAGCTTTTTGGTATTCCGATCTCGCTGGTGGTGCAAATTGTCGGCATGCAGGACATCACCCCGATGCCCGAATTTCCGGCCTACGCCAAGGGCGTTATCAACCTGCGCGGACAGATTATCCCGGTTATCGATATCCGCCTGCGTTTGAACCAGCCCGAGGCCGAGTACAGCGAGCGCACCTGCATCATCGTCACGAGCATCCACGACTCGGCGGTCGGCTTTATTGTCGACGAGGTCGATGAGGTCACCGATATCGAAGACGAGCTGATTGCCCCGCCACCCAAGATGGCCACCTCCCGCAACAGCTATGTCACCGGCATTGCAAAGCTTGAAAAGAAGGTCGCGCTACTCATCGACGCCGAGCGTCTGCTTGGCAGCAACGAGCTTGAGGCGCTTCAGGTTTAACGAGATAACAGCAGGGTGCTTTGCATTTGTAAAGCACCCTGTTTTTGTTTTGTTCTAATTCACGGGATGATTCTTATCCATACGCGCTCTAAACACCTAACAAAGGCTTTAGCGACGAAATGGCATAAGACGTTTTTTACTTAACACGGCGCAGCCGGGTCGTTCTTGATGAAAATGCCTTTATTTTTATCAAGAATCCGTATTAAAAGCCCAAACGAGCCATCCATGCGCGCAAAAAACAGCGCAAAATCTGAGGCCTTTAAAATTGCTTCTGGCAAAAGTGCTGCGAAATTTCACTGGATATTTGACAGAAGCGCCGGGGTTTGCTATGCTGTCATAATGAGTGTCTGTGCGGCTATTTTTAACGGATGGCCATAGCGCAGGCTTTTTAGTGCCATGGGGCTTTAAGCGGGCCCGCAGGCTCAGGCCTGCCGTGCTGTTGAGCGCGGCGGCAATCTATTAAAGCAATTTTAATTTTGAAAAGGCGGTTAAACAGTGATAACGGTGACGGATCTTGGGCTGCAATTCGGCGGCACAAAGCTTTTTAACAATGTAAACCTCAAATTTACGCCGGGCAACTGCTACGGCGTCATCGGGGCGAACGGGGCCGGAAAATCCACCTTTCTGCGTCTGCTCTCGGGCGAGCTGGAGAGCACCACCGGCGAGGTGAGCATCGGCGAGGGCACCCGCATGTCGGTGCTCAAGCAGGATCATTTCCAATACGACCAGTACACGGTGATGGACACCGTTTTTATGGGCAACCCGCGCCTTTATGAGATCATGAAGGAGAAGGAAGAACTCTACGCTAAAGAGGAGTTCACCGACGAGGATGGCGAAAAGGCCTCGGAGCTTGAGGGCGAGTTCGCCGAGCTCAACGGCTGGGAGGCCGAAACCGAGGCGGCGCAGCTTTTGCAGGGCCTCGGGCTCGGCAGCGCGCTGCATTACGCCGAGATGCACAGCCTGCAGGGCGGCGAAAAGGTCAAGGTGCTGCTGGCGCAGGCGCTGTTCGGCCGGCCTGAGATCGTGCTGCTCGACGAGCCGACCAACCATCTCGACGTGGCCTCGGTCAACTGGCTCGAGAATTTTCTGCTCGACTTTTTTGGCACCGTCATCGTCGTCTCGCATGACCGCCACTTTTTGAACACCGTCTGCACCCACATCGTCGACGTAGACTTCGGCAAGATTAAAATGTACGTGGGCAACTACGACTTCTGGTATGAATCAAGCCGCCTGATCCAGCAGATGATGAAGGATCAGAACCGCAAGAGCGAGGATAAGATCAAGGAGCTGCAAAAGTTTATCGAGCGCTTCTCGGCAAACAAATCGAAGTCGAAGCAGGCCACCTCGCGCAAGAAGCTGATCGAAAAGCTCACCGTTGAGGAGCTACCCGCATCGTCGCGGCGCTACCCGTGGGTGTCGTTTAAGCCCGACCGCGAGATCGGCCGCGAGACGCTGCAGGTCGAGAACCTCTCGAAAACGGTCGACGGCGTCAAGGTGCTCAACAACGTGTCCTTTCGGCTCAACCGCGAGGATAAGGTCGCGATTCTCTGTGAGAACGAGCAGTCCGCCACCGCGCTGTTCCAGATTCTGTTTGAAGAAATCGAGCCTGACGCGGGCAGCTTTAAATGGGGCCTGTCGACCTCGCAGTCCTATTTCCCCAAGGACAACTCGGCGTTTTTCAACGACAACGACTACAACCTCATCGAGTGGCTGCGCCAGTATTCGACCGACGACTCCGAGAGCTATCTGCGCGGCTTTTTAGGGCGCATGCTCTTCTCGGGCGACGAGGTTTATAAGCCGGTCAAGGTGCTGTCGGGCGGCGAGAAGGTTCGCTGCATGCTCTCGCGCATGATGCTCTCGGGCTCCAATGTGCTGATGCTCGACCAGCCGACCAACCACCTCGATCTGGAGTCGATCACCGCCGTCAACAACGGCCTCATCGATTTTAAGGGCGTCATTCTGTTTGCGTCGCACGACCACCAGTTCATTCAGACCGTCGCCAACCGCATCATTCAGATCACCGACGAGGGCTGCATCGACCGCATGTGCACCTACGATGAGTTCCTTGAAATGCAGGGACTTGGCTTTAAATAACGGATTGATTACGCGGCTCCGCCTTTTGGCGGGGCCGCTTTTTGCTGCGCCAATTTTTTATCCGGGAAGTTTTTCCGCCGCTTGACTTTGCCGCGCCGCCCTGCTAGAATGGGGATACAGTTAAGAACATTTGTTCCTATAGGGGTGTTGATTTTGGATCTCTTTGATAAGCTGCGCATCTTATCCGACGCGGCCAAATATGACGCCGCCTGCACCAGCAGCGGCGTGGACCGCGACGGCAAGGGCGGGCAGCTCGGCAACGCCGCGGCCTGCGGCATCTGCCACAGCTTTTCAGCCGATGGGCGCTGCATTTCTTTACTGAAGGTTTTAATGAGCAACGCCTGCATTTATAACTGCGCCTACTGCCTCAATCGCGCCTCAAACGACCTGCCGCGCGCCACCTTTACGCCGCGCGAGCTGGCCGACCTGACCATCCATTTTTATCGCCGCAATTATATTGAAGGCCTGTTTTTAAGCTCGGGTGTCGTCAAAAGCCCCGATTACACCTGTGAGCGGATGATTGAAACGCTGCGCATTCTGCGTGAGGAATACGGCTTTCGCGGCTATATCCATGCCAAGGCGATTCCGGGAGCCGACGATCTGCTGCTGGGCCGCCTGGGTCGACTCGCCGACCGGATGAGCGTCAATATCGAGCTGCCCTCGCAGCAAAGTCTTGATCGGCTCGCGCCCGACAAAAGCAAGGCCGCTATCCTGCGGCCGATGGGGCTGCTGCGCGACGGCATTAAAGAAAACTGCACCGATCTCGTACGCTACCGCCACGCCGAGCCGTTCGCCCCCGCCGGACAGAGCACCCAGATGATCGTGGGTGCGACGCCCGAGAGCGATTATCAAATCTTGCAGCTCACGGCGGCACTTTATAAAAAGTTCAGCCTCAAGCGCGTGTTTTTTTCGGCCTATATCCCCGTTTCGGACAATCCGCTGCTGCCCGCGCGCACCGCCAGTCCCCCGCTGCTGCGCGAGCACCGGCTGTATCAGGCCGACTGGCTACTGCGGTTCTACGGCTTTTCAGCCGACGAAATTCTCGACGCGCAGCACACGGCCCTCAATCCACTCATCGACCCCAAGTGCAACTGGGCGATCAACAACATGGCGCTGTTCCCGGTCGAGGTCAACACCGCCCCGCGCGAATTACTCCTGCGCGTGCCGGGCATCGGCGTGAACAGCACGCTGCGCATTCTGCGCGCCCGACGCGAGGCTAAGCTCGATTTTGAAGGGCTGCGTCGCATCGGCGTTGTCTTAAAGCGCGCGCAATATTTCATCACCTGTCAAGGCAAGACCGCCGAAGGGGTGCGCATCACGCCCGACAACGCGCTGTGCGCGCTGATTTCAGACAGCCAGAAGCAGCGTCTGCCCCTTCAGGGCGGCGAACAGCTGAGCCTTTTTTCAGACCAGATTACGCGGGAGGATGTCGTCAAATGCATCAGCGGGCAGATATAATCTATCTTTACGACGGCAGCTTTGAGGGCTTTTTGAGCTGCGTGTTTGAAAGCTTTTTGCAAAAGCAACGCCCGTATGACATCATCGCCGAGGAGGCCAGCGAGCCCTCGCTGATGGCGCGGCAGTGGATTGAAACCGACCTTGAACGGGCCGGACGGGTCAGAAACGGCATCGGCCAAAAAATCTCGGAGGAGGCGCTCTATCTCGTCACCAACGGGTTTTGCACCTGCCACCCGCAGCGCGAGTTGCTGCTGCTTGATTTTATTACGCTCGGCTTTGAATACGGAAAATCAGTCTGTGAGCTGCTGACCGACCCCACCGTGCACGCGCTGCAAAAGGCCGTGCTATTTTTAAAGCGCGAAAGCCACCAATATCTTGAGTTTATCCGTTTTTCGGAGTATGACAAGGGCCTTGTAGCGGTCATCGAGCCTAAAAACCGGGTGCTGCCAACCATTGCGCCGCATTTTTGCGACCGATTTCACAACGAGCTGTTCGTCATTTACGATAAAACCCACCGCAGCGCGCTCATACACAAGCCGCCGAGGTGGGCCATTGTCGACCTTGAGGATTTCATCGAACCTGAGGCGGATGAAACCGAGCGGTTTTACCGTGAGCTGTGGGGCGTCTATTTTGATGCAATCGCCATCCGCGAGCGTATCAATCCCCGCTGCCAGATGGGTCATATGCCTAAGCGCTACTGGGCGCACATGACCGAAATGCAGCGGCGGCAGCCGACGGGCGGACGCACCCCATCCGAGGCCGACACCGTGCCCCGCCGCCCGCAGCCAAAAGCGCTTGAGCCACCAAAGGCGGGAGCATAAGCGGTATATACCGTTTTACCCACCTTTTCTGCAGCATCCAGCTTCCATCCGACTAAGCCCGTTCCGTCCTCCCATAAGACTATGGCAGCGCTTCCTTTGAAATAGCCATTTCTTATTGCTTTATGCAACATTTCAAAGTCCTCTGTTTGAACATTTCTGAAGTTGCCGCTCTCCCCTATGCAAGCCCAACATATCTTGTTTTCTGCATTGAGTTGAAGCAGTCGGGATACTATATTTAAGGCTATTATGCTTTGCCATTCTTTTTCATTGGTTTCCATTTTCTAACCCCCATCTTTCTTAATAGCGAAACTTTCTTTATTGCGAAACATTATATCGCAATTTAGGGGTAAACTCAAGAAGAATTATTCGCTATGAGGAATTTTTACGAGGGGTGGCAGGGAAGTTGCAAAAGATTAGACCCGATATGAATATAGGGAGAAACATTCAAAAATTAAGAAAGACAGCCTCGCTTACTCAAGATCAAGTTGTGGCAAAATTGAACCTTATGGGCCTGCATATGACTTCAAGCACCTATGCAAAGATTGAAACGAACAGAATAAATATTCGTGTGAGCGAATTGGTTGCCCTAAGTATAATTTTCAAAAGCGATTATAATGCTTTCTTTGAGGGCCTTAATTAATCCCTCAAAAGGCTATGAAAAGCCATAAACATTGCCTGAAGCACTTTTTGATGGGTACTTTGTCGCTAAAACACCATTCGGGTTTTAGCAACAAAATGCTATGGGATGCGTTTTGTGCCACAAGCGCGAAATAAGCCCGGCTGCGCCGGGCTTATTTTTAATGGCGCGCACGCCATTGAGTATGCGGATCAAAAAAGCTTAACCAAAACTTTAATCAAGCGACTTGAGATCGCTGTGGAGCTACTAAACTTGGCCAGCTTTTAATCCGCCAACTATTTATGCATTCTGCCGCAATGCCTTATCGCGCCGCAGCATCGCGCCCGCGCTGGCGGCGCCGTCATATGCCACGCTGATCTTCATATGCGGATGCCGCGCGGCGTCCAGTAGCTCGCCCGTCTCATCCCGCAGATCGGTCACCGTGAGCTGACGCGGCTGCCGTCCCGGCTCTAAGAGCTCTAGCACATCCCCCTGCGCAAAGCGGTTTTTCTCAATCAGATACAGCCGCCCGTTTTCGCACCGCTCAACAACAGCGCTAACCTCCCAATCCTGCACATAGCCGCCCGCGTAATAGCTCTGCTGCAACGGCTCCCGCCCGAAGAAAAATCCGGTCGAATATTCGCGGTGCGACACGGTTTGCAGCTCGCGCAGCGTCCATTCGGGCGCGGATTCGCCACGCAGGGCGGCGTCGAGCGCGGCGCGGTAGGCATTGGTGACAACGCCGACATAATAGGGGGACTTTGCCCGCCCTTCGATTTTAAAGCTCGTGACGCCCGCGTCGGCCAGCGCCTTTAGATGCTCGAGCATGCACAGATCCTTCGCATTTAGAATCGTCGAGCCGTGTTCATCCTCAAACACCGGCAGAAAGATGCCCGGACGTTTTTCTTCCATCAGATGATAATTCCAGCGGCAGGGCTGCGAGCACTCGCCCCGGTTGGCGTCCCGCCCGGTAAGATAGTTTGAGATGACGCACCGGCCCGAGATGGACATGCACATCGCCCCGTGGATGAACGTCTCCAGCTCGAGTGCCTCGGGCGTTCGAGCGCGGATCGTTCTGATCTCGTCGAGCGTCAGCTCGCGCGCGAGCACCACCCGCTTGACGCCGAGGTCATAAAGCGCGTTGGCGGTCAGCTCGTTGACGATGCCGGTCTGGGTCGACGCGTGCAGCTCGATATCGGGCAGCAGCTTGCGCGCCAGCGTCAGCACACCGAGGTCGGCAATAATCAAAGCGTCGACACCGGTTTGCCCGGCCTGTGTTAAAAAGTCGGGCAGCGCCATCGTCTCGTCGCAGCGCGGCAGCGTGTTGACGGTCAGATGCAGCGTGACGCCGTGTGCGTGGGCATAATCCGCCGCCCCCGCAAGCTGTTCAAGCGTAAAATTGGCGGGCGCGGCGCGCATGCCGTATTGGGTGGAGCCTATATAAACCGCGTCGGCCCCGTAGCGGATCGCGGTTTGCAGGCGCTCAAAATCTCCGGCGGGACACAGCAGCTCAGGTTTTTTCATTGGTTTTGCTCCTTTATGTGCGGATATCGGGCTGTAGGCCGTGCGCAATAAACCGGGCCGGGCGATGCACCAACGCGCGCCCGGCCCGGTTTATAAAAATTCCGTGTTAAAAAAGACGAATGAACCGGCACGGCGCTTTTATAGTCAAACGGCTTGAAAACAGGAATAAAATTGGCGCCGATATTTTGTGTCTGGCAAGGCGGAGGACGCAGCTGGGCTGGCGCCCATCAGAACAGCACCGCAACCAGCGGCAAAATATCGCGGTTGAACTGATTATCCGAATACTTTAGGCATGCAAGCAAGGCGTCATGCACCATTAGCATGAGATGTCAACTCACTGGACCGCCAATACGCTCCTGTTTTTAAGCTGTTTCTATTATTGCACGTCAGTGCCATGTTTAGCGCCGCCTGCGGCAGCGGCCTTGCGCACATTGGCATAGTGCTGATCGAGCGTTTTGCTGTAATAATATTTGCCGTTGATGTCGGTGACGAAGAAATAGTTCTGCGATTGCTCGGGGTGTATCGCGGCCTTGATCGCATCCAAGCCGGGCGAGCAGATGGGGCCAACCGGCAGGCCCTTGCGCACATAGGTGTTATACGAGTCGTACATCTCTTGAATGGCGCGGGTCTGATAGGGCTTGATGTCGCTTTCGACATAGAAAATCGTCACGTCGGATTGCAACATCGGCAGTCCGGCGGCAACGTCGTCCATGCGGTTGTGGAATACCGACGAGACCATGCTCATCTCCTCGGGGTTGCCTGCCTCCTTCTGGATGACCGAGGCGAGGGTGATCACCTCGTCGAGCGTCATGCCCGCGTCCTGTATCTCGGAATAGAGATCAGGCATGACGCGGTTCTGGAAGTTTCTCAAAAACTTTCTAGCGACCGACTGCACATTCTCTCCGACATAGAAATCGTAGGTGTCGGGGAACAGATATCCCTCAAGCCGCCTGAAACGCAGGTCGCTTTCGGGCATCATATCGATGAATTCGTAAGCCAGCTCGCCGGTCTGAGTATACTCGATGAAGGCCTTGGCCGGGCAGACGCCCTCCGCTTCAAGCGCGGCGGCGATCTCGCGCAGCGTCATACCCTCATAGAAGGTGATGGTGACCTCTTCCTTGATGATATCGCCCGAGCGCAACGCCGTGATAATGCGGTCGTAGCTCATGTTCGAATTAAAAACATAGCTTCCGGCCTGAAAGTCGTGATCCTTGTTGCGCAGCGCAGCGTAGAGCCGAAAGGTCAGCGGCTGCTCGATGACGCCGCTCTGACCTAAGAGCTGAGAAATCTCGTTGACCGACATACCGCTCTCAATCGTCACTTCAATCTGCCGGTTCTCCTTGCCGAAGGCGAGCAGGTCAGTCGCGCTTGAGATGGCAAAAAAGGCCAGAAACCCGGCGGCGGCGAGCACGAACAGCACTGAACCCAGCAGCGCCATCCCATTTGAGCGGCGTCGCCGGCGCTCAGGCTGCGGTTGGCCTTCCTCAGATAATTTTTTTCTCATTGCGGGTTTCTCCCTTCCTACGTTGTAACCACCATCACACCAAAGGCATAGTATGTAATAAATCATCAATGTGAGGTGAATTTGACATGTGGGGTAATAATTCCGGTTGTCTGTGG
>JAEWBS010000044.1 GCA_023391005.1 Bacillota bacterium | reverse complement strand
GGCCCTCCGCGGGTAGCGGTGCAACCTTCGGCAGACATGCCGAGAACCCTCGCGACAGCGATAGAACCACCTAAGGGCAACCACCGTTAAACAGCCGATGTTTTTGTTGCGCTGACGCGCAGGAACGCCCCCACCCCCAACCCCCTGGCCCCCACCGGGGACCGAGGGGGCTTTCACCCCCAAACCCCCTGAGGGGCTTAAAGAATACGGTTCTTGGTGATTGTATGCCCCACGTGAAAGTGTTACCTTCCCACGCACCGTTAGTTGGGCGCGCATCCAGACTTGTTACGTGATTATGCGCGCCACCTGCGTTTGTGAAACCGCTTGGGGCACGACGGCGCTTCCATCGCGCCGCCGTGCGGGTGACGTATAACTAATAATAAATTCAAAACAGCGCTTGACTTTTCGGGGTAGGTAAGTTATTATATTACTGACCCCGAAAAGTGAGGTGACGTATTGGGCGGTAAAAAAATGGGGCGTCCCACCGACAACCCCAAGAATACGTCTGTCAAATTTTTGGCCGATGATGACACTTTTGAAAAATTGAAAGAGTGCAGCGAAAGGTTGGAAATATCAAGGGCAGAGGTCATTCGCAAGGGTATTCATAAGGTGCATGACGACCTCAACAAAAAATAAGAGGAAGCGGCGGCGTCTAACTCATCAAAGCAATCGCCACTTCCCCCACCCCAACAATGCCCGAAAGCAAATGCGGTGTAAATATTATACCATGCGCCGTTATCCCTTTCAAGGCGTTGCTGGAACAACGATAAATTGTCAACGCACTATTGACTTCTTGTCATGACAATAATATAATATATATCGTCAGGACAAGAAGTGAGGTGATGGTTTGAGTCCTCGTACAGGTCGTCCTCCATCGGGTAATGCACGACAGCAAAAAGTTGAAACGAGAATGACTCAAGAAGAGCTCGAAAAACTTGATTATTGCTGCAAGCTTACAAAGATGTCGAGGTCAGAGGTTATACGAGATGGTATTGAGTTAATCTATGTCAAATTGTGTAAGCTCGGAGAAAAATAGAAGGAAGCGGCGTCTAACTCGTCAAAGCAATCGCCACTTCCCCCACCCCGACAACATGCCCGAAAGCAAATGCGGTGTAAATATTATACCATGCGCCGCCATCCCTTTCAAGCTGTTGTCGGGAACAATCATGAAAGGATGATCTTTATGCGCGATATTTTAAAAGATTCCCCCCTTGGCGAGGGCGTTCTGCGCGGCCTGTATAACGGCCGCATTATCCCGTGGGAGCGCCGCTGCCCGCCCGACGACCGGCAGCGTGAAATTTTACACCGCCTCGAGGACGAGGAACGCTATTTTATGGCGAAAATGTCGCTGGACGACTGCGAGCGGTTTGAGGCGTTATCGCAGCTGCACGGCGAGCTTTCGATCATCGGTGAAGAGCAGCTTTTCTCTTACGCGTTTACGCTGGGTCTGATGCTGGCGATGGACGTCGTGAAGGAATCCGAAATGGTTTATAACAGCTAAATCCCAAACATAAACGGACGGCCCGCGTATTTCTGCGCGGGCCGTCCGTTATGGCCTATTTAAAATTCTCCAGCGCCTCGTTTAGAATCGCAAAGCGCGCTATCGCCGCCCAGTCGGCCCTAAAGCCGGTCTGCTCGGCCAGCGCGTCGAGTAAGAGCGTCGGGTTCAGGTTCGTTTCCACACCGGCGCGGCAGCGCAGCGTCAGCAGCAGCCCGTCGGGTTGCTGTTCCACCGAAAGCACTTGCAGCATCGGCTTGATATCCACCGTTTTGACGCCCTTTTTGCCGCGCTTTTGCATCGGGATTTCTTCAAGCGCCGCAAAGCGCGCCATCGCCTGCGCCCCCTCGTCGGGGACACACCGCAGATGTACGTGATAATCGGCCCACATAATCTCCTTGGGCTCCATAATCGGGTCGCCCGCCGAAATGGCGTGCAGCCCCTCGGGTAGCGCGGCGTTTAAGCGCGCGACAATCTCGTCATTCGCGACCTCTTCGAGCAGGCGGACATCCATCGACTCGCACAGGCCGGTCGTGCCCAGCGAGAGCGGCAGCGCGAACGTGAGGTATAGATGCGGGTGAAAGCCCTGCGTATACCACACCGGTAGCCCGCTGCGCGAAAACGCGCGGGTCATGGCGCGCATCAGGTCAAGGTGTGAAATGTAGATTGCGCGCCCCGATTTACTGAAAAAGACGCGCACTGTCTTTATATACATTGGCAGACCCCTCCCGTCAGGCGCTGCGCGCCGCAGCCGCTGCACCCCGCGAAGCAGCTCGGCGTGGTAGCCGCCTGCATCGCCTTTTTATGCTCGCGGATGAAAAACGCCTTGGTCACGCCGTAGTCGAGATGATCCCACGGGAAGACCTCGTCATAATCGCGGCGGCGACGGGCATAAAAGTCGGGATCGAGTCCGGCCTCTTCAAACGCCTGCTGCCATGCCTGAGGCTTAAAGTGTTGATCCCAGCCGTCTAAGCGGCTGCCGCGCAAAAACGCGCCCTCGACGACCTGACACAGCCGACGGTCGCCTCTGGCCAGCGCCGCCTCCGCCACGCTGGTGGCCGAGTCGTGATAGCTGACCGAGATCTTGCGCGAGCGCACGCAAGACATTAGATATTGCTGCTTCTCGCGCAGCGCCTCCATCGAGTCCTGCGGCTCGAACTGGAAAGGCGTATAGGGCTTGGGCACAAAGCAAGCGACGCTGATGCTGACGCTGACCGCCTTACCCTTCGAGCGCTCGGGCATGTTGTAATAAAGATCGACCACCTTTTGGGCGAGGTCGGCGATGCCCTTGATATCCTCGAGCGTCTCGGTGGGCAGGCCCATCATAAAGTAGAGCTTAACCGCCGTGTACCCGCCCAAAAACGCGGTGCGGCAGGTATTCATGACGTTTTGTTCGGTGATATTTTTGTTGATGACGTCGCGCAGGCGCTGAGTACCCGCCTCGGGTGCAAAGGTCAGACCGGATTTGCGCACCCGCGTGACCTTCTCCATCAGCGACTCGGAAAAATTATCGACGCGCAGGCTCGGCAGCGAGAGATTGACCCGCTTTTCTTCGGTCCAGACCAACAGCGAATCAAGTAGCGGCTCTAAGCCGCAGTAGTCGCTCGTTGACAGCGAGGACAGGCCAATTTCGTCATAGCCGGTGGATTCAATGAGATTTTTGGCGTCCCGCGCGACCGTCTCGGCCGATTTCTCGCGGATAGGCCGGTACAAAAAGCCCGCCTGACAAAAGCGGCAGCCGCGGTTGCAGCCGCGAAACAGCTCGACCACCGCGCGGTCGTGGACGATGTCGAGAAACGGCACAACAAATTGCTCAGGGTAATAGACCTTGTCGAGGTCGACGACGACGCGCTTGGAAACAACGGCCGGCGCGCCCTCGCGCGGGGTGACGGCGCAGATCGTGCCGTCGTCGTTATAGGTCACATCGTAGAGCGACGGGACGTAGATGCCCGGTATCTGGGCGGCGCGGCGCAGAATTTCGGGCTTAGTCCAGCCCTCTTTTTTGGCCTGTATACAGAGGTCGAACAGCTCGTCCGAGACCTCCTCGCCCTCGCCGAGCGAGACGAGATCGATGAAATCGGCGATCGGCTCGGGGTTCGAGGCGCAGGGCCCGCCCACCACCACGAGCGGGAACGGGTCGGTACGATCGCTGGCACGGATAGCCAGACCCGCTAAATTCAAGAGGTTCAAAACCTCGGTGTAGCACATCTCATATTGCAGTGTAAAGCCGATGAGGTCAAAATCCCCGACCGGGTCGAGGCTCTCGAGCGCAAACAGCGGTACGCCCATCTCCTGCATAGCGGTCTGCATGTCGGCGTCGGGCGAAAACACCCGCTCGCACCAGACGTCGTCGCGGCGGTTGGCGTGGCCGTATAATATTTTCATGCCGAGGTGGCTCATGCCCACCTCGTATAAATCGGGGAAGCAAAACGCGTAGCGCAGCATACCGGGCGTGAGCGTTTTGACCACCGCACCCATCTCGCCCGCCGTGTAGCGCGCGGGCTTCTGCACCTGCGAAAGCAGTAGGTCAAGCTGATCTAAGGTCATGGAAAGCTCCTTTGTCGTCGTCAATTCGTTGTTATAGTCCAATCATTTAAAACCGGTGCAGGCTTTGCGCGTATATTTAGGCCAGGTAAAACGGCAAACGCAGGCGGGCTAACGCGCACCCCGGGGCAACAACGCGCGAGGCGCAAAAATATCGCAAAGGCATCCGATTTTTAAAAGGTTTAACTCTATTCTATTGTGCCCGGTGCAAGAACGCCAAAACGTCCCAGACCGTGGGTTTTCGGCCGCGTGCTAGGGTAGCAGCAGCGACTGAACCAGCGCCTCGTCCGGGTCGACGATGGCGGTGGAAAAATGCTCGTATATCACCATGCCCGGCTTGCCCCCGGGCTGCTTTTTGACATTTTTAATCGCGGTGTAATCGACCGGCACCTTGGCGGAATTGCGCGCCTTGGAGTTGACCGCCGCGATAATAGCCGCCTCGGTCAGCGTACGGTTGGGCGCCTCGCGACCCTCGGTGATCAGCACGGTGTGCGAGCCCGCGATTTTCTGCGTGTGGAACCAAATATCGCTCTTCTGGCTGTCTTTAAGCGTCAGCCGCTCGTTTTGCAGGTTGTTGCGGCCTGAGAGGATCAAAAAGCCATCGGACGAGCGGTATTGCAGCGGCAGCAGACGCTGCTCCTGCTTCTTTTTGCCGCCTGCCGCGGTCTTGATATAGCCGCCCTCGCCCAGTTCCGCGCGGATGGCCGCAAGCTCGGCCTCGGAGCGCGCGCGGGTCATCAGGTCATAGACGGTGTCTAAATAGGTTAGCTCCTGCTCGGCCTGCGTAATCAGTTCCTTGAGCATCTTCTCGGCGGTATCGGCGCGGCGGTATTCTTTATAATAGCGCTGCACGTTCTGAACCGGCGTCAGGCGGATATCAAGCGGAATCGTCACTTCCCCGCCCGCCTCGTCGAAGAAATCCGGCACGGTGACGCGGTTCATGCCCTTTTCGAGCTGGTACATGTTCGCCGAGAGCAGGTCGCCGAACCGGCGCAGCTGGTCGCGGTTTTTGCAGTCGAGCAGCTCTTGCTTCTGGGCCGCGAGCTTACGCTCGATGCGCTCTATTCTGGACGTGATCAGGCGTGAAAAATCGCTCATCTTCTGTTTCATGCGGTCGACGGCGTCTTTCTCGCCATAGAAAGCGTCGAGCATAGTGGAGATCTCGTCAAATCGCTGCACCTGCATGGCGCTGCCATACTGCGTGATCGGCAGAAACGAAAAATCCTTCGGCGCGCCGTCGGGCGTCAACACCGTGGTCGGCTCACACCGCCCCTCCTTGAGCATGCCGCAAAGACGCTCGAGCTCGGCGGCAAGCGCGGCGTACTGTGGCTCTGCCAATTCGCTTTTATTCATCGAAACGCCGCCGAGCGCGCGGTGTACCAGCTCCCGTGCCAGCAGCGGCGAAGCGCCTGAAAGCGTCTCCTGCAAAAGCTTGGCGAGGTCGATATCCCTCGGGGATTCTTTAAGCGCGGCAATAACCGCCTCTGGGCCGTCGATCAGCAGATCGACGCGCGCCTGCGGCGGCGGGTTCTCATAGCGCAGCCCCGGCAAAATCTGCCGCAGCGACGAACGGTCGGCCCCGACGCGCCGCATTGAATCGATGATGCGGCCATCAGGCCCGATTAAAATAACGTTGGAATAGCGGCCCATCAGCTCGGCCGCCAGCGTAACGATGACGGTGTCGCCAAGGTCATTGACTGTCTCAAAATCAAAAAACAGCACCCGTTCAAAGCCCGGCTGCCGGATGGAGACGAGCTTTGCGTTGCCGACCCACTTGCGCAGCAGCATGCAGAACATCGGCGGCTGCTTGGGATTCTCGACCGAAATGGCCGTAAAATGCGCCCGCGCCGACGCCGCGTGGGCGCACAGCAGCAGGCGGCGGTTTTCGCGCTGGGCGCGTATGGCTAGAATCAGCTCTTCCTTGACAGGCTGGTAGACCTTATCTACCCGGCTGCCAATCAGCGCTTGAGAAAGCTCATCCTTTAAAAGCGAGAGCATCATGCCGTCGAGTGCCATAGGCTCATCTCCCCTCTTCGATGACCGTAATCAGCTTGTTGATCAGGCAGCGCAGGCGGGCCGCCCGCTCGGGGTCGGTCGGTTCGACGCCGCTTTCCTGCCGCTTCAAGGAGGACACGGTACGCCACAAATAGGCGCGGGCCTCCTGCGATATATCGCAGGAGAGCTCCCCTGCGTAGCAGTACAGGTCATATTGACTAATCTTACATCGCCAGCCGGTGTAGGTGACCCGCATGACGGTATAGGCGTGGTCGCCCGACACACAGGCCTTTTCACCCGAGATGCAGTAGCCGTTGGTGCAAAGCCAGTGGCGCAGAAACGGCGCCTTGGTCATGGGCTGGAGTAAAAACTGCTTGTTGGCGAGATTTTGCCACCCACAACGCTCTAAAATTGACGCGATCATCTCGCCGCCCATACCGGCTATGACAATGTCATCCACCTCATCAGGCGTCAACGGAAAAAGCCCGTCGCCAAGGCGGCAGGCAATCTTATCTTCTAAGCCCTGTCGTTTAATCTCTTCGCAGGCTTTGGCGAGCGGCTTTGGGTTAATGTCGCAGGCAACGCCGCCGTCTATTTTGCCGTCGCGCATTAAGGCGCAGATTAAATAACCGTGGTCGCAGCCGACGTCGGCCAGCCGTGCGCCGCTGCGCACCATCGAGGCGATGCTGCGCAACCGGGGATCAAGTGTTTCAACTGCACTCAAGGTTGATGGCCCTCTCTTTTCTTGGGAATTCCGACACTACTTCGCGCGGTTACAGGATTGTTGTGACGTCATTGTATTCGTCCCACAAACATAAAACGCAACGGGCTTGGGCGCCCGCGCGTACACATCGTAATTGCTTTGCGGTTATTATACCACAAGAGACACCATTTTTCCAGCGAAAGCGGCATAATACTGATCTCCCGTGAAAAAATTGCTGCCTTTACGGCAAATTTTTGTCGTTTATCCTGCTGTAAAGCCGAATGGCGGGCGTTATCCGTCCTCGGCACACATTAAAAATACACCGCAGGACGATACATCCTGCGGTGTGGGCGCAAACAGATTGAAGGCTTACGCTTCTTCTTTTAATTTTGCAAAGCATTCGCTGCAATACACAGGGCGGTCTTCACGCGGTCTAAAGGGAACCTTGGCCTCCTTGCCGCACGCGGCGCAGGTGGCAATGAACATCTCTTTCTCCGGTCTGGACGCATTCTTGCGGGTATCGCGGCACTTTTTGCATCTTTGAGGCTCATTTACGAAACCATGTT
>JAEWBS010000003.1 GCA_023391005.1 Bacillota bacterium | reverse complement strand
CCTTCCCCCCCCCCCCCCCCCCCCCCCCTGTTTTATACCGAACTAAATATTCTCTTTGGTAGCGTTGCTTTGGGGCAAGAAGGGTTCATACATCATCATCGCGTGGTTCTCAACAATATAGTCCTCGTCCAGAAAAACGCCGTTTAAATCAAAGCTGCGGCGATAAAGGGTATTATGCCGGCTATAGCCGCCCCACCATTCGCTTTTCATCATGTGGTCCTTCTCGATAATTTCATAGCAGCAGGTTGGCTGCGCGTCGCAGTGCCAAGCCGCGTGCAGATAGTCCTTGCCGACGTGAGCCGACAGCTGGAAGGTGTTATCGGTGCGGTTGGCGATCATCAGGTCGCCGTGGGGATAAAAGCAGGTTGCACCGCTGCCAAACGGCTGGGTGCGGTTGGCGTCGGGAAAGACGTCGTAGCCGTGGCGATGCCGCTCGACAACGGTCAGCGGCGTGTGCAGCGTAATCCAATATAGCAGGTTTGAGAGCTGGCACAGCCCGCCCCCCACCCCGGCTGTCACCTTGCCGCAATTGAGCACCATGCCGTCGACATAACCCTTGGCGCGGGTCGGCTTGCCGATCAGCCGCCAGAAGCTCAGCGTTTCTCCGGGGCGAAGCAGGACGCCGTCGAGCCGTTCGACGGCCAGCCGCAGATTGATGATCTTGTTGTGCTGGAGCTGCATGTCGACATCCTTAAGCTGGCGCAGCAGCACCGTTTGATGCCGGGCATGCAAAAAGGGTAGCAGCGCCTCGGGCCTGTGTTCGCCGGCAAATTGGTATTTGGGCGAAAGCCATAGTAGATAGCGCAAAAACGCATAGTAGCATTCCCCAAGCCGTTTTCTAAGCGCCGAGCGCTTAAGGGTCCGCAGATCGTCTGTTTTCTTCATGCTGTCGTACCTCCGGCGGTCTGTCAAAAGGCATATTTTCTATATAGTGGCATATAGACCGGGTAAATATTGCAGCAATTATTATAGTGAACACAATAAAAAACCAATACGTCTTGGCGGCCTGCTTTGCGTCTGGCTACGTTGCTGTCCTTGAAGGGTGCCAGCGCATCCGCGTCCTCCGCCTTGCCAGTCACAAAACAGTTCCCTCAATCCTATATCGCTTTTCTATTGGTTTGACTCTAAAAACAGCGCCCCGCCATGAGGCGGGGCGCTGTTTTTGAACGGATAATTTAATACTATTCAGCGGCGCCAAAGCGCTTGTGCAGTATCACCAGCAGCCCGATCATCATCAAGATCGAGACGCCAAGCGTCAGCAACAGGTTGCCGTTGGTAAAGCCCGCCACCAGATAGCCGACAAAGCAGCAGATCGCCACCAAAATACAATAGGGCAATTGGGTTGAGACGTGCTCAATATGGTCGCAGCCAGCACCGGCCGAGGCCATAATCGTGGTATCCGAGATCGGCGAGCAATGGTCGCCAAACACCGAGCCCGCCAGCGACGCGGCCAGTGTCGGGATGATCAGTGAGGGCGCGACCGACTCGCAGATGGCGAACACGATCGGAATCAGAATGCCGAAGGTGCCCCAAGAGGTGCCCATCGAGAACGAGAGCGCGGCGGCGATCGCAAAGGTGATGGCGGGCAGAATTGCGATCGGAATATTGCTGCTTTCGACGACGGTGCTTACAAAGTCGCCGGTCATCAGCAGGTCGCGGCAGACGCCCGAAATAGTCCACGCCAGTACGAGAATAATATCGGCCGGAACCATCGACTTGATGCCCTCGGTAATGCCTTCCATAAATTCACGCGCCGTCATCAGCCTGCGCGGAACAAACTGGATAAACGCCCAGACCAGCGCGACAAACGAGCCCAAAACCAGCGCGGGGCCGGACGAGCAGTTGCCAAACGCTTCGGCCAGAGTCATACCGCCCTCAAAATAGCCGCCGTTTTCAAGCATGGCAAGTCCTGAAACAACGATCAGCACAATAACCGGCAGAATCAGGTCCCAAACGGTGCCTTTGTCCGAAATTTTGGTGCCGTCATTGAGCGAGACATCGACTGCGCCCAGATCGCCCTTCGCTGCCCGAGCCTCGGCTCTGGCCATCGGGCCAAAATCGAGGTTTGAGACCGAGAGCGCGATGAGCATCGCAATGGACAAAAGCGCGTAGAGATTAAAAGGAACGGTTGCCACCATCGCATGAATGCCGCTGTCGAACATGTGGCTGTCGGCGGGCAGCGAGGAGATGACCGCCGCGCCCCAGCTTGAAATGGGGGCGATAATACAGACCGGCGCCGCGGTCGCATCGATTATGTATGCAAGCTTTGCGCGGGAGATTTTAAAACGGTCGGTGACCGGCTTCATGACGGTTCCCACCGTAAGGCAGTTGCAGTAGTCGTCGATAAAGATCAGAACACCCAAACCGCCGGTCGCAAGCAGCGCACTGCTCTTGCTTTTGAGCTTTTTGTTCATCAAAATGCCGTAAGAACGCGAACCGCCAGCCATGGTGATCAGCGAGACGAGCGCGCCGACCAACGCCAAAAACAGGATGATATCGAGATCGAAGCGGCTACCCATCAGTGTAAAGGTATTTTTAAGCGTGTCCACCACCAGGTTGCCCCCTGTGGCGACGGTATAAATCAGCGTGCCCGAAAGCACACCGATCATCAGCGAGGAGAGAACCTCTTTTGTAATAAGCGCGAGCCCAATTGCAATCATGGGTGGGAGAATTGATAGCCAACCTACCGAGACAGCTTCCATAATATGCCCTTCCTTTTCCTTTTTCTTCGCTGCGCCAACGGCGTAAAATAAATCAGCGCGCATACCGTTAGATATGCCGCGCTGCAAAAAGGGGGGAGATACCCCCTGTTTGACAAATGATAGCGCTTCACACCTGTGACAGTGCGCCACATGTTTTGTGACGCCCCAGCGTAAAAGCCCGACAATGCTTTTTTGCTTCGGCGGTGGTTCCTTTCTCCCGATGGCCTGTCGCCCATGAATACCGGGATACTCTTAAACACCGCACCTCTACCATTATTCAAAAATGGATCATGTAAAATAATATATTTGTTCAAAAATAGCATGTTTCGACCCCCGATGTCAATAGATATTTTACACAATATACCGGGAGCGCCCTTTGAGCCGGGAGAAACGTTAAAGCGGGGGAAAGAGTGTCACTCCTCCCCCGCTTTGGTTTAAGATGATATGATAGCCGCCGTCCGCTCGCAAAGCCGGTTAAAGCGGGCCTGATCCAGCGCGCCGTCGTAAAGCCGTTCCAGCTCGGCGTGCGTTTTTTGCGCACTTTGCAGCAAGCTGTGCGATTGCTGGAACATCTGCCGCGCCGCCTTACGGTTAAAAGCGATGCGATTCTTATAAGCCGCAAGCGTTTTTTTGTCGGTAAAGCGCCGCGCGTTGATGATGCGCTGCGGCTCGCATCCCACCATCAGCCGCTCGTTGGTTGTTAAAAATGCCAGCGACAATTCAGGGAGAATCAATTGCTCGAGCCGCTCAAACGGCGCCAGAGGGCTGTAACCGCAGATGATATGGCAATTGCTGCTTAAAGCGCGCTTGTGCAGCGCCTTGAGCAGAAGACCGGACGATGGACCATACTCATCCTCAAGCAGTACGACGATCTTTATGGCATCCAACGATGAAAGCTCGGGCAGCAGCCGGTAGCCGTCTGAGAAAATGCGAATCTCTTCAACAGCCTTATCGCCTTTAAACACCTTAGATGCGATTCGGTCGGCCTGACGCTCTATTTTTTCAAGGTCGGTCGCTTCCAGCGCAATGCGGTAATTGTCGTTGCACAGTGCGTCGGCCGCGCACAGATAGCGACGGGACTGCTCACGCAGCTGATCCTCTTTGTCGGTCAGCGCAATGATCTCGGCGCGTTTGGGGCGCAGCTTTTCAGCATCGAAGCAATCGTCAAGGCAGAGCAGCGTCTCGACTGCGCCGGGGTATTTCGGCTCGATTGCGTGCGGCTGCGCACTGTCTAAAATAGCGGTGTCGGCCCAGTAGGCGGCCTCGGGTTGGCTGACAGAATCTACCGATGCTGCAAGATGGACGCAGTGCCCCGCCGCGCCGGCCGCCTTGGCGGCAAAGCTGATCAGCTCGGCCCGTCTTTGCCGCGTGCCGCCCTTGAGCAGCAGAATGCGCGAAAACCTGTCGGCATCACAAAGCAAATTTAACCGTGAAACAAATCCCAGCGGCGTATTGGCGCTCAGATAAAAGCGCGTCAGATGTGTTTTAATCACTAAAAGACCTCCTCACAGCTATCTTTTACATGGTATTCTGACGGCAAAACAATTGATACTAAATTGCCGAAAAATCCACATAAGCGCTTATGAGAGAGATCTTTTATAAAAAATATCACGGATAAGTTTAATTTATGCATCGCCGACAGACGGTGCATTTAATTAAGAGCGGTAGCTTAAATCAAATTTTTAAGCCGCGGATAGGCCCGCAGCGCGTTTTGAAAGAACACCCGCTCCCATTCACTTTGCGGCACGAATGATTGAATCAGTGCGATATAAGCGTGCAGGTTCACGAGCGGCCAATCCGAACCGTAAAGCACATGATCCCAGCGGTCAAGGTAGTGCAGCCAGCATTCAAGCTGCTCGACATAGGCCTTGTAACGCGCGCGAAACGCGTCGGCATCGGGAATGCCGACCGCGAGGCCTGAAAGCTCGACGTAGACATTCGGGTTCTTTTTGGCCACTTCGGCGGCGTCGAGCATCCACGGGTTGCCAAAATGGCAGAGCACAAGGCGCAATTGTGGATACCGCACCGCCACCTCATCCACCGTCAGCGGGTGAGAAAACCGCAGCCGGCCGGTTGGGTTGGCGGTGTCCCCGGTGTGAAAGGCCACCGTCAGGTCGTACTCCGCCGCCAGCTCGTACACCGGATGATACAGGCTGTCGTCGGCATAAAACGGACGGTAGCCGAGATAAAGCTTAAAGCCCACGCAGCTTGGGCAGGCAATCGCCTCGCGATAGGCGGCCAGCGTTTTCTGAAGGTTGCCCGGTCGCAGTCCCTCGGGATCAACGCCGATACAAAAACCGACCGAGGGCGGGTATTGATAGGCCTTCACATCCGCGGGGCCGTTGAGGTCAAAAAGCCCGGGACGGCAGCATTCCCCTTCGAGCAGGCCGGTGCCCATGACCACGCAGGCGGCGATCTGCTCTTGCTCAAAGCATTCCATCAGATGTGGGAAATCGTTTTTATGGCCGCTTTCACGGCAGAGGGCGTCAAAGCCTTCGTTCTTTTTCATGTGCAGGTGTGCGTCTATTATTTTCATATTTTGCGCCTCCGAAAAACTGATTCTGCGGTATCGCCATACGATAAAATCCCAAATGCGGTCTGTCCGCCTCAGCCCGCTTCATCAAACGGGGGTGGGCGTGCCACAGCGCCGTGTGGCGGTTATTATAGAATAACACGTCGGTGCGAGAAATAAAATAGTCCCGACCCGCTTTACAGCAAAATACATTTAGAGTAAGATAGTGCTATTATGCTAGAAAAGGACTGTGCTCAGATGTCAACGTGTTATTCGCTGTGTGTCCGCCTGCGCGGGATGGTCATTTTTCGCCGGCTTTTAGAGGATGCGGTGCTTTTGAACCTGACGCGGCTGCTGGAGTCGGAGTGTGCCCATAGCGGCATCTCGCATTATGCGGCCTTTGCGGCGGCGCTGTATGAAAAGGGAGACAACCTCTCGGACTATCTGCTGGATCTCGTGCTGCGGGATGAAAATCTCTATATGCAGAAGGCCGCCGGGCGGCAGCCGATCTCCCCGCTGCTAAAAGAATGCCTTGAGCAGGAGCTTTTGCTGCTTGAGGAGGTCAGCCGGATTTCACCCCAGATGTTGCGCGAGGCGCTGGGATATGACGGATTTCTACCCGCCTACCATTGCAGTGCGCATGACTTCAGGGCGGCGTATGCCGAGCGTCTGGAAAAGATCGCTTGCTACGGCTACGGTGTTTTTGTAGATCATCACGCATTTATACTTGAGAATCATACGCTGGTTCCGGTGCGCTACCCCGACCCCATCACGCTGGACCGATTGCCGGGCTATCAGCGTGAGCGGCGGCTGGTCGTGAATAATACATTGGCGTTGCTCGAGGGGCGGCCCGCCGCCAACGTGCTGCTTTACGGCGACAGCGGCACCGGAAAATCCTCGACCGTCAAAGCGATCATCAACGAATACGCGTCCCGGGGGCTGCGGCTTATCGAACTTAAAAAGAACCAGCTCACCGAGATTCCCGCGCTGCTCGACCGCCTATCGGCCAACCCGCTGCGCTTTATTCTGTTTATTGACGATTTATCATTTACGAAGGACGACGACAACTTTGCGGCGCTTAAAGCCATCTTGGAGGGGTCCATCTCCTATAAAAACGACAATGTGGCGGTGTATGCGACCAGCAACCGCCGCCATCTGGTCAAGGAGAGTTTCTCAGATCGCGAAGGGGATGAAATACACCTCGGCGACACCATTGCCGAGTTGACCTCGCTTTCTGACCGGTTTGGGCTTACCGTGACCTTTGAGCGCCCCGGCAAGCGCCAATACCTCGATATTGTGTTACACCTCGCGCAGCTCAACAACATCGACCTGACGGAGGAGATGCTGATTTCGCGCGCCGAGACCTACGCGCTGCGTCGGGCGGGGCGCTCGCCCCGTGTGGCCAAGCAGTTTATTGAGTCGCTGTTGGCCGACCGGGCCTGAGTGGGGTTTATTAAGGGAAAGTTCCTATGTATTAAAGTCTTGAACAATATTAAAAACGCGCCGGCATGGCGCGTTTTTATCGGTTAGATATAAAAGCCTGGCTGTAAGCAGGCATTTGCGAACAACTATGGCGTTTCTGGATAAAATTAAGAATGTTTCCCAATAATTTACATGTAAAAAAATATTCTGACACAAATTGCGCTCATAATAAAACCAGTGAGATCCGCGATAACCGACGCCGACACCGTGTGGCGTATGCGGCGGATCGACGTGGCGCCGTAGTAAACGGCGATGGTATAAAACGTTGTCTCGGTCGAGCCTTCCATCACGCTGGCGATGCGGCCGATGAGGCTGTCAGGCCCGAAGCGGGCTAACAGATCGTTGAAGATGACCATTGCGCCGCTGCCTGAAATGGGGCGCAGCAGCGCCAACGGCACTACCTCAGCCGGAATACCGACCAGTTCGGTGAAGGGCGCCAGCGAATGGGTCAGCAGGTCAAGCGCGCCCGAGGCTTTAAAAACGCCAACCGCTGTTATCAGCGCGACCAGCGCCGGAATGATTCTGAATGCCACTCCGATGCCGCTGCGCGCGCCGCTTAAAAATGTATCAAACACATTGATGCCGCTAACCCAGCCCCACAGGATGATCAGGCCGATGACGACCGGGATCGCCCAGCTGCTCAACGCGGTCATGAACGTTTTCTCCTGTCGGAGCGCAGCTTGGCGGCCACAATACCGGACAGCACCGAAACGGTGGAGGCCACCCAGACCGCCGGCAAAATATCAAGCGGCGTTTTGCTGCCCGCCGCCGAACGCAGCATGGCCGTCGTGGTGGGCAACAGCTGGAGCGACGCAGTGTTCATGGCTACAAAAAGCACCATGTTGTCGGTGGCCGTGCCGTTGGCGTGCTCCTCTTCTTCCATCGCTTTCATCGCGGTAATGCCCAGCGGCGTGGCGGCGTTTCCGAGTCCGAGCAGGTTTGCCACCAGATTCATCGAGATCGCGCGCATCGCCTTACCCTGCGGATGCAGCCCCTTAAACAGGCGGCAGGTAATCGGCTTCGCCAGATGCGCCAGTGCGCTGGTCAGCTTCGATTCCTCCGCGATACGCATAATGCCGCCCCAAAGGCAAAAATTCCCTGCGAGCGACAATATCAGTTCGATGGCGCGCCCGCTCTCTTTGAGCAGGGCATCCGACACCTGCGGCATTCTGCCGGTGAGCGCGCCAAAAAATATGCCGCCCAGCAGCATGGCGCAGAAAATAGCAGTCATCATATGCGTCACCCCTATGCAATAAGGGTATGAATGACATTAGATTTTGATCACAAAATCTCCATGTAAAAAATAAGAATTATTTTGATTTTTTTACAAAAATTTACAATATTTGCCTTTACATTAACCTACTGATGCGGTATAATAGCTGCGATATGACAAATAGGGAGTATAAAGTTTGTAAGGTAACCTTTGCCCTGTTTTTTATCATGAAAGAAAAGGAGTGGAATTATGAAAGCAACGGGAATTGTAAGAAAGATTGACGATTTAGGAAGAATTGTGCTGCCGATCGAGCTCAGGAGGACGCTGGGCATCTCAGAGAGGGACTCTCTGGAAATCTATGTGGACCACAACAACATTCTACTTAAAAAGTATGAGCCCGCCTGCATCTTTTGCGGAAGTGCCGACAACATCACGGTGTACAAGGATAAGAATGTCTGCGAGCATTGTCTCGGCGACATGAAGGCCAACGGCTAGGCACTTTCCGACATTCCACAGGGCGGGATTTGTATTTTCGTCCTTTGGAGCCTGCGCAGCCTGTACAATCCGTAGTTGGCGTTCTTGATGGGTATTCCGTTGGAATACCCGATATCGATTGTCTGGCATAGGCGCGGCCGCGTTTTAAAACGCGGCCGCTTTTATATTATGTTGCGGTCTAACCCTGCGCCATATTCAGAAGCGCGTCGCCGGTCAGGCGATAGGTCGTCCAGTCCGCCATAGGGCGCGCATTGAGCGACAGATAAAAGTCAATGCTCGGCTTGTTCCAGTCAAGACACGACCACTCAAGTCGGCCGCAGCCGCGCGCGACAGCCAGCCGGGCAAGTTCTTGCAAAACCGCTTTGCCGTAGCCCTTGCCGCGATGCGATTCTTGGATGTAAAGGTCTTCAAGATAAAGGCCCGCGCGGCCCAAAAAGGTTGAAAAGTTATAAAAGAACAGCGCAAAGCCGACAACCTCATTTTCAGCCTCGGCAAAAATGACCTCAGCCTTATTCTTTTCAAACAGCCACTCGTGAAGCAGCGTCTCGGTGGCGGTTACCTCGTCGCTGAGCTTTTCATATTTAGCCAGCAGTCGGATAAACGTGAGAATCTGCGGGACGTCCGCGGGGGTTGCGGGTCTGAAGGTTACGGGAATCTGCATGGTCATGCTCCTTTAGTATATAGCATATGCCGCTTTATTCGGGGCGCTTTTTATCTTCGTCCTCACAGTGTGAGGCGCAGTTCGAGCAGTCGCCGTGGCAGCCGCCGCGCATCATGGGCTCCTTATTTTTAGAAACGAGCGCAAAAATGAACAGCGCGCAGAGCACGGCCGCCATCACGCCAAACACAACAATAAACTGAAATGTCATAATACAATCAAAGTCCTTTCTATTGGGCGACGACGGCGCCGTCGCAACGTGGGTCGGTGCCTCCTGCGTATACGCCGTTTTGTTGTCGCCAGATAATCTGACCCCGGCCAAAGGGCGCGCGGTCATGTGTGTAACTGACCTGGTGGCCCATCTGCTCCAGCGCACGGGCAATGTACAGCGGTACGCCGTGCTCAAGGCTGATGTTGCGCGCGCCGGTCCAGTGCCAGCGCGGGGCATCAAGCACCGACTGCGGGTTTTTGTGATATTCAAGCAGGCCAAGCACGACCTGAAGATGTCCCTGAGGCTGCATAAAAGCGCCCATAACGCCAAACGGCGCGACCGGCTGACCATCCTTGGAGATAAAACCCGGGATAATCGTATGATAAGGCCGCTTGCCGGGCGCGATGCAGTTGGGGCTGCTTTCGTCCAGATAAAAGCCGCCGCCCCGGTTGTGCAGCGCAATGCCGGTGCCGGGAACCACGACGCCCGAACCAAAGCCGTTATAATTCGACTGAATGTAGGACACCATATTGCCATCGGCGTCCGCGGTGCACAGATAAACGGTGCCGCCGTCGGTCGGGTTGCCGATTGATGGCAGCAAGGCCTCGTCGGAGATCAGCGCGCGGCGTCGCTCGGCGTAGGCAGCGCTCAACAGCTGCTGCGGTGCAACCGCCATGCCGGTGCGCGGGTCGGCAATATAATGATAAGCGTCGGTTGCAGCCAATTTGAGCGCCTCAATTTGCAGATGCCAGCTTTTGGGATCCTCAGGCGACGGCAGCGTCATGCCGTTTAAGATGTTCAGGGCCATGAGCGCGATAAGGCCCTGCCCGTTGGGCGGCAATTCCCAAATATCATAACCGCGGTAGGTGGTGGTGAGCGGCGTCACCCATTCGGGTTCAAAGGCGGTCAGATCGCTTTTGCGCAGATAGCCGCCCGCCGCGCGCATATAGCGGTCAATCTCGTCGGCAAGAGCACCTTGATAAAACGACTTTGCACCGGTAGCGGCGATGTCGGCAAGCGTTTGGGCGTGGTCGGGCAATCGCCAGCATGCACCGGCCCGCGGCGCTTTGCCGTTATCGGTGAAGACGCGAAACCACTCGGCGAATTCGGGATGGTCGCGGTAAGGAGCATAAGTTTCTTCGGCGGCGGCCTTCCACCGCTCCGCGACGGTGGGGCTCACCGCAAAGCCATCGGCCGCATAGCGGATGGCGGGGGCGAGCGTCTCGGTCAGCGGCAGCCGGCCAAACCGCTCGGACAGCGTGGCCCACGCGGCGGGAAGCCCCGGCACCGTCTGCGGGAAAAAGCCGAGCTTCGGCATGGCCTTGTGCCCGGCGTCCCGAATCATTTGCGCCGTAAGCATCGCCGGACAGCCGCCGGTCGCGTTTAGGCCGAACAAGCCGTCCTTAGTCCAAACCTGCGCAAAGGCGTCGCCGCCGATGCCGTTGGAGCAGGGCTCGACAACGGTGAGGCAGGCGGCTGTGGCAATGGCGGCGTCTATAGCGTTGCCGCCCTGTTTTAAAATATCCAGCCCGGCTTGCGCACAAAGCTGCTGAGAGGTGGCGACCATGCCTTTGGCGCCAAAGGTCACCCGACGCTGCGAGGGATGGGGATACGAATGAAAATTCACAATATAGCCCCCTATCTATTAAGCTGCGGTCTGATGCAGCAGGTTAAGACTTCGGTATCGCAGCGTCGTGCGGTAGAGCTGCCAGCGCTGCATAAAGCACAGCTTTTAAGGACGTGCCTCCAAAATGCTTTTAGGACGGCACCAAGTTTTTTATCGCTGCGCGCCATGAAATCGGTGTGGGGTATCTCTAGTAATGGTACACCAAAAAATGCCGCCATGCAACCCAAACATCCTGTCCGATGTAAAAACAGACAGCCGTGGCGCATGGCGGCGTTTTAAAAAATATCAACATTTATCACCTGCAAGATATTCCTTGGCATAGCGCTTGGGAGAAGTGCCGGTGAGCGCGCCGAAGGTTCGAATAAAATGCTCGTTATTGCGAAAACCGACCATCTCTCCCACCTCCTGCACGCGCATACCCTTGCGCAGTAGCTCGCGTGCCTTGAGTACCCGGCAATGGATGATATATTCCATGACCGAAAAGCCGGTGACGGCCTTAAAGGAATGGCAGAGGTGATATTTGTTGATAAAGCAGTTAGCCGCGATAATATCGAGCGTGAGCGGTTCGGCCAAATGCCCCTGGATAAATTCGAGAATCGGCGAGATGCGGGCAAAATCGGGGTTTAACACGACCTTGCTTGGGTCGGTCGTCTCAAAGGAGGAGAAAACCTTGAGCAAAAGGCTCAGCAGTACGATCATATTTTGCATATCGTTGCCAAAGGCGTCGGTGCGCGGTTTTTCAAGCTGCTCGAACAGCTTGATGAGCTCGGCGGTTTTTTCTTTATCAAGCAGGACACAGTGCCCCGCCTCGCGGATGCAGGTCACAAAATCGCTTTGGGGCATCGAGAGCTCCTGCAAAGTGCTGGCTGAGATATGCAGCACATAGCGCTTATAAGAGTCGCTGGCGGTGCTTTTGTGCAGCGTGGCCTCGCCGATTAGAAACAGCGCGCCCCAGTGCAGGGGGTAGAGTTCGTTCTCAATAAAAAAGTCGCCGCCGTCTGAAAGGCAGAGCAGAATTTCAATATCCTCATGAAAATGGGGGCGATCCATGTGCCAGGAGTCGTCCCAATTTAAGCGCATCTGATATTTTGCGGGCGTCATGACACACCGTCCCTCCATCGTGAAAACGAGTTTTATTAATTATATCACGCGGGCGCAAGATATGCAAATATTTTAAAAAAGTTGCGCAATATGCCATGATATTGCTTTTTAAACTTTTAAAGATATGCTTTTAAAGCAGGAGTTTTTGCGATAAAAGCAAAAATTCTCAGACGTAAAAATGACGAATACGCACGAAACCCAATATACGCAAATTTTTTACCAACAAGGGATATTTATTAATCTTAGTTGTGTGTTATACTGATAAGACAAAATGGGTGCAGAATGTTTATGCAGCATTTGCGGCGCATACTGCCGGTAACGGCGGGCAGGCAGAGAGATGGGCGCTTTCTTCGGGTTCTATCGGCAGCTTTGTCGGTAGGATGTCGGTATGTGCCTTTTTAGTGTGCCTTGAGCCCGCTTACATGAGCTGCCTCCAAAGCCATTTGGCTTTGCGGGGGACCGAAAAAGCTTGGCGTAAGGGGGTTATTATTTTGTCGGGCACAGACTGCTGCGAGGGGGCATTCTAAAATATAGCGTTTTTCAACGCAACTCGATGGTCTGGGTCTGACTCGCGACTGTTTTGCACTTTGGCTCTTAGGCTTAAACTTGGTTTTGAGGCCCGAAAACTTGATGTAAGGAGAATGGTTATGAAGTATACTGCTACCATTAACGGAAGAACCTACGACGTGGAAATTGAGAGAACCGACGTTTTTCGTCCGCTGACCCGGGAAGAGATTGAAGCCGGCGTCGTCGGCGCCGTTGCGCCCATCGTGGTTGCCGCTCCCGTTGTGCCCGCCGCGCCCGCCCCTGTTGCAGCCGCTCCGGCAGCAGCTCCCGTCCCCGCCCCTGTTGCGCCCGCGGCACCTGTGAGCGCCGGCGCCGCAACCATCGCCGCCCCGATGAGCGGCACCATCTTTAAGATGCTGGTCAATGTCGGCGACGCGGTCAAAAGCGGACAGGTGGTCGTTGTGCTTGAGGCCATGAAGATGGAGAACGAGATATTCGCCCCCTGCGACGGCACCGTGACCGACGTACGGGTGGCACAGGGCGCCGCCGTTGCGCCCGGCGACGTATTGGTCGTGATCGGCTAATTCGGACCGGCAGCGTGCCGAGAGGATCGTAGTAATCGGATCTGCGCTTCGCCCGGTTGCGAAAAGATGCAGATAGCGTGCTAATATTACACATAACGTAAAAGTGGAGGTTTTACTATGGAAAAAGTTTTAACTTTGTCCGAGGCGATTTCTAAGTAC
>JAEWBS010000077.1 GCA_023391005.1 Bacillota bacterium | reverse complement strand
GCCGGCAAGCAGTACAGCGGCGTTGTCAAGTCGCTGACCGACTACGGCGCGTTTGTCGATCTGGGCGGCGTGGACGGCATGATCCACATTTCCGAGCTGTCCTGGGGCAAGATCAAGCATCCCTCTCAGGTCGTTAAGGTCGGCGACGAGATCACCGTTTATGTCAAGGACATCGACGCCGAGAAGAAGAAGATTTCGCTTGGCTACAAGAAGGACGAGGACAACCCCTGGGCGATTCTGGCCAAGAACTATGCCGTCGGTCAGGCCGCCAAGGTCAAGATTGTCTCTCTCACCGCTTTTGGTGCGTTTGCCGAGCTGATCCCCGGCATCGACGGTCTGATTCACATCAGCCAGATTGCGCGTGAGCGCGTCGGCAAGCCCTCCGATGTGCTGTCGGTTGGGCAAGAGGTTGAAGTCAAGATCACCGAGCTCGATTTCGAGCGTCACAGAATCAGCCTTTCGATCAAGGCGTTGCTCGAAGAGAACGCGCCCGAAGAGGCTGCCGAAAGCGCCGAGTAATTCGGATATCAGAGATTCTAAACGGGAAAGCAATTGCTTTCCCGTTTTTGCGTGTTAAAAGATATGGTTTTTTAGAAAAAGCAAGAAAATTTTAATAGTAAGCGCAACCAAATCCAAATCTTTCGTAGTTAATAGATAGAACCTTGATCAATCGAAGGGAGGTAAAAGCTTGAGTGATAGCGAAATAATAGCGCTGTATTGGGAACGGTCCGAAGCGGCGCTTGAAGAGACAGAAAAGAAATATGGCAGACTGTGCAGGCATATTGCCATGAATATTTTGCAAAGCACAGAGGACGCAGAGGAGTGTGTCAACGATACCTATCTTGGCGCATGGAACGCCATACCGCCGCAAAAACCTGCTGTGCTTTCGGCTTACCTTTGCAGGATCGCGCGTAACTGTGCGTTGAAGAAATATGATTATAACAATTCAAAAAAGCGAAGTGCGCGGATCGAGATTTCTTTAACGGAGCTTGAAGACTGCCTTGTGCAGCCGGCTAATAACGTATGCCCCGGTGAAGCGGAACTTACGGCAAAGGCCATCAGCAAATTTTTGCGTACCCTCAGCTATGAAAGCAGGACTGTGTTTATGCGCAGATATTGGTTTTTTGATTCTGTTTCAGACATAGCGAGCCGTTTCTCCATCAGCGAGAGCAAGATCAAATCCATATTATTCAGAACCAGAGGTAAGCTTAAAGTTTTTTTGATGAAAGAAGGTATCGAGATATGAACAGTCATTATATAACGACTGCAATCGGTTTGGTTGATGATGATATCGTGGCGGAGGCCGCCAATGCCAAGGCGGTTCGCCACAACGCCATCTGGCTGCGGATGGGTATAGCTGTCGCCTGTGCGGTCTGTGTGTTAGGCAGCGCCGTCGTAGGTGCGTATGCCTATTTTACCCCCACGTCCTATGTCAGCCTCGATGTAAATCCCTCAATTGAATATTCGCTGAATACATTTGATCGGGTGCTGTCGGTTAAAGGCGTAAACGATGATGGCAAAATCATTCTGGAGAAGATTGAGCTGACCAGCTTGAAAAACAAAGCAATCGATCAGGCTGTCAAAGAAACGATCAACGCGATAGCGAAGCAGGGCTATTTTCCGAAGGATAGCGAAGGCGGCGTGGTAATTGCCGTGTCGGGTACTCAACCGGCAAAGGCGGAAAAGCTGTCGGCGCAGCTAAAGGCAGCTGTTAAGCGGGCCACCGAAGAAGAAGCGTTGGATGTGGAAGTTGAATCTGTGGCTGTAGGCGAGGCCCGCGTAGAGGAGGCCAGACGTCTGGGGGTGACACCCGGAAAGCTTAACCTCGTTGAAAAGCTTAAAGAAAGCGCCCTAAACGCCGATGACATCAACATTGAAGAGTGGTTGAACAAATCTGTCAAGGAGATCATGAAAGAAACAAAGGCCAACAAAGCCCTGAGCAAGGCTAAAGAGTCCAAGGACGACCACAGCGCCGATAATAACTCGAACAAGAAAGAAGCGTCCGATACGGCTGCAAATTCAGATAAATCGGGTAAATCCGGCAAAGACAATAATGCGAATAAGACGGATAAAGCCGCCGATAAGGGGCTGGACAAAACAAACAATTCTAATAATGGCAATAATGCCAAAACAGATAATGCCGCTGAGAAAAATAGCAGCTCTGACGGGAGCGGCGCTTCTGACAAGAACAGCGGTAATAAAGCCGATAAATCCGGCAATAACGGCCAGTCCAAAAAGTCGGATTCCCAGGGTAATTCGGACGACGACGACGACGCAGGCAAATCGTCTGAAGCAAGCTCGGGCAAAGGCAACAGCAAGGATAAATCCAACAGTTCAGGAAAAAGTAACAGCGCAAAAAAATAAGACGGCAACGATTGGCGAATATTAAGGATAAAGCATCTCAGACTGCGCATATTGCAGTCTGAGATGCGAAATATATAATCGGCTGCAACAAATGACAGACTTGGACGCACTTATTAACCGAACCGGAAAGCTTTACCGTATTTTAAAACATTATGAGGTAAAAAACTATGAAAAAGATTTTATCGCTGGTGCTCGTCGTCGCCCTTTTGCTGACGGCGACAGCCTGCGGCAGTAAAAAGAACGCCCCCGGCACCATCAAGGATGACAAATCGCTTCAGGACGTTCTCGACGCCGTCGACGCGAAATTTAATGAGAAATACCCCGGTGATTACGGCGCTGTTCCAATGAGGATGCCGATAGACGACCAATACATCGCCGATTTTATGGAGCTCGACGCCTCGGCCTATGACGAATATGCGGGCAGCGTCGCGGGTGTTATGCTGCGCTCCGACGTGCTTTTTGCCGTTAAGGCCAAAGAGGGCAAGGTTGAGGCGGTCCAGCAGGCGCTTGAAAAGCGGCTTGCGGACATCACGGCCCAGTTTGAGTTTTACAATGTCAGCGGCTCGTATGACCGCGCTAAGGCGGGTGAGGTCTATGTCAAGGGCAACTATGTGTTTTTGATCATCGTGGGCGATTTTGATCCGGATGTTGAAGGTTCGGCGGTTTATGATGCCGACGTCAAGATGACCAAAGAAACCATCGACAGCATGTTCAACGACTGAGCCTCAAACGGTTTGCAAAAGTCCTTGATGTTTTGACGCGTTTCTGTTAAATTATTAGCTGGAACATCATCCGGCTTATGTGCCTGATAAGCCTTCGCAGCCGAATCTGCGGGGGCTTTTTAATTCGACCTTTGGAGGAAGCTATGGTATTTTCCAGCATCCTGTTTTTGTTTTATTTTATGCCGCTGGCGTTTGGCGTCTATTATCTGATGCCGAGCCGATGGAAGAACCTCACGCTGCTGATTTTAAGCCTGATCTTTTATTCGTGGGGCGAGGTTCGGTATTTCCCGATTATGCTCGCGTCGATTATAGTGGATTATACCGCCTCCAACGGTATTGTGCGCGCCGGGCATAAAAACGGCATGCGGCGGCTTTGGCTGCTGTTCTCGGTCGTTTTTAACCTTGGCATGCTCGGCTTTTTTAAATACGCGGGCTTTTTTGCGCGCAACCTCAATGCCGTTACCGGGCTTGGCCTGCCCGTGCTGGAGCTGACGCTGCCGCTTGGCATCAGTTTTTACACCTTTCAGACCATGTCCTACACCATCGACGTCTACCGGGGCGACGTTGCGGCCGAGCGCAATATTATCGACTTCGGCGCTTTTGTCGTGCTGTTCCCGCAGTTGATCGCGGGTCCCATTGTGCGCTATACCGATATCCAGCGCGAGCTGCGCTGCCGTACCGTCGATCCGGGGCAGGTTTCCAATGGCGCCAGGACCTTTATCATGGGTCTGGCCAGCAAGGTGATCATCGCCAACAATGTCGGCGCACTCTGGACCGAGGTGGAGGTAATGGACTTTGCGGGTCTCTCGACACCGCTGGCATGGATGGCCCTTTTGGCCTTTACGCTGCAAATCTATTTCGATTTTTCGGGCTATTCGCTGATGGCCATCGGCTTGGGACGGATGCTCGGGTTTGAGTTTCCGCAGAATTTTAATTTTCCGTACATCTCAAAAAGCATGACCGAATTTTGGCGGCGCTGGCATATGACGTTGGGGTCGTGGTTTCGGCAATATATGTATATTCCGCTGGGCGGCAACCGCAAGGGCGCTTGGCGCACCGTCTTCAATCTCTTTTTGGTCTGGGGCGCAACCGGGCTGTGGCACGGCGCTTCATGGAATTTCGTGCTGTGGGGGCTTTATTTCTTCGCGCTGCTCATGCTTGAAAAGGCGTTTCTGCGCCCTGTACTGGATAGCCACCCCGTCTTTGCGCGCGTTTATATGATACCGCTTGTCATGGTTAGCTGGGCGATCTTTGCCATAACCGATTTGTCCCAGTTGGGGATATTTTTCGGCAGGCTGTTCGCGTTTTCGGGCGGTACGGATTGGGGCTATTTCCTGCGCAATTACGGTGTGACCTTTGCGCTGGGCATTCTGTTTTCGACCCCCGCGCTTAAAAAGGGTTTTCAGCGGTTGGAGAAGAACGGACTGTTCGCCGCGCTGACCTACGGCGCGCTGTTTTTAATATCGGTCGCTTATCTGGTGGATGCCACCTATAATCCGTTTTTATATTTTAGATTTTAAGGGGGCGGAGCTATGAAGGATTTAAAGCGCTACCCTGTAATGCTGTTGCTTTTTGGCGTGATAGGCCTCTTTTTTATACTGAATCTGCTGACGCCCGCCAAGGCTTTTTCTGAAATGGAAAACCGTTATCTGAACCAGCGTCCCGAGTTCTCGCTCTCCGCCATTGCGGATAGCAGTGCTAAGGGCTACGCGCAAAAATTCGAGCAGTACGTCAACGACCAATTCGCGCTGCGCGACCGGTGGATTTCGTTAAAATCGCGCTGCGAGGCGCTGCTGGGCAAGACCGAAAACAACGGCATCATTTATGGCGGGGACGGTTATCTCTTCGAGAAATTCCGCACCTACGATGTGCAGCGGCTCGAGAAAAATCTTGGATTTCTGGCGGAGTTCGCAGCGCAAAACCCCGATATTAACAAATATACCATGATCGTGCCGGGCTCGTATAATATTTTGAGCGCACTGGCGCCCAAAGGACTTGGAAATATTGATCAATTGCCGTTGATACAGACGATAAACGGCAGGCTGGCACAAAGCGGCTATACCGGCGTTGATGTCTCGGCCAATCTGCTGGCCCACACCGAAGAGCAGCTTTATTACCGCACCGATCACCACTGGACGACGCAGGGCGCGTGGTACGGCTACGAAAGCTTTATGCACGCCGCAGGGCGTGCGGCGCTCCTGCCCGAAGCGTCGCTTGCGCGCAGCGCCGAGGGCTTTTGGGGCACTTATTATAGCAAGGCCAAAAAGTTTGACGCCGTGGCCGATACCATCACCTGGTACGACCTGCCGGTGAGCGGCGTTGAGATCGACGGTGTGCCGGTCGGCTCGATGTATGATACGGCGGCGCTCAACACGAGAGATAAATATGCCCTTTTCCTGCATGCAAACAACGGCGTGACGGTGATTCAAAACGATAACGCGCCCGCGGGTGTGATTATGGTCATCAAAGACTCTTATGCCAACTGCTTTGTGCCGTTTTTGACGCAGAGCTATCAAAAGGTCGTCGTCGTCGATCTGCGCTCGCTGCCCAAGGGCGTCAACGATTTGATCAAGTCCGAGCAGATTCAGGATGTATTGGTGCTTTACAGCTTTTCCAACCTTACAAGCGATACGAATATGCCCAGACTACGCTACTAAAGCGAACGGCAGATATGAAAAAGCCGACCCTCTCGAAAAATCGGGAGGGTCGGCTTTTTGCTATGGCCCAAGCGCGTTATAGCTGCCGGGTCATTTCGAGCCAATTAGTCGGGCAGACTTTTTTGATACAGCAGATACGCGTCCTCAAGGTGGGTCGGCTCGGAGTAGCCGTCGCCCGCAGCCCCGATCGTGACGATCGCGCGGCGCACGCCGTTCTGTGTCCCGACGCTCGCTAAGCAAAGCTGTGCCTCTTCGGTGTAGCCGGTTTTGGCCCCGGTGATTGGGGCAGCCTCGCGATTAAGTTGCCGGATACGCGGCGTGAGGGTAGAGGTCAGCAGCAGGCCCCGCGGATGCTGCGTCGTCGCGGTGGCGGTATAGCTAAAGGTCGAAAACGCCTCGGTAAACAGGTCGTTTTTTAAAGCGGCGGTCAGTAACAGCGAGAGGTCGTATGCCGTGGTGTAGTGCTCGGGGTCGTGCAGGCCGGTGACGTTGGTAAAATGGCTGCCGGTCATGCCAAGCGTCTGAGCGCGCGTGTTCATCAGCGCGACGCAGGCCTCTTTTGAACCGGCGGCCACGCGCGCCAGCGCACAGGCGGCCTCCGCGCCTGAGGGCAACAGCGTGGCGTACAGCAGATCGCGCGCCGTGACCGTCTCGCCCATGACAAACCCGGCCATGGCGGCGTTTTGCTCGTACAGGCCGGTATAATCCTCACGCGCCAGCGTGACGGGCGCGTCAAAATCCTCGATTTGCTCCACGGCGACCAGCGCCGTCATCAGCTTGGTCAGCGACGCGGGGTAGGCCCTGTCCCTTGCGTTTTTAGCAAAGAGTGTCCGACCGTCGTCGGGGTCAAATAGGATGGCATTCTGACTCAGGAGCGGCAGGCCGCCGTTTGGCCTCCCTATGCCCACAGCCGCGGAGACCGGCGCGGCTGCGGCAACCGGCGGCGTGCTGTCGGCGCGCTTTAGGCCGCTTGCTTGCCATAAGGCCGCCATAGCGCAAAAAAACAAAAGCAAATACACCGCCGTGACTCCAAATAGGCGGTAGGTTCTTTTTTTACGACGATATCTTTTCACGGCAAATCCTCGACTTTTTATCATTCGGTATCAGTATAGCAGAAATTTTGCGTCAAAACAAATTTGAAAATGCAAAATTGGCATGAACATCACGCTGAATATTTCAGAAGGGCATGGGAAAACTTTCTTTTGAAGATTTAAACGACAATCAGGGAGGGGTGGTAGGATGCTCAATAAGCTGGCATTGCTGTTGGTGATCGTCGGCGCGCTCAATTGGGGGCTTATCGGGTTGTTTGAACTCGATGCCGTCGCCTGGGTGTTTGGCAATCAGGCCGCGCTGGGGAGCCGCATTGTCTACACGCTAGTGGCGGTCGCGGGCGTTTGGTGCATTTCGCTGCTGTTTTCAGAGCCGGACAATCGGCGCATCGGCCACTGAGGATATTTAAAAACGCAATCTAAAGCGTTATATGACCGTTGCATTAGAAAAAGGCGGCAAAAGCCCATGCGCTTTCGCCGCCTGCCTCTATTTTGAAAGCGCGTGTATCAACTCGGTCAGCTCGCGGGTAGCGGTGTAGCCTGCCGCGATACATTCAGACATCAGCGAGAAGGTGAACAGTCCGGCCTTCTCAGGCAGTTTAGGACGAATCAGCAGCCGTTCGCCCTGTACGGTACAGTCCCGCAGCTTTCGGCTCATAACCGACAGCGAATGGGAGGCGATTTCAAAAATCCCCTCGCCTTCGACCGGAGCGTAGTTTTCTGAAATATCGACGGCGATGATATTGGGCGCGTCGATGGCCAGCAGCAGGTTGACCGGCAGGTTATCGGTCACGCCGCCGTCGACCAAAACGCCGTTCATCGCGGTGGGCGGCGTAAAGATGACCGGCACGCAGCAGCTGGCGTAGATGGCTTCGTATAACAGAACATCCTGTTCCCACCGCACATGAGAGAGCGGATGTATCGGCGGACGCTGCGAGAACGCGATCGTCTCGCCGGTGCTTAAATCGACGCTCGTGATGCAGATTGGCAGCGACACCGAAGAAAGCGTGCACCCCTTGGTCAACTGCCGCAGCAGCGAACGCAGCCGCTCGCCCTTGAGCAGGCCGGACAGCGTAATTGGCCGGCGACGCGCAATCTGACCGATCGCGGCCGCAATACCGAAAATATTAAAATCGATCAGCTTTTCGCCGTTGCGTTCAAGCTCGCTGCATATTTTAATGAGCTGCTCCGGCGCGTAACCGTAGGCGTATAATCCGGCGACAATGGCGCCCGCGCTGCTGCCCGAAACGGCGCAGGGCGTCAGATTCGCTTCCTGCAAGGCGGACAGCACGCCTACGTGCGCAGCACCCCTACAGCCGCCGCCCGAAAGTGCGAGTGAAAACGACATGTGGCAAATCCCCCTGTTTTGCAAAATGACGGATGAAAAATGCGGCAAAATATGCTATACTTATTAATCAATGCCAAATGCCGGTTGAAAACGCCATGAAAATGTGCGGCGGCTGTTAACAAGGCCGGGAACAACACAGGCTGCATCCAATATTCAAGCTTTGATATAAACCATTTTATGCCGAATTTGCCGATCCTACGCCATCAAAGTGGGCGAGGATAGAAGGAGAAGATATGCAGCAGCTACAACTTGCGCTGACCGCCGTGGCCGCCATTGCCGCGGTGGCTGCTTTTATTGGGGCGGTGTCCGCGACGTCGCGGGTCAACGCGATAAGCCGTCAACACCGTGAAGAAAACGAAGCGCTGCGGCGCGAATTTGCCGAGCAGCTGCGCGGTCTGCGTCAGGAGCTGGGCCAGTCGGTACAGACCGCCACGACGGCGCTGGGGCAGACGCTGATCGAGTCGCAGCGGCGACAGGGCGAGCTTCAGGATAAGCGTCTGGCGGAGCTTAACGAGCAACTGACGCTGCGCAACGACATGCTGCAAAAGACGGTGCACGAGCAGCTATTCCGCATTGAGGGCCGCATAGAGGTCTTCACAAACCAGTCCTCCAAGCGCTTGGAGGAGATGCGCGCTACGGTGGAGCAGCGGCTTGAAATCTTACGCGCCGACAACGCGAAGCAGCTTGATCAGATGCGTCAGACGGTGGATGAAAAGCTGCAAAAGACGCTCAACGAGCGGCTGGCCCAGTCGTTTGCACAGGTGTCGGAGCGGCTCGAACAGGTCTATAAGGGCTTGGGTGAGATGCAGACGCTTGCCAACGGCGTTGGTGATCTGAAGAAGGTGCTCTCAAATGTTAAGACGCGCGGCATCCTCGGCGAGATTCAGCTCGGCGCGATTTTAGAGCAGATTTTATCCCCCGAGCAGTACGCGGCCAACGTTTCGACCAAGAAAGGCAGCAACACCGTCGTCGAATACGCGGTCAGGCTGCCGGGCGACGGCGAAAACGGCGTCTGGCTGCCGATCGACGCAAAATTCCCAGGCGACGCTTACGCGGCGCTGATGGACGCCTATGAGGACGCCGTGCCCGAGCGGATCGCCGCCGCAGGCAAGGAGCTTGAGCAGCGCATCAAGGGCTGCGCCAAGGATATCCGCGACAAATATATTGATCCACCCAACACGACCGATTTTGCGATCATGTTCCTACCGTTTGAGGGGCTGTATGCCGAGGTGGTGCGGCGCGGCATGGTCGAGACGCTCGCGCGCGACTACCGCGTGAACATCGCGGGTCCGACGACAATGGCGGCGCTGCTCAATAGCCTGCAGATGGGCTTTCAGACGCTGGCGATACAAAAGCGCTCGGGCGAGGTTTGGCAGGTGCTCGGCGCTGTCAAGACCGAGTTTTCGACCTTTAACGACGTACTGCGCAAGGCGCAGGACCGTCTGCGGCTGGCAAACGACGATCTGGATAAGCTGATCGGCACTCGCACCCGCGCCATTGAACGCAAGCTGCGCGGCGTGCAGGCCGTGTCGCTCTCGGACGGAGAGGCGCTTCCGCTGCTCGCCGCACAGGCGGAGGAGTTTGAAACAGTATGAGGGACCCGAACCAGATCAGAACCTACCACGGCATCAACATGGACCCTTTTAACCCCAAACCGTCGGATATCCGTATCGACGATATCGCGCATGCGCTGGCGATGCTCTGCCGCGCCAACGGTCATATCCGTCATTTTTATTCGGTGGCGCAGCATTGTCTCAACTGTGAGGCGGAGGCAAAAGCCCGGGGATTTGACGCCCGTGTGCGGCTGTTTTGCCTGCTGCACGATGCGACCGAGTGCTATGTCTCAGACCTGACACGTCCGGTCAAGCGCCATTTTCCGCTTTATTACGAGGCTGAGGGCGCCTTGGCGGGTGTCATTTATGATACGCTTTGCAGCACACGCCCCACGCCGACCGAGCACCTGCTGATCGGCGAGGTGGACGACTGCCTTCTATACCACGAATTTTTAGCGCTGTGCGGCGTTCGGATGTTTGACGACGAACCACCCCGTCTGGCCGCGCTGCGTTTTGACGAGGCGCGCATCGGGGCGGTGCGCGAGCAGTACATCGACTGCTACCGACAGCTTTGCGGCGAATTGGCGACAGAAAACAGGAGATGATTTTTTGGCACAGGCAAAAACAAACGCCCAGCGCATGCTGGAAAAAGAAAAGCTGCCCTACACGGCGCACACCTACGATACGCAGGACGGCCTCTTAGACGGCGTTTCGGTTGCCAACAAGGTGGGCATGCCGGTGGAGAAGGTTTTTAAGACGCTCGTCACGCGCGGCGCGTCTAAAAATATCTTTGTGTTCATCATACCGGTGGCGCTGGAGCTTAATCTCAAGGCGGCCGCCAAGGCGGTGGGCGAAAAATCGGTCGAGATGATCCATGTTAAGGAGATCACGCCGCTGACCGGCTATGTCAAGGGTGGCTGCTCGCCGATCGGCATGAAAAAGCGGTATACAACCGTGGCGGATGCCTCGGCACTCACTCAGGAGACGGTGGTGGTCAGCGCGGGGCGCATCGGCGACCAAATTGAATTGACGCCGCAGCATCTGGAGCAGGCAACCGGCTGCCACTTTGCGGATATCGCCATCGGTGTTTAAGCGACTTATGTTCCATGCATCGGGCGTTGTCCCGGTCTAAAATATCAGCATAAAAAGAACTTTGGAGGAAATTATGGTTACAATTACAATGGAAAACGGCGGGCAGATTAAGCTGGAGCTTTACCCCGAGCAGGCCCCGATCACGGTCGCGAACTTTGAAAAGCTGGTCAAAGAGGGCTTTTACGACGGCCTGATTTTCCACCGCGTCATCCGCGGCTTTATGATTCAGGGCGGCTGCCCCAAGGGCACCGGCACCGGCGGACCCGGCTATCAGATCAAGGGCGAGTTTGCGATGAACGGCGTCAACAACCCCATTAAGCACACGCGGGGCGTTATCTCGATGGCGCGCAGCCAGAGCCCCGATTCGGCGGGCTCGCAGTTCTTTATCATGCATGAGGACGCACCCCACCTCGACGGGCAGTATGCCGCGTTTGGCAAGGTGGTCGAGGGCATGGATGTCGTCGACGCGATCGCGGGCGGCAAGGTCGACTTTTCTGACCGTCCCAAGGCCGAGCAGAAGATTAAAAGCATCACGATCGATTAAACATTCTTTGGCAGCCGCCCGGACCAAAACCGCTGGCGGCTGCCACTTTTGTTGCGATCGGTGTAAAATCCTGCCCACGCAGCGCAAAATAAGTCTTGAAAAGCCGGGGACTTTCTGATAGAATTGGCAACGGTATATATAGGTGTATATACACATTCGCACCGATTGAGGAGAAAGCAATGGAACAATTTAAAAAGCTGCTCAACAAAATATTTATCGACGGGCTTTCAGGCATGGCGCTAGGTCTTTTTTCAACGCTGATTGTGGGCACCATCATCCAGCAGATCGGGTTGTTTGTCGGCGGGGACTTTGGAAAAACGCTGGTCGTGTTAAGCAAGGTTGCCGCGTCGCTGACAGGGGCTGGCATCGGTTGCGGTGTGGCCTATAAATTTAAAGAACCGCCGCTCGTCGTGCTCTCGGCCGCCACAGCGGGCATGGTGGGCGCTTTTGCGGCTAAAATTGCCGCCGGTACAGTTTTTGTGGACGGTGTCATTCACTTTGCGGGCCCCGGCGAGCCGCTGGGGGCCTTTGTTGCGTCCTACGCGGGTATCGCGCTTGGGCATCTTGTATCCGGCAAAACCAAAGTCGATATTCTTGTGACGCCGATCACATCAATTCTTTTTGGCTCGTGGGTGGGGTTATTTGTCGGCCCACCCATATCGTCGTTTATGGCCTGGGTGGGCGGCATTATCAACTGGGGTACCGAGCAGCAGCCCATTTTGATGGGCATCATCGTCTCGGTGCTGATGGGTGTTATTTTAACGCTGCCGATCAGCTCGGCCGCCATCGGCATCGTACTTAATCTTTCGGGCGTCGCCGCCGGGGCGGCCACCGTCGGCTGCTGCGCCAACATGGTGGGCTTTGCCGTGGCAAGCTACCGAGAAAACAAGCTTGGCGGCTTGCTGGCACAGGGACTGGGCACCAGCATGCTGCAAATTCCCAATATCGTCAAAAAGCCGGTGATCTGGATGCCCGCCATTATCAGCAGCGCGGTGCTGGGGCCGGTTTCGACCAAGCTGCTGGGCATGACGAGCAACGCGACCGGCTCAGGCATGGGCACGGCGGGCTTGGTTGGCCCGATTATGGCGTATCAAACCATGAGCCCGGTTGTCGGCAGCGGCACTGCGCTGCTGCAAATTGCGGCGATGCATTTTGTTTTGCCTGCGGTGCTGTCGCTGATCGTCTCAGAGTTTATGCGCAAAAAGGGCTGGATCAAATTCGGCGATATGAAGCTTGACGTTTAAATGTACACGGGGTAAACGTTTCACGATATGGCGCTTAAAGATTGCAGTCTGCTGAATTATCCTGAAAAACATAGAAAAACTAATGTAACTGTGTTATGATATAAATGGAAAATAATCTCTCTCAAGGGCATGTTTTTGAGAGACCAATTTATGCGTAAGGACGGTGAAGCAGATGCGTATTGAGTACGGGAACCCCTATTACAATGCGGGCCAAAATTCAGCGCGGCAGCCCGAAAAGATCAAGGTGGAGGTTACACCCTTGAAGGCTGATAAGCTTCAGCCGTCCACCGAAGCGGCACAGCTGTTAAAAAACGAGTCCCAAAACACTTACGGGCAGCTCAGGCAGCAGTTTGAAATCGCGGGCGAGCAGACAAAAGCCGAAAAGGACAAGCTGGAAATTATGCTGACCTGTATGGAGATAGCCCGAAGAATTTCAGGGGGCAACAATGTCCCGTCCGAGGATCATAAATTCCTAATGAAGCACGATTTTGCACTCTACGCGCGCTCGATTCTCCAACGTTTCCCGAAAAGTAATCCGCATGAATATAAGCGTCTTTCCAAGGACGAGGACTGCCGGGATGGGTTCGCGGCGGATGCGTTTAAGCAGAGCTTTACCAACGCGTTGGAGAGTTGCCGAGGTCTAAGCGACGTGCTGGCGCAGGGCATTGCCACGGCGCTTCAATAAACGCCAACGCGCCGGGTTTGATCGGGGTATTCTGATAAAGTGCGCATGGCGTAAAACATCGATTATCCTTCCGACATAATGCATAAATATTTTTATTATGCTTGTAGATTTAACATAATTAAAGTATGCTTATAACCATAAAAGATATTAGGGGGATAAAGATGCTTGATACTTTGGAGCAACTACATGAGAAAAAAGGCTTCCTCTGCGATATGGACGGTGTGATCTACCACGGCAACCGCTTGCTGCCCGGCGTTAAGGAATTTGTCGAGTGGCTGTATTCTTCGAACAAGAGCTTTCTGTTTTTGACCAACGCCAGCGAGAGAAGCCCGCTGGAATTAAAGCAAAAGCTCGCGCGCATGGGGCTTGACGTCGACGAGAGCCATTTTTATACGAGTGCGCTGGCCACCGCTAAGTTTTTAAGCCGTCAGGCGCCGGGCTGCACCGCCTATATCATTGGTGCGCCGGGCTTATTCAATGCGCTTTACGATGTTGGTATCACGATGAACGACGTCAATCCCGACTATGTCGTGGTGGGTGAGACGCGCAATTATAACTACGAGAGTATCGCTAAGGCGGTTTCGCTGGTGCGCGCGGGCGCAAAGCTCATCGGCACCAACACCGATCTGACCGGCCCCGCCGAGGACGGCGTAATACCCGCCTGCCGCGCACTGGTCGCGCCCATTGAACTGGCCACCGGCAAAAGCGCCTATTTTGTCGGCAAGCCCAACCCCTTGATGATGCGCACCGGCCTAAAGCTGTTGGGCTGCCATTCCAACGAAGCGGTCATGGTGGGCGATCGCATGGATACCGACATTGTCGCCGGTATGGAGACCGGGCTCGATACCGTACTGGTGCTCAGCGGCGTGACCGACATCGCTGAGATGAAAAAGTTCCCCTACCGCCCGACCTATATTCTCGACGGCGTCAAGGATATTCCGCCGAAGGCCTGAAAGACACATCACTAAACCGGTGTCGCACTAAAAAGCAGCCGTTGTATCAATGCGCCGGGATATTTGGACAAAAAAGCGGAAAAATATAAATAAAATTTAAAAAATTGCTTGCACCGGTGCTTGCTTTGTGATAATATATCTAGGCATGTAGTCGCCGTATTCCCTTTGCGGCGGAAT
>JAEWBS010000092.1 GCA_023391005.1 Bacillota bacterium | reverse complement strand
CCGCTGATAAAGCGGGCCGTTGTGCTTTACTGCAAGGCCAATTTCGGCGCGGATGAAAACGCCGGGCGCTATCAGCAGTCCTATGACATGCTGAAAGGCTCGATGATGATTGCGGGGGATTATCGTGATTGATCGTGACATGGTCATAACGCTGCTCGGCGGCGCGCCTGCGGTCAACGCTGCGGGCGACGCCATACCCGGCAGCGACCGCACCGACGTGATCGCGCGGATTCGTTCGGTCGGCCAGTCGGAATTTTACCAAGCGCAGGCGCTCGGGCAAAAGCCCGAGGTCAAGGCCATTATATGGGCGGCGGAGTACGACGGCCAGCGTCGGGTGGAGATTGGCGGGTGCGCTTACCGCATCAACCGAACCTTTCAGGACGGTGACCGAATGGAGCTTACCTTGCAGTCAGGGGTGGTTTGATGGCAATTCCATCCCCGGTGAAGTTTAAAAAAGGACAGGTTGAGCTTATTTCCAGCGTCGATCGTGCCAACTATACCCTAACCGAACTGACCCGCGCGGCGCTCAAGGACACCGGGCGACTGATACTCATGCGCTGTGCGCGCAAGCTGCGGGCGCTGCCGGGCGGCTCTAAGTTCATGAATAAAAACCGCACCGGCAAATTTCAATATTGGATACGCAAGCAGGAAAATGACCTGATTATCGGCATTCACAATTTGCAGCGCGGTGCGCATGGCGACGCGTGGTATGGCGAGCTGCAAGAGCTTGGCACCTCAAACCAGCCGCGCCGCGAGATTCTGCAATCGACGGTGCGCGAGAGCATCGAAGACATCCGCAAGATTCAGGGCGCGTATCTGTCGGCTATTGAGGACGATATCCGAGTGCAGGAACTAATCGACGAAAACGAGGAAATCGGGGAGGCGGGAGACGATGACGCAGAAACTTAAAACCATCATCCGGGCGCTGCTGCTGGAACTGTGCGGCGATGTCTACTATGAGGACGCGCCGCCCGAGGCTAATTTCCCCCGCATTGTGTTTGATCTCAACTGTTTTTTCAGTGGGGACAGGTCGGATTATTCGTTGGAGTTGAATGTGTGGGACAGGTCGAGCGATACAGCAGCGGTCGACGTATTGGCCGATGCCTGTATTAAAGCTCTGGACAATCGCTGCGAGATGACCGACACAGTACAATACCGAATCTACCGCGCAACCCGCAACAAAGTGGAAGATCCCGACCCCGCGCTGCGGCGTCGGCGGCTAACCTTTGATCTATACGCTTACGAAAGGAGCAACACATGAGCAAAACTTATAGTGGTTTTACCTCCAAGACCCCGGAGCGTCTGCTTTTGGACGCCGGGGCCTTTTTCAAAAACTTTGACGTTGAGGACGATACCTTTGATACGGCGGTGGCTGCCGGAAAACTGATTGGCGCGACGCGCGGCGGTGGTGAATTTAAAGCTGCCCCGACGATACGTCGCCTTGAGGTCGACGGAGTGGCCGGCGCAGCAAAGGGAATGGAATTTATCGACGAATGGGCCGTCACCCTGATGGCAAATGTCCTTGAGCTTTCGACGGACACGCTTAAACTGGCGCTGGTATCGGCGGATGTGGATACCACAACCAACGATGATTATGATATCCTGACCGCCAGAAATGACATTAAGCTGGTCGATTACCTCGATAATGTCACATGGGTCGGCAAGCTTTCCGGCAGTGGTAAGCCGGTGATTATTCAGGTGTTCAATGCCATCAACACCAATGGGTTGACCGCCACCATGCAGGATAAAAACGAGGGCGTGGTGCAAATGATTTTTACCGGGCATTACGATCAGGAGGGCCTTGACAGCCCGCCTTTCAAAATCTTCTATCCTAAAGTAACGGAGGGGTGAGCATGAGAAAATTGACCACACAGGATGTTTTTGCCGCGCTGCGCATTGTATCGGACTTGAATCTCAAAGATGAGGTACAGGCGCTTGCGCAGCTCGCCAACGACGGCAAGCTTTCCCGTGACGAAATCGGCGCACAGGCGTTTATGAAGGTTCTGGATCTGTTTGTGTCCAAAAAGGCAGAAGGGCGCGTTTATGAATTCCTCGCCAGACCGTTTGGGATAACGCCCGAGCAAGTGCGCGACCTGCCGCTGATGGACTTGGCAGAGAATATCAAGTCGTTGGCGGAGGAAAACGATATTGCTGGTTTTTTTACGTTGCTGGGCGGCTTGATTACACCGAAACCCTCGACCTCGTCCTTTGCCGGTATCGCGAGATAGCGTTTATCATGGCGATGCCGTCCGGCGACGGACTGCGGCTGATTCGCCACGCTATGCAGCAGAAAGAAGAGGATTTCATTGTGCAGCGGTGGGTGGCAGGTTATCAGCATGTTATGCCGTTCGAGGAATTTCGGCGCAGTCTGACGCCGCGGGTAGACATCCGTAATGAAGCGGATATTTTAGAGGACGTCAAGTCCATCTTGAACATGGCGAGGTGATGCTGTGGAACTGTTTAAGCTGTTCGGAACCATTTTAGTTGATAACAAAGAGGCGCTCAACAGCATCAGCCAGACCGATGACAAGGCTAAAGGGCTGATGAATTCGATCGGTGGAGGGGTCAAGGCTGTTGCGGGCGCGGCGGTAGCGGTAGGCGCTGCCACGGCTGCCGGGGCCACAGCTATATATGGCATGGCCATGAAGTCTGCCGAGGCGACTGATAGAATAGACAAAATGTCGAATAAGATCGGCGTCTCGAAGCAGGCTTTTCAGGAATGGGACTATATCCTAGGGCAAAACGGCATGGACGTCGAAAAGTTACAGGTCGGCGTCAAGACGCTGACGCAGCAGATGGACGCCGCTGCCGGCGGCAGTAGGAACGCACAAGAGATGTTCGCCGCTTTAGGCCTATCTTGGGAGGATGGCACGGGAAAACTGAAAAGTCAAGAACAGATGACCAACGAGGCCATCACCGCCCTTGCCAAAATGGAAAACGGCACAGAAAAAGCCCGTCTTGCGACCGAGCTATTCGGCAAGGCGGGCATTGAGATGATGCCGATGCTCAATAACGGGGCGGAGGGCATCGAGGAGTTGAGGCAGCGCGCCCATGATTTAGGGCTGGTCATGTCCGATGAAGCGGTAACGGCGGGTGTTGTGCTGGGGGATACCATTGACGATGTCAAACGATCCTTTGGGGCTGTTGTCACACAGATTGGTGTCAAAGTAATGCCCATGATCCAGCAGGCGGCGGACTGGTTGCTTGAAAATATGCCAATGATTCAGAAGGTTGTCGGCAAAGCCTTTGAAATTATCGGAGCGGGCGTGTCAGTTGTTGTTAACTTCATCACGCAGCTCATTGCGGCTTGGGCCGAATGGGCAGACGAAAATCAGGACACGATCGACGCCGTCATGGCGGCCATAGATGAGCTTTGGGCGTGGTTACAACCGATACTAGGGCAAATCATCGAAGCAATAGGAGCTTTTATTGGCGCGATAAGCGCCTTTTGGGAGGCTCACGGCGAAGAAATCATGGCCGTCGTCAAGCCGCTATGGGAGGCCATCAAAGTCATTATCGGCACCGCACTGGATGTTCTGATGTCACTTTTCAAGATTTTTACCGCCTTATTCAAAGGGGATTGGTCAACCTTTTGGGAGGAGATAGGGAACCTGCTTAAATCCATTTGGGACGGTATTATTAAGCTGGTGCCGCTGCTCTTGGAGGCATTGATAAAAGCGTTTGAGGCCGGGCTTTCCCTATTATTTAATATTGGAAAGCAGTTGTTCAATGCGTTGTGGGACGGTCTGAAAAATGCTTGGGAGGATATCGCTAAATGGGTTGGCGATAGGGTTACATGGCTGGCTGACAAGCTTGCATTCTGGAACAAGGGCAAATCTCAAATAGATGGGGGCGGTGGCAATGTCGACGGCAGCCATGCAACCGGACTTGCTTATGTTCCATTTGATGGGTATGTTGCCGAGCTGCACAAGGGTGAGCGGGTATTAACCGCTGCACAGAATGCGCAGTTAGAGAGAGGCGGCGACACCATAAATGTCAATATGACTGTAAATGCCGCCGACATACAGAGTGTCGCTGACTTCTGGCGCACGATGGAGCATGCCCGTAGACTGGGAAGAATGCACTAAAAGCAAAAGGCCCATGTGGCCAGCGTGAACAGCCGGCCTTCCGGCTCTATTTCTGCTGTTATCAACGGGCGAGGGGGACAATAATGTGACAAATGAAGAAATGGCGCTGGCTATACAGCAAGGCGATAAAAGCATCATAACGCCGCTATGGGAGCAATTGTGTCGATTAATTGGAATGCACGCTGGGCGGTGCTTTAACCGCATGCGGGGCTTCTGTATGGCCGCTGGTGTCACCGAGGAGGATCTGATACAAACCGGGTTCTTGGCCATGCTAGACGCTGTGAAAGCCTACGATCCCGCGAGCGGATACAAACTGACATCATTCCTCAATTACCCCTTACAGAATCGCTTTAATGCCCTTCTGGGGCTGCGTACCGTTCGGGCGCGAAAAGACCCGCTCAACAGTTGCGAGAGCTTGGACGAGCCCTTAGGCGGCGAGGGTGTCGACTTTACCCGCTCGGATGTCCTACCCGATGAAAACGCGCAAAAAGCTTTCGAAGACGTCATAGAAAGCGAATGGCGGCGAAGCCTCAGAGCTGTGGAAGAAGAGCTGATTGACCAACGCCTAACCAAGGGTGAGGCAGTTGCTGTTCGAGGAGCATTTTTTGAGGGGTTAAGATTTCAGCCAATAGCGGATCGGATCGGCGTCACCCGCTCACGGGCACAGCAGCTTCAGTACAATGGCCTGCGACGGTTAAGGACGGGAGATGCCCCACGCAGGTTGTACCCCTTTCTATATGATGAATATGAGACGCTGGGACTGCGCGGTACGGGGTTCTCTGCGTTTAAGAACAGCGGCAGTGCAACCGAGCGAGCTGTCGAGACGTTGGAGCAACGTCAGGAAGGGCAAGAGTGCATGGCTCAGTATGAGTCTATGACGCTTGAAGAGCTTAACGCAGAGCGCGATAGGCTTAACCGTCAATGGGAAGATCGCTGGCGCGTACGGCTTAACTTTGAGCCGACAGAATGCAGAGGATTTATTCCCGCAACTTAAAATTACCGGATGCTGGTGGCAAAACTGAAGCGTTGCCAGAGAATAAAGTTCATATTAACGCAACAAAGAGGGCCTTCTGATTTTCAGGAGGCCCTCTATTGTATTGTGTAGCCGGATAGCGTACTATAAATATATTCTCAACGGATGATAAAACGGGTTTTTGTTTAAGGCTTTTTATGTCGGAGGTTAAATGCCATGAAGCTTGAGGAATATATTTTCAAGAGAAAAAAAGAAGATGGCATCAACGAGTGTGACCTTGAAAAGCGATCGGAGAACACTCGTATTTGCGTCAACTATATATTTGAGTATTTTAATAATTACCTCGATACGCAGGTGGCAGATGAAAGAACTTTATTGCATGAACAAAAAATAGATAAGTACAGAAACCTTATTGGAGACTATGATCCAGAAATACGAGAATGGCTGGTTTCCATCTATAGTTCCTATGGAAAATATATGCATAGGCACTTGATAGGATTAATTAATAGTGACTACTTTCTTCTTTACGATAGCGATGCCGAGTTTAGAGCGCTATCGTATGAGATTTACCCAAAAGCAGCAAAACGTTTTAATTTTCTTGAAGGACAATCCGAAATGGTTTTTAGATTCCTTAAAGAAGTACATCGGGTTAAAAATCTGGTCTCGCCGTTTGAAGCAGAATTTAATATTTCCGAAGATATAAATGAGTGGATACATGCTACATACAGAAAGCACGGAGTAAATATTTACAACTTCTGTTGCGAGTGGGTTAGTTATTTTTCTGATCACCCAGAAATGTGGCCTAAAGGGCATAGGCTCAAAAGTGCGTATTATAGCAAAGAGGCCAAGATACGCATTAGTGATTCCATGTATTGGGACTACGATTATAAGCAGAAAAGCAATTTATTTGGGTTAGATGCATTGTATACAAAAATGCCTAAAAAGAGTTTTACTCGAGGGAAAAAACAAGAGTTCGAAGCAGTTCTTATGTACTGCTGGCTACATAAAGTCGAGGCCAACGATGAATATTGGCATGAGTACTCAAAATCCCTATTTTAACATGATATACAGCCCGCCTCAGAACGTAGCTACGCTTGTCTCAGAGGGCGTTGGGGGCTGCCCTTGGCGTGTCCACTCGGACCAGTCGAAGCTTGGGAGGCTGGGCGCAACATTCCTAACGGCACAGCGCGACATCTGCTCTATTTGATGGAGAAAGACAACACTCCTGTTGACCGACTGATTATTCGATAACAAACTAAAACCCGCTCGTGAGCCTGTTTAAAGGCCGCCGAGCGGGCGTTTTCATTTGACCAGATTGTGCGAAGTCTCGCTATAAGCTATGCGAAGCCCTGAGCGACACATATAACCTGACAGAGTTTGAAAACCCATTCGAGATGGAGACATGAAGGGCTGAGGCGGGGCGCAATTTAATAAAGCAAAACAGGACTCCCTGATCTTTTGGCAATTCCCTAGCTTGAAATTAATGCAACAAATAATTTGTTTATTAGTGCGGTGCTATCAATTTCAGAATCTTTTCCCAAGTCCCGTTGATAAAACAAATAGAAAAAATCGTCTCTTGCGCTTTCTTTCGCAGAAATTGTTGAAACAATTTTACCAAATTTTTTTACTTTTCTATTCGAAGGTGGGCCAAAAACTATGTTTATATTCGAAAAATCTGGTTTCCCAAATCCACTGTTAAATTGAGATGCTTTTAATATAACGAATTTGAAAGTCATTTCCTTACCTGCATATTCCCTAAGACAATTCATTATCTTGAGCATATCGTGCTTTTGGCGCTTTTGAGCTTCTTTAGTTTTGGGATCTAATTCTTTCGAATCAATTGCATTTATTTCTGATTCTATCTTGGCTATTAAATTGTCGTCGATAACCTTTGTTTCAGTGTTCTTGTCAAGATATTCAGCGGTTGATTTCATGGCACCTTCAAATTTGCTAAGTGCATCTCCGCCAGAGATGGTATCTAATACCAGACTTTTATACTCAGATTCAGATTTCCAGAAAGGGTGCATGCGCAATCTGCGCTCAAAATATTCTTTGCCCAAACTCTCATAATAAACATTTTTAAGCAAATGTATTATATCGTCATCACAAAGCAAGCGAATCTTTTGTTCGTATTCTCCAATTCTAAAATTCTGTCCTTGTTCACTTAGGGACTCTAGCGAGAATAATTTTGAAGTAGAAGAATTTATATTTTTGCTGATACCGGCAAAAATATGTTGCAAAATATAGCTTTCGTATAAAACCACAGGATGGCTTTGTATCCATTTGCGTTCTGAATCATGTGCATAAACCACATTTTCAATGACACTTATAGCGCTTTTATTGTAAGCTAACTGGTAATCCTGATTTTCATCTTTAATAAATGTTAAAGAAGATAACAATCTAACGTAATCCAAACTGATGGTGTTGAACCCTGTAATGTAAGCATCTCTAATAAGGTAGTCCAACTTATCAACATCGATTATTTTAGAATTAAGTAATTCAATAAAGCAATTTCTAATGCTATCTTCTTTATTTGGTGTAGTATATTTATATCCGGTTATACACCGGGCAAAAAGCTCTTTGTCGTCACTATCGACAAAACATTGGCAATATTCTCTCAAACCAACGATTGCGCTCATTATTTCGTGGGGCGCTGCCGCTTTGCTTTTTTCAGAGGGAATATCTTTTAAAAAGTTTTCGCTATTTATGATTTCTGCTAATTGATTATGTAAACTTAAATATCCATTAGTCTCGTCCAAATAAAAAGACTCACCAGTATGAGAAAAAGGAGCATGTCCTATATCATGCAGTAAACATGCTAAGATAAATATGCCGCCAATTTTTTCAAATAAGCTTCTATCAATATCAACTAAGCTTTTATCAATATCAACTGCTTTTTCTAGAGAATTATAAGATAAAGATCCCAAATGATATACGCCGATAGAATGGACGAATCGATTATGTACCGCAGAGGAATATAAAGGAGAATAACTGGTTTGAATTATTCTCCTCAATCTTTGGTAAGAAGGTGTGTCAATAATATTAAGCATATACTTAACAGGTATATCGACATATCCGTATATGGGATCTTTCATTCTCTTTATGTGGCTCATGCACTGGTTACCAAACTTTTTACAGATCGCTCATTAACAAAAGCCATCAATACATCCAGAGACAAGTAACCTCTAAAGCGCTCAATAAGATCATCAACAGTTTTTTGTGCTTTTAAAGCAATCCCTAATTTTCCATCAACTTCTTTTTCCTCAAAATATTCAGAATAATTTCTAAAGAGAGCATTAGTATTTTCACGAGATAGAATTAGTACAGCCTTCTCCGAGTTTTCGCTTAGGATCTGCATTACCATTGCGCCATAATTTTCAATATCAATGTAAGTCAAAAAACGTTTGTCACCTTTTTGCATGGCTTCAATTAACGCATTTGCAGCTAAGTCTTCTATTCCAATATAAAATGACATAACGACACTCTCTTTCAAACTTATAAATCAGTATTATTATATGTGAGTATATAACATCTTACCACTTGAGGATAAGTAAATCAATTGTTGGTAGACATATATTTTTAAATGCAGTTCATTTTTAAAACATTTAAAGGCAGCCTTATTGGTCAAGACCGTACAATCGCAGCTAATTAACTTAAAAGTCAGTCTTCTTGACAGACGGTTTTCCGTACTGCCGCATTACTTCCCTTGTAGCGCAAAAATATCCTTGCTAAAAAGTAAAAATGAAGCCGATAGACAAAGCCTTTGCAGCTTTATTTAGCGTTTATTTAGCGTTTGTTACTGCGAAAAGTGCTGAAATTTACTTCAAGACACCATAAGCTTAACAGCGGAAAACGTCATTCTAATGCGGTTTATTTCAATTCACAAAACCCCGCTAAAAGCTAAAAATCTAATTCGAATCCCGTACGGGTCACCAGAAGAAAACCGCAGAATTTGGCTTGAATAAGCTGAGTTCTGCGGTTTTCTATTTGGCGTGTTTATTTTAGATAAAAACAAGATCAAAAGGGATCAACGCCACAAATTTCCAGAATCTATTTGTGGCAATAGTATTTTCAACAAGCTGACGCCGATGCAAAATTTGCATCGGCGTTTAAAATCTCAAGAAGAAAACATTAAATTAAGATGTAACCCAATTTGTTTTATATTGCCTGCGCGTCATTGAAAGCGGCCGCACCATACTTGATTTTACGCCTGTGGTACAAAATGCGAGTGTCTGGGATATTGGCAACAGCGGCGGGGATTTACCGATTTTCAGCGCGTCGGCAACGCGTCGCAGATTACCTGTGCAAAGCGTGCGATACGTGTCTCAATACCCGGCAGTCGCAGCGCAGCGCCCGGGTCGTTGGCGGTTTCGATCAGGCAAAAATCGGGCGGTAACCAGAAGCCCTTGTTCATGCACAGCGCCGACGCGAGCTGCGCCGCCACAATATCTCCGCCCGAATAGCCCGACACGACAATGCCGAACAGCGCCTTGCGGTCAAACGGAGTCGTGCGGTACAATGCGGTGAGCCGGTTGATACAGGCGGTCAGGTTTGCCGACAGCGCGTCGTTGTAGTTTGGACAAAGCATCACGAGCGCGTCGGCCTCGCGCAGGGCGGGATAAACCTCCTGCACCATGACGCCACCGTAAAAGCATTCGCCCTTTTCGCCAAAGTGCAGGCACATCGTGTAAGGGCAGCCGGAACAATCCTCCATTGTACCGTTGCGTAGCCCGATTTCGGTGACGACACAGTCGGGCGGCAACGCCTGTTTGACTCGGCTCCAGATCGCCATCGTATTGGAGGTACGGTAACTTGAGGCGTGCAGCACCACAATCTTGCGCTGTGTCGGCGTTGGCGGTTCAAAATGCAGCACACGGTGGATGAGGTCGTCGACGGCGTGTTGATAAGCTTCTTGCAGCGAGCAACCGATATTTTTGGCCTGTACCGCAAAGTTGCGCAGCGCGCCGGTCGCCTCAACGAGCGGACGGCCCGGGAAAACGCATCCTGCCCTGTTGGCTGAGAGCACCAGCTCACGCCCGACCGTTTTGGTATAAAGCTCGCCCGCGCCGTCGACAAGAACGCCCGCGACGCTGCCGGTCAAATAGTCCGGGCGGCTGCGCAGCAGCGCAAGCAGCTGATAAAGAACCGGACTCACACCCGTTTCGTCAAGCTGCACCGCAAACAGAATCCGTCGGTTATGCAGCGGCCGGTCCGCGTCGGGCTGCGTAACAAATTCAGTGCGGCAGCCGTTGAGCGCCGTTGTTAGCGTTTCAAAAAACCGACCGGTGACCTTTTGAAAACAGACAACGGTCAGGCTTTGTTCTTGATCCGACATCAAACCATCTCCTTAAAGGATTGCGGCAAGGGTTTGCTGCGTTTCAAGCAGCCGATCAAACAATGCGTCGGGCAGCGCCACGCCCTCGGTTTCAATTCCAGCGGGGGTAAAGCGGTTGCGGCAGCCAAACCAGATGCCGCCCAGACACACCGAGCCGCAATGCCATTTCCCGCGCAGCGTCAGCAGCAGCTGGAACACACCCGAGGAGAGCGCCGGGGCCACATAGGGCTTAAAGCCGATCTCGCGGATGCGCAGGTTAGCCGTTTTAACCAGCTCGGTCAGCTCGCGTGAGAGGGCGTCGTCATAAGCCGTCAGCGAGTTGGCAATCACCAGCCCCTCGCCATGAGGGCCAAAGCTGCGCCCCTCGGTCAAAAAGCTGCGGAATTTCTCCTGCTCCTTCGCCAGCGCGGCGGCACGGGCGTTCATGACCCCGAGGCCAAAGCCCTGCACCTGCTCAGCCAGCAGGCCCTGACCGTCCCACGCGCCGTTCTCGCTCTCGTTTGAGGCGAGATACGCCGCCTTGCAGAGCTGGTCGACCGGGTCGGATAGCACCATAAACAGTCCCTTGAAATTGACCGCGCGCGCCATTTTGGCGTAATGCGCGACAATCGCGCGGTTGGCCTCAAGCTGCGCCATACGCACATCCTTCACTTCGCTGCCGACGGAGGGGATCGCCTTGGTGGCCGCAAAGATGAACACGTCGCAGTCGAACAGCCCTTCCATCCCGACGGGGTGGACGTCGGGCAGCGCGTCGTAGTCCCACGGCCAAATAATCTGGCTCATCTCGGCCGTCCAGCGAGCGACGGTGGCGGGGTTCAGGTCACAGATACCGATTGATTCAATGCAGTCGCCGCCCAGCAGCTTGAGGCCGGTGAGCAACGTGCCGCCCACATCCCCGACCGCCAGCAGATTCACGCGGCTGCGCCCGGGCTTGACGACCGACAGATCGGCGGCCTCGCACCAGCGCGGATGCCGGGTATTGACGGCCCGCAGCGTCCGCCGATTGATGCGGTCTAAGATGTCGGCGGAAACCGACGGTTGATCGGCGGCGATTCGGGCGGGGTCGAGCCAAGCGACCGATTCGGGCGCGGCCAGTTGGCCCGCGTCGGAGACGCAGAACGCGGTGCGCCGGTTTTCGGGCGGCGCGTCAAAAAGAAAGGTCAGCGGGATCTCGGGCGCGGGGGCCGTCTCCCGCCGCATCGGCAAGTTGGGAATCAACGCCGCGTAGTTCTGGTCGCCTTGACTGTAATAATACATACTTATCACTCCAATACATCGCGCATACGCATCAGCATTTTTAGGTCGTTTTCAAGATAATCCGAGGCAGGAAGATTCGGGTCGTAATAAAGGCAGCTGCCTTTATCGGGGGAGAGCGGCAGAATAACCGCCTCGCTTAACCGCGAGAGGGTCAGGTTGCGCGCAAAACGCTTCCTAAACTCGCTTTCGAGCACCTGAATAATATCCCGCGAGTTTTCAACGCACACCTGAGAGAATTTGAAAACCGCCGCGCGGTCGCATTCCTTATAAAACTTCGGGAACGCATAGGGCAGCACGAGGTTGATTGCGGGGGTCAGGCCGGGTACCGAGGGCTCGTCGTGCCCCACCGTGTCGCCGCCGATGAACGGATACATCGTCGACTCGACAAACCAGGCCCGCAGGTTGGGCACAAAGTAGACGCAGTCGGCCGTCATGCCCTTGGTACGCATCAGGTCGCGGCCCCTGCCGCTCATGACGCCGACCAGCACGCGGTCTATCGGGATGGACTCATGCTCAAACAATGGCGACAGCGCGTTGATGCGGTTGCCCGAGTGCAGAATATCATCCACAAGAATGGCCGGGCGGCCAAAGGATTTGATCGTGCGTATCTGACTTTCAAGCGGGGCGTAGCCCGGGAAAGCCTCGATCGTAAAGGAGCGCAGGTCCTGCGCAAAGACCTTGTCGGTATGAATTGTCTTGGTGACGGTATTCGGAATCGCGTTGCCGCGCAAAACCTTGCCGAACGGCACACACATCTTCTGACCCAGCACGCGCGGGACGACCGGCTGAGCAGGTACTTTATTTGCCTCGACGATTTTGCGCACCAGCCGGTGATAGATGACCTCGGCGTTTAACGACAAAATCAGCGTACCGGGATAGAGCCCGGCCAGCGCTTCCTGCATGCGGATATGCGCTTGCCGAATGGCCTCTAAAATGTTGGCGCTTGATGAAAAGGGTTCCTTGAGCGTGGTCGCGAGGTTTTGGATCAACACGACGGGCGAGCGCATATCGACAAGCAGCAGCGGCCGGTCGCCCTCGGCCTGCGCGGGGACAAAGCCCTGACGGCGCAGCAGCGCGATGGCGGCGGTATCCTGAGCGCCATTGGCCGGATAATAAACGGCGTAGCCGCAGTCCTCGGCCATTGCGCGGGAGAGCGCCTCGGTCATCAGCAGCTGGCCGATATTATAGCCGGTGTTGGTGTTGCGCACCAGATGCAGCCCGGTTAACAGCAGAATGCGCCCCGCCGTGTGTGCGCGCACATAGTTTGTGAGTCTGACATCCCCGAGCGCGTCGTACAAGTTGATGGCGCTGACGACGCGCAGCGTCAGATAGCCCAATATCCGCGCGTCGCTTTCGGTGTCGTATAAGACGATCACGTCGTCCCGCGCGTCAAAGCGGGGCAGCGGGTTGTTGTCTGTTAAAACAGAGGACAATAACGCGTCGCGCAGGGCATCATCAGGGTGGCAGGTCGGCGAAAAGTCGAGATATCCGGCGTGATAAAGCCGTTTATATTGCGGCTCGCGCAGATAAAGGCTGTTGCGGTAAATATAGTCTTGAACGGTGGGGTCGATGAGGTTTGAGATATCGCGTCCGAGGTCGATGTTCTCGCGGATTCTCGTCGAGCTGATATCCTCTAAATAGGGTGGCAGCTGCAATTGCAGTACCTCGCCCTTGATGCAGCTCAGATCGGCCTCGGTCTCGGGGCCGTCGGCACTGCTGACGCGCCGGAACACGATGTGGTTCATATCCTGCACGCAGCCCGGTACAGCGGCGGCCTTATAGGATGACGCGTTGGCCACAACGTCGCTGCCCACCGCAAGGTACAGCGCCCGCCCGGCAAAAACCTGCCGCAGCCGGTCAAGGTCGCCGGCGCTTGCCAGATTCACCGGCAGATCGTGCGGGAACAGATAAACATTAAACATATCCGCCACCGACATGTTGACAATCTGGCGGCGCACCAGCGCGGGCTGCGCTTTTTTGGACCAAGAGAACTCGTCAATGGCGAGATAAACCTCAAAGCCCATGTCGCAAATGCTTTGCACAATACCCTTATGGGAAAGAGAAAAGGGGTCAAAGGTGCCGGGAAAGAAGGCGACCCGCTCGGGCGGCGCAAAGCGAAACGGCCCATCTTTAATATTGTGCAGCACCAGAAAGCGGTAGATGTGCGAGAGCGCCGCTGCGGTGTAGAAAAAGGTCAGCTCACGCTCCTCGTTCTCGCTGATCAGACAGAGCAGTTTTTTAGCCACGAGCATGAACAACGCGGTCTTATCGGCGTAGGGCATAGCTTTGGAGGCGAACAGCTCCTCGCCTAAAATTCGTAGCGTCTCCTGCCGCACCGACTCGCGATAAGAAGCCAGCCCCTTGAGCAGCAGCCCGGCCAGCCGGTTGCGCCGGGCGGTCAGCACGCCGGCCTTCTCCCCGAAACGCTCCCCGTAGATGGCGTATCCCGCCAGAATGGCGCCCACCGTATCCAGCGCGGCATTGACCGCGATGCTGCTCGAGACGCAGAGCAGGGTCTCCATCTGATCGATCAGCTCGTCAAGCTCGCGTGGCGGCAGCCACAGCGCGAAACGGCCCAGATATTCCGGGATATATTTTGCGGGCTCGGACTGCCCCGTCTCAAGCGCTTTTGAAAGCTCGACGGCAATCTCGTTGCGGCGCTCAGGCGTCAGCTCAGGCGCCATGGCCAGCAAGGACGCGCCCGCCATGCGGCGCACCACCACATTTTCGCCGATCTTGATCAGGTTGGAAAAATGGGTCGCGATGTGCAGGATATTAGTGTGGTTGCCCTGCTCGATTAAATCGAGCAGGTATTCGACGCCCACGGCCTTCATAATCCAGGGGGTGGCAGTCTTGAGGTTATCCAAAAAGATATTGGATACGGCAGCCTGTCGGCTTAAAAAGCTGTCCTGCGCGGTGGTGTCATAGCCGAGCATCCGCCCGAGCTGCGCCTGCAAGAATAACAGCGGCGTGCTGCCCTGACAATCCGCCGACTCGGCGGCGCGCGCAAGCTCCTCGCGCAGCGGGGCATCCTGCGGCACAATATAGAGCAGATGCCGAAATAACCGCAGTGCCGCAGCCTTTTGAACCGGCTCTCCGTTTTTAAGCCACCACATTGCAAAATGTGCCAGCTTGGCCGCTTGGTTTACGCCGCAGAACGCCGACGGAATATTTACGACGGTATCAAGCAACGCAAAGGCGGCGTCGGGTTCGACAGCGGAGGGATTTTCATAGTGCAAAAACAGCTCACCCGCGAACGCGGCGGCGTCGGTGTCGGAACTCGACTCGAGCAGGGCGTCAAGCGCCAGCTTGGCTGTATAGCGTATCTTACTGGTTTGCTGCGGCGTCAAACGGCTGTCGGGATGGATCAGCCGGTCAAAATAAGTGTGCCACAGCGTGTAATGACGGTTGTCGCCAGAGGCGGGTGCGCATCCGGCGGGCTGCTCCTTGCGGTAGCCTGAGTGAAAGCCGGCCAGAATGCGGCCGAGCAGCGACGCGGCCTGACGGCGGATATCGCCGTCGGGGTGCATGAGCAGCTCGTACAAAAACGAGAGCATCTGCTCCTTCTGCGCGGCGCTCCAATAGGTAAAATACTCCTCGAATACCGACACATAGGCGCGAAGCCGGTCGGGGGCCTTTTCGCTTCGGGCGGCCTCTAGCACGTTGCCAAACAGCTGGTCGTGGCTCAACCGGTGCATCAGGCGGATGTTGTGGTCCACCGCGCGATACCGCAGCGACGCCACCGCCTCGTCCATTTCCATCAGCGCCGCGTCCTTAGCGGGCGCAGTTGGCACGCTGGGCAGCGTCAGTGTGGTGTCAACGCCGAACGCACGCATATATTCCTCAAAATCGTGTAGCTTGGCGTAGACAAACTGATAGCGGCGGCGCTTGGCCGCGTCCACGTTATCGAGCTTCTGCAAAATGACGTCGAACGAATCGGCGAGCGAGAAGATTTCGGCAATCTCCTGCCCATTCTCGTCGCGGGACTGCTTGACCCGAAAGTCAGCGTAAACCAGCAGCAGCGACTCGGAGGAGAGGTTCTCAATCTCAAGATCCCATACCGAATGATTTGCCGCAATGCGGCCAATGTCGTTTAACCCGCGCCCGGCGCACCAGGTGTCGGTATAATGGTAGTGCAGGTAGGGCACCCGCTCGCCGACCTTGCAGCCGAATTTGCCGATGTCGTGCACGGCGGCGGCCGCCGAGAGCAGCGGCAGGTCGACCAGCCCGCCGCCCGCATAAAAGGCTCGGGCGCAGGCCATTGCGACATGATGCACACCGGCGATATGCTCAAGCGTGCGGTAAGGCGTCAATTCGCCGCTCAGGCGCAGCAGCTCATAGACAAAATCCTCGTGAAACCACCCGCAAAACCGACGATATTCGTCGGCGCTGGCGTTGCCCTCAAGCTCGTGATCGGCGCAAAAGGCAAAGTCATACTGCGGAGAAAAAGGCAGCGCCGCCCGCTCCTCTTCCAGCAGCTGCTGCAAAACGCGCAGGTAACACAGCGCGCCGTCGCGCTGCGCGTCGTCATATAGCGCTTGGGTCTGCGGGAACTGCAACGCATTGGCAATCTGGTAAGCACAGTTAAGCCACCCGCCGGGCGGCTCGGGCGCAAGACCCTCGAGCAGCGGGCGGGTGACGGCGAGCGCCTCGCCGCAGGTGACCCGCCGCGCGACCGGCAGCAGCGGCCGCACCACCTGTGCCCAGTCCACGCGCTCAAGTAGCAGCGCGAAGGACGGTGCGGGAATCGTCAACCTATTTAAAAATCGCTTTTCGCTCAGCGCGTCAAGTATGCGCGCGCCGACCTGTTGGGCTAATTGATGCGCCATTAATATCCTCCAAGCTGCCTGCATGGGGCAAGCGTTTAATGTATATTGTTGCCATGCGCTCTGACAGCGGCTGATGTTGACGCCGCCACCTACTGGATGCGTGCCAAATCTGCCACAGACGCCCCGACACATTGATCTTTGTTTAAAAATTTGGGCCGATGCTTGAAAATGGGCCGCCAAAGCCCTGTCGGCATCGCTTTTTTGCTATTATACCGCACCCGGCGATATGAGAAAAGAGACACGCGCAAAAAATTTCCACATTAAGGCTATACGTAGACCAATATACGCCCAAACACACACCATTCATATCAAGCACCCCCTACCGCTGTGGATATCCTGCGCAAAGCGCAGCGGGAAGATACATGGTAGCGTAATATCTCGGCTAAAACCCATCGCCCCTCAACACCGATAAAAATGCCGGTCGGCGCCGCTTTAAAACGGTACCGACCGGCATGTTATGGACGCATTGATTCGCAATGTTTCTGGTGCGCCATGTATTTTAAAATACCACTCGGCGCGAAGAGATTGCCTTATGTCTTCTGCACGTTGCCATGCGCGCCAAAGCGCCTCAGAGCCGCTGTCTTGCCACGACGGTATACAGCGCCTTTGAGATTGCGCCCGCCAACACGCAGCAGGCAACGGCCTCGATCAAGCCGTTGATGCCGACAAAAGCCAATACAAACGACAAAACGCCGCTCGTGCCCATACCGGTAATGATCTTTTGCAGAAAATCGGTGTTATAAAAGAACAATACAAGAAAGGTCATAAAAAACACGGTGTTCAGCAGCGCACCTATTAAGCTGGTAGCCGCAAACGAGAGCAGTTTCTTCTTATCAAGCCGCACGAGCGCCATGAAAATAACGCCGGTCAGAAAGCCCATCGCCGTGCGAGGCACCAGACAGGTCAGAATTGTGCCGATGGGGTTAATACCCATCAACGCGGTGCCAAACGGCTCAAGACCGAAGCACTGAATCACCGACGTCATGCCGAACGCCAACCCCAGCACCGCCCCGGTCACCGGCCCCATAACAATCGCGCCTATAATCACCGGCACCGGCAGCAACGTAATGCTCAGGCCTCCGGTCTTAAAATACCCCAACGGTGTAAACGCCATGACAAAGATAATTGCCGCCAACAGTGCTGTGCGCACCATTTTGCCCGCGCCGGACCTTTTTTTGAAATTTGACATTGTCATTCTCCTTGCTGCCGCTCGCCAAAATGGGATGCGGCGCATTTTTTATACTATTCCCCCATTAAAGGGTTGCATAGTTCGGGGCGGTCGGCATGCAAACCAATCTTCGTGAAACGCTACGCCACCGTGTTGACAAAAAGAGTACCGTTCGCTATACTGAATATAAAGAGACGCTGTCAGCAGACGGTTAGTCCGAATGAATAGGCAAAAATAACCGCATCATTTGGTCATGGGGCGGTTATTTTTGTTTGCGAAACAACGCAACAACGCCAATGATAACAAGAGAGAAAGCAAAAAGCCCCTCGTATGTAACCATAAGCATCACCCCCTTTCAAGGGCGTGACTAACCGCCTGCCGCTTCTGACAGCGTTGCTATGAGATTATCATAGCGGCGCTGTTTTTGTCAATATATCCCACCGTTTCCGCTTCTGCGCAGAGATTTAGCGCGTGGTTCGTATGATCATCATCCGACCGCGTTCGGGGCCTGTTACACGTTCTTCTTATAGATGGCAAGCAAGCCGTCTAAGAGCAGGTCGTTGTCGATGGTCACCGCGCGCTTGCAGTGCGGGATGACGGCGTTTGCGAGCCCGCCGCAGGCCACGACGGTCTTAACCTCGCCCAGTACCTCGGTAAAGCGGTCAATCATGCCGTCGACCATCGAGGCGGTGCCCAAAATGCTGCCGGACATCATCGCGTCCACCGTCTCGGTACAGATGACCTTGAGCTCGCTGCTCAGGCCCACCGCGGGCAACAGCGCCGTACTTTTGGCCAGCGCCCCCAACGACACAAGCACGCCGGGCGCGATTGCGCCGCCGATGTAGGCCTTGTTGGCATCCACAACAGTGATCTTGGTCGCGGTGCCGAGGTCGACAATGATCGCGGGCAGCGGATATTTGGTCATAGCGCCCACCGCCGTGCAGCAAAGGTCGGCTGCCAGCGTGCTCGGGTCGTCTATGCGGATATTGAGCCCGGTCTTGACGCCGGGGCCGACCGCCAGTACGGGGACGTCGCAGAGCATCTTGATCGCCTGTTTCATCACCGGGGTCAGGTTCGGCACCACCGAGGAGATGGCAGCGCCGGTCAGCGCCTTGGTATCAACGCCATGCAGCGCAAAAATATTTGAAAGCAGCACCGCGTGTTCGGTATCGGTGCGCAGCGGGTCGGTCTTAATCCGGGCGGAAAACGCCAGCCCGTCCTTTTTTTGAACGCCAAAAACAATGTTGGAGTTGCCGATGTCCATGGTCAGAATCATAAACGTGCCTCCGCAGTGGATTTTTGTGCATCCCAATAATACGCCCTGCATACCGTTTTTGTCAAGAAACGGCGCTATTTGAATACCTCTAATATAAATAGGCGAATTTTATGGCAAATCTGGCGTAATTATCTGATTTATGCTATAATGATGTTTACTTATGAAATCGGCATTTTGATATTGCCTCCCAATTGGGGCATGCACTTGCGGGGTGTCTCATCAGAGCGGGAATGAACGCGCTGGGGGTGAGCAACAGGCTGCCGGGCCGCCTGTTTGCGCAGAGAAATCGTATTATAAAACGGAGGGATGCTAATGGGCCGTGTTATTGCTGTCACCAACCAAAAGGGCGGCGTGGGTAAGACCACCACAGCCGTTAATCTGGCCGCATCGCTCGGAGACATGGGGAAAAGGGTGCTTTTGGTGGACGCTGATCCGCAAGGCAATTCCACCAGCGGCTTCGGCGTCAACAAAAAGGATTTGAAAAAGTCCACCTACCATCTTCTGGTTGAGGGCGCGCGCGCTGATGAAGTCCGGCTTTCTACGCCCTTTAAAAAGGTGGATATTCTGCCTGCGGGCATCGACCTTGCGGCGGCTGAGATTGAGATGGTGGACCTGCCCGAGCGTGTCTACCGGCTGCGCTCAGCCATTTTGCCGGTCAAGGAAAGCTATGATTATATTCTGATCGACTGCCCACCCTCGCTCGGACTGGTCACGCTCAATGCGCTAACCGCGTCGGATACGATTTTAATCCCCATTCAGTGCGAGTATTATGCGCTGGAGGGGCTTTCGCAGCTTATGGCGACGGTGCGCCAGGTCAAGCGGCTCTATAACGCCCGCATCGATGTCGAGGGTGTGTTGCTGACCATGTACGACGGGCGGTTAAACCTGACGCTTCAGGTCGTCGACGAGGTCAAAAAGTTCTTTCCCAAAAAGGTATTTAAGACGGTCATTCCCCGCAATGTCCGCCTTTCAGAAGCGCCGGGCTTCGGTATGCCGGTGCTTTATTATGACCGCGTCTCAAAAGGCACTGCCGCCTATTGCGAGCTGGCCGAGGAAATGCTTAAAAACCACCCCTGAAATCAGAAATGATAGACCCAACTGAAAAAGGATGTGACTGCTATGGCAAAACCCAAGCGCGGTCTTGGCAAGGGACTTGAAGCGCTGTTCGCCGATAACGACACCGCCGATGTTTCGGTCTCGACCCTTGCCATCGGTGAGATAGAGCCCAATCAGGAGCAGCCCAGAAAGGCGTTCTCGCCCGAGGCGCTCTCACAGCTGGCCGAATCGATCAAGGAGCACGGCGTTTTGCAGCCGCTCGTCGTGCGCCCGCGCCCCAACGGGCGGTATCAGATTGTCGCGGGCGAGCGCCGCTGGCGCGCTTCGCGCATCGCGGGGCTGACCGAGCTGCCGGTGATCATCCGCGAATTGACCGATGAGCAGGCTTTTGAGATCGCGCTCGTTGAAAATTTAGTCCGCGCCGATTTAAACCCGATTGAAGAGGCGATGGGCTACCGCACGCTGATGGAAACCTTTTCGATGACGCAGGAGCGCATCGCGCAGCGGGTCGGGCGATCTCGATCGGCCGTCGCCAACGCGCTTCGTCTATTGAGTTTGCCCAAGGAAGTATTATCCATGCTTGAAAAGGGCAACCTTTCTTCAGGGCACGCGCGCGCGCTGCTGCCGCTGGGCGAGCGGGACGCGTTGGAGGCGGCCAACCGTGTTATTTCTCAGGCGCTTTCAGTGCGCCAGACCGAACAGCTCGTCAAGCTGTTGCAAAAGGCGCCGTCGACGCCTAAATCGCCCGCATCGGCGCCGTCGTTTTACCGCGAGATGGAGCTGGCGCTCAAAGGCACTCTCTCCCGCCGGGTGCGGGTCGTCCCCAAGGGCAAGGGTAAGGGCGAGTTGGTGTTAGAATTCTATTCCGACGATGAGCTGCGTGAGCTCGGCAAAAAGCTGGGAAAATAGCGGGTATTAAAGCATCGCCCGCAGATTATAAAGAAAAGTCAGAAAAAGAAACGGATTGGTGAAGCATCATGCTGGATATGAAGATCATCAGACAAGACCCCGAGCAGGTAAAGCAGGCCTGCCGCAACCGTAACAAGGACCTTGACGCCGTCGTCGACGAGATTCTCTCGATCGACGCCGAGCGCCGAGCCATCACGGCCGAGGCCGATACGCTCAAGGCGCGACAGAATCAGGCCAGCCGCGAGATTCCCGCCATCAAGAAGGCGGGCGGCGACGTTTCCGCCGTCATGGCCGAGATGAAGGACATCTCCGCCAAGGTGGGCGAATTGGACCAGCAGCTTTCGGCGCTGGAGGAGAAGCAGCGCGATCTGGCGCTCTCGATTCCGAACCTGCCGCATGAGAGCGTGCCGGTCGGCAAGGACGACAGCGAGAACGTCGAGCTTCGCCGCTGGGGCACCCCGACCGAGTTCCCGTTTGAACCGAAAGCCCACTGGGACATCGGCGCGGATCTGGGCATTCTGGATCCCGAGCGTGCCGCGAAGGTGACCGGCAAGCGCTTTCATTTCTATCGCGACCTCGGCGCACGGTTGGAGCGCGCCATTATCAACTACTTCCTCAACACTCACACGGCCAACGGCTACACCGAGATTCAGCCGCCCTTTATCGCAAACCGTGCCTCGATGACCGGCACCGGCCAGCTGCCCAAGTTTGAGGAGGACATGTTCAAGCTCGAGGGCTTGGATTATTTCCTGATTCCCACCGCCGAGGTGCCGGTGACCAATCTGCACCGCGACGAAATTTTGTCGGGCAGCGAGCTGCCGCTTAAATACTGCGCCTATTCGGCCTGCTTCAGAGCCGAGGCGGGTTCCGCCGGGCGCGACACCCGCGGCCTGATCCGCCAGCACCAGTTTAACAAGGTGGAGCTGGTCAAGTTTGCCGACCCCGCAACGAGCTATGACGAGCTGGAAGAGCTGACCCATGAAGCCGAGCTGGTGCTGCAGGGCTTAGGATTGCCCTACCGCGTCGTCGCCCTCTCCTCGGGCGATCTGGGCTTCTCTTCGGCCAAGACCTACGACATTGAGGTTTGGATGCCCTCCTACGGCCGCTATGTCGAGATTTCGTCCTGCTCCAACTTTGAAGATTTTCAGGCGCGCCGTCTGGCCTGCCGCTATAAATACGACAAGGGCGATAAGGCGCAGCTCGTGCACACGCTCAACGGTTCGGGCGTGGCGGTCGGCAGAACGGTGGCCGCGATTCTCGAAAACTTCCAGAACGGCGACGGCTCGGTCACAATTCCTGAGGCACTGCGCCCGTTCATGGGCGTTGACCGCATCACCAAGTGATGGCGCGCTACTCTTACAGCCGCGCGCAGACGGTGCCTATCTATGACTGCGACCTGTTTTGCCGCCTGCGGCCCTCGGCCATGCTGCGGTATATCCAGTCGGTCGCGGGCGAGCATCTGGACGCGCTGGGGTTCTCGCATCAGCGCCTCTATGATGAAGGCTTTGTTTTTCTGATCGCGGGTACGGCGCTTAAAGTCCACCGCGCACCGGCTGCCGGTGACCATATTGTCATTTCAACCGCGCCCTTAACGGGGCGCGGTGCCAATATGCTGCGCGAGACGGTCTTGTCCGACCAAAACGGCGCGCTGCTGGCCGAGTGCCAGACCAATTGGGCGCTCATCGACTCGCGCACCGGCCGTCTGCTGCGCCCCTCCGCCTTCCCGTATGCGCTGCCGATGCTCGAGGGCGACTGGACGCCGTTTGCCGACCCAACGCGAATCCGCATTCACGCCGGTGAAGAACCCGGTGAGAGCGTCTCGCGCATTGTTCGCCTCTCGGATCTTGACCAGAATCTGCACATGAACAACACCGTCTATGCCGACCTTCTCACCGACGGCTTCGGCGACGCCTATATCGCGAGCGGGGGCATTGACACGCTGTTTTTACGCTATCATTTACAGGCTAAGCTGCACGACTGCCTGACATTGCAATACAGCCGCAACGGCCAGCTGTTCACAGTCGGCGCACAGCTTGAAGAAAAGAACTGCTTTGAGGGCGCTTTTTCTCTCAAACCCCTTGAAACCGTTTAAGACAGGTGCTAGAATAGACAAAATATTTTGAAACCGTATTTATAACCGAAAGGAGAGAACTATGCTCAACATTGACTACAGCAGCAAATTTGTAAGCGAGGGGCTGACATTTGACGATGTCCTGCTCATTCCGGCTTACTCAGACGTGATTCCGCGCGACATCGACCTGCATACCGTGCTGGCCCGTGACATCATATTGAATACCCCCATTATTACGGCGGCGATGGATACCGTCACCACATCGCCGATGGCGATCGCCATCGCGCGTGAGGGCGGCATCGGCGTCATCCACAAAAACATGTCGATTGAGGAACAGGTCGGCGAGGTGGACAAGGTTAAGCGCTCTGAAAACGGCGTCATTGTCAACCCCTTCTATCTCTCACCCGAGCACTACGTCACCGACGCGGACCGGCTTATGGGCCGCTACCGCATCTCGGGCGTACCGATCTGCGACGAGAATATGCGGCTGGTCGGCATCATCACCAACCGCGATCTGCGCTTTTTAAAGGATTTTGACGTGCCGATCAAGGACGTCATGACCAAGGATGGACTAATCACTGCCCCGGTGGGCACTACGCTTGAGCAGGCGCAGTCGATTCTGTCAAAATATAAAATTGAGAAGTTGCCAATTGTCGACAACGACTACAAGCTCAAGGGCCTGATCACGATCAAGGATATCGAAAAGGCGGTGCGCTACCCGAACTCGGCGCGTGACAAGAGTGGGCGTCTGCTCTGCGCCGCCGCCATTGGCGTCACCTCAAACGTGCTGGAGCGTGCCGAAGCGCTGATTCACGCACAGGTGGACGTGCTGGTGCTCGATTCGGCCCACGGCCACAGCCAGAATATTATCGAGTGCGTGAAAAAAGTGCGCGACGCCTTCCCCGACGTCGCGATCGTCGCCGGTAACATCGCAACCGCCGAGGGGGCTGAAGCGCTCATCGACGCGGGCGCCGACTGCATCAAGATCGGCATCGGCCCCGGTTCTATCTGCACCACCCGTGTTGTCGCGGGCTGCGGCGTGCCGCAGATTTCGGCCATCTACAACGCCTGCTGCGCGGCCGCAAAGCGGGGCATCCCCGCCATTGCCGACGGCGGCATCAAATATTCGGGCGATATCGTCAAGGCGCTGGCCGCCGGCGCCAATGTCGTCATGCTCGGCAGCCTGCTGGCCGGCTGCGCCGAATCGCCCGGCGAGACCGAAATCTATCAGGGCCGAAATTTCAAGGTCTACCGTGGCATGGGATCACTCGCCGCGATGGAAAAGGGCTCGAAGGACCGTTACTTTCAGGAGGACGCGCGCAAGCTCGTCCCCGAGGGTGTCGAGGGTCGCGTACCGTACAAGGGCCCGCTGTCCGACACCGTGTACCAGCTCATCGGCGGCGTTCGCTCCGGCATGGGCTACACCGGCTGCCAGACCATCGCCGAGCTGCATGAGAAAGCACAGTTTGTGCGCATCACGGGCGCCGGTCTCAAAGAGAGCCACCCGCACGACATCTATATCACCAAAGAAGCCCCCAACTATTCGGTGGGCGTATAAAGCACAAAACACCCCGGGAGTCTGCGGTTTGCAGATTCCCGGGGTGTTTTTACCAATTCATAAAATAGGGCGACAAACCGCATAGCGATTTTTTATTTTAAGCCTGTGCAATCTCCATCATGCGGTCAAATTTATCCGCCTTTTTCTGTGCAGCCTCTAACTCAATTTGCAGTTTTTGGCGCTCGGTCCGCTCGGTCTCGTATAACGTCTTATAGTCCGTCGGTGTGCTAGCGGCTAAGCCATTGAGCCCTGCCGCCGCAATAATAGACGGATAATCGCGGTAGCAATAGTTGCGGTCGCACGGGCCGGTAACGCCCGCACAAACGCCCTTGTCGCCGATATACTGCCACATGCCGTAGTCACTGCGACCAAGCTGGCTTTGCATAAGGCTTTCGCTGCCGCGATAATCGGCGACCCACAGATCATACGGCGCCAACCGCACTCGGTCGAGATACTGAATCGCGAAAGCGGTGTAGGTGTACCACACCGCATAATAACCCAGCCGCTTGACCTCGTCGAGAAACGCGATGACAGTATCGGTCAGGCCGCTTTTTCCCTGCTGGGTCAAGCAGGGCAGCGCGGTCTCTTCAACGTCAAACGCAATCGGCAGGTTGATCATGCCGGGATAGCGCTTGGCAATCTCGACACATTCAGCCGCCGCGATTTTTGCGGCTTCGGGCGTTTTAGTATAGGTGTAAACGTATAGTCCCACATCCAGCCCTGCGGTGCGCGCGCCCCGGATGCTTGATGTAAGACTTTGATCAACGGCGTTATTTGCGGCAATATGCCCCTCGTATCCGGCCCAGCCGATGCGGATCATAACGCCCTTTATACCAGTGGCCTTTACCGCATGCCAATTGATGGCGCCGCGCCGCACATTGTGTTCAGATATATCAATCATTTCAAGCATGGCGAATCCCCCGTGCGTTCAATGTCAGGCATTGTGCTGTCGAGCAGCTCATCAAGCTGCATTTTAGCGTATGCCGCCATTGCGTCAAAGGTGTTCTGAACAAGGCGTTCAATCATCTGCCGCGTCATAATAACGCGTAGTGGCGCGGGAAGTATGCCATGCAGCGTGTTGCAAACCCACTCAAATTTGGTGCTCCCAAAACTATTGCGGTATATGCTCTCCGCCTCGGCGATCATATGGCCCATAACGTTTTGCAGTTTGGCGCTGGCACGGTAATACGCAAGCCCGCCGCCCAGCAGCAAGATCAGTAGCCATTTTGCCGTTTCAACCAAATTAATTGCTTCAAAGATATTGTTCACTTTTCTCCCTCCTTTGTTTTGTTCTTAAGAATTTCTAAAGCTTTGGTGACGGCTGCCGGAATCGGCACGCCCATCAGCCCAAGGTTTTCAAGAATGCTCACCATTTCATTTGTGACAAGCGCAATGATAACAGCGTCTCTGATGTAGTTTGCGCCGACCAAGAAATCCAGCTGGCACGCGATATAGACCAGTATCAGCATGCCCCCCTTGCGAAACAACCCCCGAAGTCCCGCCGCAGAAGACAGTGCGCCGCCCTCAGTCTTATTGCTTTTTCCAAACACTGCCGCAACGATGACGCCAGTAATGTAATCTGCAGCCATAAAGCCGATGAGCGTCTGCAGGGCCGTGTCCCACCCGCCAAGTAGCGCCATCAGGGCCGCCCCAGCCATGCCGATCGCTGTGCTGACGGCCTTTTTTGTGTTATCCATTTTTAAATCCTCTCACTTGCAGTCCCGCGCGGCGGTATCTACAGTACCCACACAGGAATTATTCAATCCACACACCCGACTCAAACTTTTGCCAAACCAACGCCTTCTGGTCAAGCTGCGAGAAGGTCAAGCTTTCGCCCTCCAGTTCCGCCCAGCTCAACGGCCGATATTCCATCTGCACCGACAGGATAAACGAAGCCCCCGCCACCACCGTGGCAGGGGCTATCGCCGCCGATAGAAACTTAATCGACATAGAGCATCAGCCGCTCCTTTCGGATCTCAGGCGGCACCGTGACGGTCAGCTCAAGCTGGTAAACCCCCTTACCGGCAGGCGAGATCAGCATCCGGATGATTCTTCCGTCTACCTCGCAGTCGCCGCCGTCCGTCGGCTCGCCGTTTTGCGAGAGCGTCCAGACCGCTTCGGTAATCACCACCGTGTCGTTCTGGCGTTTTGGCCGGACTTCAAACTCGAGATAGCGCTGCTCTCCCAACGCAAAGCGAATGCTGTTCATGCGCCACACCTCCAATGCCGTACAAATCGCAGCTGCCACCGCTCGGGTAGCAGGTGAACAGAAAGCCCGTCCGGCAGCGGCAGCAATGCCGCCATCTCCTGCCGCAGTTCCAGCTTGCAGATACCTGCGCACAGATACAGTACCCCGCGATAGTCGGTGCTGTTGCCCGCCTCGTCGGTAGCGGTCAGCGTCACGATGTACTGCCCGTCGTCGAGGTCGGGCGGCAGAATTGCCCGCCACCCGTTGCCGGTGGGCGTCAGCACCAGCTCATGCCCGTCGGCGCTGCCGCGCACCGACGTAATCATGACAGGTTCACCGACAGGATGTAGGTCTGACCGGCATCCACCGGGTTGGGGGTCAGCGTCACGCTGATAAACTCGGGCGGAATCGTATCGACCGTCACGGTGCGGGTTACGCTCGTGGTCTTGCCCGCCGAATCGGCTGCTGTGATAACCACCGTGTTGTTGCCCTCGGCGTAGGTCACTGCCTTCGAGAAATTGCCGTCGCCGTCCACCGTCACCGCACCGACGCTGCTGCCGTTGACGGTAATGGTCAGCGTCACGGGGCTGCTTGTGGCGTCGCTCGTCGTGCCCACAACAGTGCCCGCCGTCTGGTTGGTAATCAGTCCGGCTGCCGGGGAAACAACGTTGAGCGTCGGGGCTACCGTGTCGACCGTGAAGCTGCGCGAGGCCGTGGAGGATGTGTTGCCGTCGTTATCGGTCACCGCCACGGTGACGGTATGCGCCCCATCGGAAAGCACCGTCTGCGGCGTGTAGCTGATGTTGTACCCGCCCGTCACCGGCGTGCAGGTCATGCCTGCGGCGTTGTAGGCCACCGTAACGCCATTGAGCTTAAAAGACAGCGTCGAGATCTTCACGCCGCTGTCGGCGTCGCGCAGCTGCGCCGTGATCGTCGGCATGTTGGTGGTGAGGAAGGCCGACGCGCCCGGTGAGACAATACTCACCGTAGGCTTGACCTTTTCCTTGACGA